>JAAZLQ010000322.1 GCA_012799255.1 Bacillota bacterium
AACGCCCCTGCCCACCTTCAAAAGGCAATTAAGGCTCTGGATCAAGCAGCAGCTAAAGGTATTATCCACAAGAACGCAGCTGCTAGGAAAAAGTCACGTTTGACCAAGAACCTAGCCAAACAAGCGTAAAATAATAACGCCCTTCCAATATTGGATGAGGCGTTTTGTTTTTCCAAAAGTTAGGTTAATTTGATGATGAGGTCAGTTAGCACCTCCGGGCCAGGGACACCCAGTTTCAACTCCCGATCAGCGTGGACGACTGCGGCAAATCCTGCAAAGATCTCATCTAAATCATACTTTCTAGCCTGTGTCCGGAGTTTTTTCAAGGCAAAGGCTGAGTTTTCTCCCATTTGTTGAGCTGTTTGCTCTAAATTTCCAGCACTGGTCTTGGCAGCGAGTAGTAAGCGTAATTCCCTGTCAATTAGGGGCAAGATGCGTAAAGGTGATTCACCAGAGGAAAGAAGCAAGTTAAGTACTTCTAGTGCCTCATGGCGCTTCTTCTGTACAATATAGTCTGTCATGTGAAAAACGGTATGATTTTCAATTTGTCCGGGCCATAAGGAAGTGATAGCCCGGACATGGCCTGCCGTAATCTCTTCCCAATCTGTGCTCAAAGCGAGGAGCTTGTCTAACTCATTGTGAACAACCTGCAGGTTATTTCCTACCCTTGCCAAAAAAACCTCCACTGTATCCATGGTCATCTTTTTCCCTTGCTCGGTGCAATAATCTTGTACGTAACGGGCAAGTGCGGCTTCCTCCAGGGGCTTGCATTCAATCTCCAGGGCAAACTGCCTGAGAATCTTCAGATACTTCCAGCGCTTGTCTACTTTATCCAAGAAAATGGCTAAGAAGTTGGCATTGGGGTTTTGCTCTAGCCATGTAGCCAACTTCTCCATAATATCGCTGGGCACCGCTTGCGCGTCCTTGAGCACCACTATTTTTTCGGCACCGCCCCAAGGAATAGTTCCTAGCTCAACCAGGAGTGCCTCCAGTTCAAACTCCTTTGTCCCATGAAAGACTGACCAGTTCCACTCAGCCAAGCTATGGCTGGACGCTCGCTTATGCAAGGTTTTATAAAGCTTGTCATGCCAGAAAGTCTCTGGACCGTATACTACAAGGACCCGTGGTAGAGGTTCTGATTCAAGTGTTTTGAGATGATTTCTATCCACCAACATCACTCCTATCTATCTAATTCACGATGGAGTCCACTTAAACCTTCCCCACACTCCCCACCAAACCTGAAAAGTTACCGGACCCTCAACGGTAGTTCGCCACAGAATCTTGCGCTGCTCGAAGAGCTCCAACACTTCTTGATGGGGGTGGCCAAAGCTATTGGCTCCCACTGAGATTACTGCCCAGGCCGGATCAACCTTTGCATAAAAATCCTCAGCCAAGCTCCCCCGACTTCCGTGGTGAGGAACTTTTAGCCACTGAGAACGCAAGTCCACCGCTGGTTCATGGGCTAGATCATAAAGCACCGCCGCTTCAAGATCCCCGGTAAAAAGAAGCCTAACTCCACCGTATTGCAGACGCAACAACAGTGAGTTGTTGTTATAGGAGGAAGGCAGCCCAAGCCGCAAGTTTTCTGGATAGAGAATGCTTAAAGAAATGTCGTCACCAAGATCTAAAACCTCCCCCGCCCTGGCCACATGGTAAGGAATGTTCTTTTGCTCAATCAACTCAAGATAGCGTTCATAGGTTGGGCTGGGACGTTCATGGCCATTATCGATGATCATTCCCACTTCAAAGTGTTCTAGCACAGCTAAGAGCCCGAAGAGATGATCTTCATGAGGATGGGTCAGAATCACATAATCTAGCTGCTCTACCTGCCGGTGCTGCAAATAGGGCACTAAGCGTTCTAAACCTACATTACGCCCACGTTCTTGCCAATATGATGTATCACCCCCTCCATCAATTAGAAGATGTCGACCACTTGGTGTTCGCAAATAGAAACAGTCACCCTGGCCCACATTGACTGCCGTTACCTCCAGAGGTCTCCTAACCAGTGGAGGAAGACAAGATATAAAGAGAACAATAACCGCAAGGGTAACAAGGCGGGCATAGGTACGCTTCGGTTTTGTTATGCGTGGGCGTCTTAAACACCAACCGGCATAAACAAAGAGACTCCACCAGAGTGAGATCTCAGCCAGACTGATATTACCAAGTCTCCACTGCCAGGAAAGGGGTTTTAAGAAACTCTCTAATACGTCCACTAAGGTCATAATGAGATTAAGAAGATACCCTACGCCAAATGAACCTGAGCCCAAAGCAACCAAGAAACCGCCTACTAACAAGACTACAACTAACGGAACAAAGACTAGTGTTGCCACAGGACCGATAATCGCCATTTCCCCGAAGTAATGCAGCAAGAAGGGCGCTAAGCTTAGCTGAGCTATAGTTGAAATAAGAAGAGAGTTTGCTAAGTAGTTTAGCACCCTGTTCTGGCAGTTCAACTTAATGCTTGGTCGCCACAACAAGATCCCGCCAGAAGCTGCAAAAGAAAGAGTGAATCCTAAATCAAACACTAGGTTTGGCTTCGCTAAAAGCAAGAGCCAGCCTGCCGTTGCCCAAATATGCAAAGGGTCTTGTCTGGAACCGATAAATCCAGCATAACCACCGAGCATGCTGACAAGCAAGGCCCGCCATCCCGAAGCTCCGGTTCCAGATAAAATGATGTAAACCAAGAGAGTACTTTGAACTAGAAGCAACCTCACAAGTGGTCGAACAGGAAGACGTCGTACTAGGAGCCCTACAGCCAGGGCAACAAATCCCACATGCATACCTGAAATAGCTAATAGGTGCGAAATACCTAACTCGCGCCAGACTTCCTGCCTTGCCGTACCTAACTGCTCTCTTTCCCCTAAAACTAAGGCCAAGACTAAACCCGGATCGCGCAATGTTTCAACTATATTGTGCCTCAACCATCCACGTACACGCTCCAAGAGACTCTGTCTTGGTATGTGCGTAATTTCGTACTCGTCTGGATAGCAGACACCAAAGACACCTAAGCTCCGCAAATAGCTACGATAGCAAAACACTCCGGGGTTAGGTGCTTTCTTGGGAAGAGTTATTGTGCCTGAGAAAGTAAGCTCATCGCCCACCTGCACAGACAGGTCGGAAGGTATATGGACAGCCACCTGCAGTCTCGAGCGTCTTAGGCGTACCAATAGACGCTGATCATAGCTCAAAGGACGTACTTCATAGATCTGTCCAGTGAACTCGCCTTTCTGAGGTATTACCCAGGCCTGTTGAGGAATCACTGCTATTTGTCCTACTACAACCGCACCTAGAGCAAGTATCAAGCGATAGATCCAGGGATTTTCTCCCCACGACTTCCCCTGATAGGCCAAGACTAGCCAAACTATCGTTAGGCCCACGAGAATAATTAGCGCTGACTTCAAGTCAAGAAAGCTCAGGGAACCAAGATAGATTCCCAGAGCTAGAAAGGGAAAGAACAACAAAGAGCTACTTGGTTTCCGCATCTTCTTCATAGTACAGGCAGATTAAATGTACGATTTGGGACAAACGCTTTTCTCCAATGCCAGAAACCCTCAATAAGTCATGTTTTTCGAGAAATGGACGCTCTTTGCGCTCCTGAATGATGCGTTCCGCGTAAACGGGTCCAATTCCGGGTAGTGTCTGAAGCTCAGCCATGCCAGCGCTGTTTACATGAACAAGTGGGCAATGGTTGTGCGTTTGGAACTGAGCTGGTTCTGCAGCTTGAACAACTGCAGCAGTGGGTGGATCCAAACTGACTTCTTTACTGTTAATATACCAGCGAAAACCCTGTTGTAATGCGCTAAGCAACACAAGGATAAGAAGGATGACCTTCTGTTTGGTAGGCATAACACTCTCTCCTTCCACTCCCTGGGCACTTTCTATTTCCACATATTTTGTAAAAAACCTGCTTTTTCAGATAAGTTTAGTAATAAAAAAAATCCAAGGAAAGCATGCTTCCCTTGGAGTGTGTTAAGCTTAGAAGCGGAAACCTAGTAAAGCAAGACCTAACAAACCAGCGGTAATTAGCAATATGGGAGTTCCCCTTAATGCCTTTGGTACTGGTGCCAGCTCTAGACGTTTCCGTATAGTCGCCATTACCACGAGCACTAACGCATAGCCCAGACCAGCGCCTAAAGCTACCCAAATATTCTGCACTCCGGTAATGCCGTCGTTACCCATCAGAAGGAGCATGCCGATCAGAGCGCTGTCGATAGCTTTTTGCTCCAGAGAACTATCCGTACGCAAGATCCAGGCTGCCGCTACAGCAGCCACTAGCCCCACTACTAGATAAAAGCCAATCTGGAAGGTCGGATTAGTTGGAACGATACCGTCTAAGAGCCACAACAAAACTGCTCCTACCAACATACCGACAAAGGTGTTGAGTCCTGCCTGTGCCGCACTTTTCACATCTTTAGTGAAACGAGTCAGGGCATAAAGACCGAGGCCTTGGATCAGGACCAGGTTACCAGTAACAATCGTCTGTGCTAGAATGTCTAATCCATTAGTCATGGAGTTCCCCTCCCTGCTTGGTTACTAAGTTGGCCAGAGCTAAGAGTAGCCCCACGATTATCAAGCCGCCAGGCACGCTACTTGCTAGAGACATAGGTGCAAGTGAACCTGTCATGATTTGCTTTCCGAAAATGGCCCCAAAGCCGAAAAACTCTCGGATCACTCCAATAACCATTAGGGCTAAGACAAAGCCTAAGCCTTGTCCCAAACGTTGCAACAGAGTGCTAGCCAAACCTTCTCCTGCACCTTCAGGCTGGAGCAAGAGATCATTCACCACAAGCAAGGGTAGGAAAATCCCTAAACTTGCCACAACACCAGGATACTGCCCAAGCAGATATCCATAGGCTACCGCTACTAAGGCGGTCAGAACCACTACCCTCACCGCTAACCGAGCATTAGCAGGCACTAACGGCCTGATAAAGTGGTTGACGACAGTGGCAATTAGCCAGATTACGGTAGTAATGATCCCAAGAGCTAGACCATTCGCGGCGGTTGTTGTTACAGCCACCGCTGGAACCAACCCCAAAGCCAACACTAAGACAGGGTTTTTCTTAAACAAACCTTCCCATAATTGTTTCATGTTCTATTGGCCCTCCTTTATACTCAGGGCGTTACGTAACGCTTCTTGAACTGCTCCACTGGTTACTGTGGCACCGCTTACAGCGTCCACGGGACCTTGGGCTTCAATAATAGCCGGAACCAATTGCTTGATAGCATTATTGGCGATGAAGGGAGTTTCTGAACTTTCCACAACTTCAAGCGCACTGATCTTGCCGCTGCTAACTGTCACTTCAACGACAAGCTCACCACCGAAACCTTGCGCACTGCCTCTATACACACCATCGGCTACTTCAATTGTGTAGGTTGCACTGGAGGCCACTTCAGCAACTTCCCCTGCAACTGCCTTCTCCACTGCTTCTAAGATGGCTTTGCTGGTTACAGTTGCACCACTTACAGTATTAACCGGGCCTTGGGCTTCGATAATAGCCGGAATCAACTGGTCAAAGGCATTATTGGCGATAAAGGGGGTTTCCGCAGTCTTCACAACTTCAATAGCGGTAATCTTCCCACCACTTACTGTTACATCAAGGACTAGTTCCCCGCCAAAACCTTGGACGCTAGCCTGATGTACACCGTCAGCCACTGTTATGTCGTAGCTCACTGCAGCTTCCTTTTTCCCGTCTGAACTTCCTGCCACTGCTTTTTCTACAGCTTCGAGTACAGCGGTACTAGTCACAGTTGCACCACTTACAGTGTTAACCGGGCCCTGGGCTTCGATAATAGCTGGAATCAATTGGTCAAAGGCACTATTGGCGATAAAGGGGGTCTCCGCGGTCTTCACAACTTCAATACCGGTAATCTTCCCACCACTTACTGTTACATCAAGGACTAATTCGCCACCAAAGCCTTGGGCGCTGGCCTGATGTACACCGTCAGCTACTGTAATTGCATAACCAGCAGCTCCTTGTACCTTTTCTTCTGCACTACCGGCAACTGCTTTTTCTACAGCTTCAAGTACAGCGGTACTGGTCACGGTAGCACCACTGATCGTGTCAACTGGTCCTTGAGCCTCAATGATCGCTGGGAGAAGCTGTTTAAAGGCATTATCAGCGATAAATGGGGTCTCGGCAGTTTTGACAACTTCAATCGCGGTGATCTTTCCACCACTTACCGTTACATCAAGTACTAGCTCGCCACCAAAGCCTTGGGCACTAGTACGATGAACACCGTCCGCAACCGCAATGGCGTAACCTGCTGCCCCTACTTGACCTGCACCTTCACCAGCTGCTTGTTCTAAAGCCTTTTGAACGGCCTTTTTAATCGCATCGCTGGTCACCGTTGCTCCAGAAACTCCATCGACCTGTGGAGAGTTTGCGTCGACAATGCGTCCAGGTACACCGTTGATCGCTGGATCAGATATTCCTGGTGTATCAGAATGCGCAAGCACTTTAACGGAAGCGATCTTACCACCACTGACAACTACTTCAACTTGTAAGTTGCCACCAAAAGAATCGGCACTGGCTTGATAGGTACCGTCATTCCAAGTACCTGCTTCTTCCTGACCAAAGAAGGCCAAGTCAAAGTTCTCTAGTGCTTTGCTTACACCACTGGCTAGTGCTCTAGAGGAAATGGTTGCTCCCGAGATTGCTTGGATATCTTTACCAAGGGAGAAGGAACTATCCTTATCCAAACCAACAAACTGTTCTAAGAAGGAAAGCCTTGTAATCAACTCACCAAGACCAGGATCCTCTTTGTGTTCTAGGACGTTAACACTCTGAATTTTGTGTTCTTGATCCAGAACTAACAAGAAGCGAATAGGAGCGTTAAACCCGCCTTGCTCGGCCACAAATGCCACCTGAGCTGGATTATCATCCTCATCCCTTACTAGGTAATAACGGACACCCGCTTCATCTACCACTTCATAATTAGAGTCTTCTAACAGCTCAGCAATGGGTAAATGTTGACCATAGCTGATTACTGGAGTTGCAGCTGGCTGAGAGCGATCCAGTGCCACAAATGCACCGGCCAAGATAACTATGGTAGCTGCTGTCACCGCAATACCCTTTACGCGGGTTTCTTGACTAATGCTTAAGCCAAACTTACGTGGAATAGTCAGTGACTCCAAAGCTGGGGAGAGGGCATTCATAATTAAAACTGCAAAGGTGACCCCCTCAGGAAGCGGAGTAAACTGCCTAATCACTAAGGTTAGCACACCACAACCGATTCCAAAGAGCAACTGCCCCATGGGAGTTACGGGTGAAGTAACCATATCAGTAGCCATAAAGACAGCAGCAAATAGCAATCCGCCTGCTGTAATCGTATACCAAGGGTCTAGACCCCAGATTAGAGCTAGTACGAAGGCGCTACCAACATAACCTAAAGGGTTACGCCAGTTGATATGACCCTTATAGATCAAGTAAATGGCACCTAAAAGGATAGCAATAACCGAGGTTTCACCGATACTGCCTCCCACATTGCCCCACACTAGAGACCAAGAAAAGCTCCGTGTACTAAGGAGTGGAGTGGCACCAGTAACGGTATCAAACGGCACAACAAACTTCACCATTTGGGAAGTAAAAGCTAACAATAGAATTGCCCTAGCGCCTAAGGCTGGGTTGAAGATGTTATGACCCAATCCGCCAAATGCTAACTTAACGAGGGCAATGGCCAAAACAGAACCTACGATAGGAATCCACCAGGCGGTTGTGGGAGGAAGAATTAATCCCACTAAAAGCCCAGTTACTAAGGCACTACAATCACCAAATATTCCCTTAGGGGTAAACGAAGCACGTTTGAGGATTGCTTCGGTAAGTACCGCACTGAGGGAACTTAGCACCAAGACCATTAAGGCTGGCCAGCCGAAAAAAACAATACCGGCCACAACGCAAGGTGTTAGTGCAATTAATACATCAACCATAATTTGCTTAATCGTTATAGGACTACGGAGAAAAGGACCTGTTTTCACCTGCATTCACATCACCCCTAGCTGACTTTTTCCTTGGCACGCTCAGCAGCTAAGCCTGCCTTGCCCTTCTTAATCCAAGTCACCAATGCGCGCTTGGCAGGACAGACATACGAACATAGACTACACTCAATGCAATCCATCAGATTAATCTTTTCAGCTGCTTTGTACATCCCCTTATTAGAATACTCTCCTAACAAGTTCGGGGTTAAGCCCATGGGGCAAGCCTTGACACAGCGTTCGCAACGAATGCATGGGTGATTCTCATCGAAAGCAGCTTCTTCTTGACTAAGAGCAAGAATTCCAGATAGATTCTTAACCACAGGACCTAAAAGATCACGAACTTGCGGACCTGTCATGGGCCCACCACCTACAATAACTGCAGGCTCACCAAGTAAACCGCCACAGAAATCCAAGAGGTTTTCAATGGGTGTACCGACGCGTACTAGTAAATTTCGAGGGTCTACAACCGAACCTCCACTAATGGTAACCACGCGCTCGTACGAAGGCTTGCCATGCGCTATAGCCTCATAAATCGCGATGGCTGTATGCACGTTAGTTACCGCACAGCCTACATCATGGGGTAAGCCACCGCTGGGCACTTCTCTATTGACAATTGCTTTAATGAGCTGTTTTTCAGCCCCTTGTGGGTATACTACTTTAAGTACGGTAACGGACAGTTCATCGTATCCCTTGATCGCTTCTTGAACTTGGGCTATCGCATCAGGCTTGTTTGCTTCAATACCAACTATGCCTCGCTTAGCTCCTGTGGCTTTCATAAAAGCCAATAAACCTTGTACCATTTCCGGTGCCCGCTCTACCATGAGACGATGATCACAAGTGAGATAAGGCTCACACTCGGCACCATTAATCAAGACTGTATCTACAGGTTTGGGAGGATTAAGCTTGATATGAGTGGGAAAACCAGCGCCCCCCATGCCAACCACGCCTGCTTTTTTCACCGCTTGGCGAATAGCTTCTGCGGAGAGCTTTTGGAGATCAGTCGACTTCTCTCCTGCAACCGCCTCGTCCTTACCATCGTTTTTGATCACTACTGATAAAACCTTATCACCGGTAAGCAACGGCCGCTCTTCCACGGCAATTACTTCACCAGAGACGCTAGAATGAATGGTGGCAGAAACAAACTGCTTGGACTCACCAATTACCTGCCCCATCTTTACTTTGTCACCTACAGCCACCACTGGCTCGCAGGGAGCACCAATGTGCTGCCTCAAAGGAATCACCACGATGGATGGTGCAGGCAAAACCTCTATTGCCTTCCCTTGTGTGGCCGCCTTACCGTGAGGTATGTCTCCTCCTCCGCGAGGAAATGTTCTTTGTATCAAGATGGCTCACCCTTTCATCATCAACATAATAGCTAGAGAAACTAATCACGAACTCCAAGCTTATATTCCACTAGTTCGCATGGATTCCTTCTCACGAATAATAAGTAACAAACCGAAAGGTAGTTGGAAAAAAGAAAACAAAATGCCAAAACCTATCATGTCTAAAACAGAACATTCTAGGATAATCTACAAACAGAAAGGGAGGAGAACTAATGGCCCAAGGTAGTAGCAGTAGCAACATTAAAGTGATTCCTCAGGCATTTCAAGCACTCAACCAATTCAAGTATGAGGTGGCGAATGAACTAGGAATCAACCCAGAGTATAAAACCGGTTATTGGGGAAACATCTCCTCACGGGAATGTGGCGCCGTAGGCGGACATATGGTGAGGCGCATGATTGCCCTAGCAGAACAAGAACTGGCAAAGGGACAGTCCTTCCCCAATCCCCCCCGAACTCAGAACACATTTGGTTCTTACCAGCAATAGGCAAGAAAGAAGCACCCTAGTGGTGCTTCTTATCTTTCTCTCTGCAATACAAATTGCCATCTCTCTGTATTCTCGCTATAGGATTCCATCGTCAAAAAGTCATAACATCCCCGGACTACAAAGCCTGTTTCCGGGGCTAAAACCTGGATCTGCTCGGGTATCCAAAGCTTTTGCCGATGCTGTTCTGTCTTTCTTTCGTAGGTTTTCCCTTCAATCTGCACAAAAAAGGTCAAATCCATGGTCACAATCCCCTTTTCAGGATCATAGCTGTTATCCCAAAAATAACTAAAGTCGTTCTGCAAGTCAGCGTAGGATTGATTCCCATAAATCTCAGACAGTTTATGGGCAGAGTTTAGGTCAAATAACCACAATCCACCAGGAACTAGTAGTTTATGGACCGCTTGAAAAGCTTGTCTTAGCTCGGATTCCAACGTCAAGTAATTCAGGACATCACAACCGCTAATAGCAGTGTCAAATACTTGTCCCGGCAAACTGAAGGTGCGCAAATCCGCAACAAAGAACGGAACTTCAAGTCCAACCTCTAGAGCCTTGTCCTGGGCCACAGTAACCATTTCGGGTGAAAGATCAACGCCAGTAAGCTGATAACCTCGCTTAGCCAAAGGGAGGGTTAGGTTTCCTGTACCACAACCAAGGTCAATAATATTCAGAGGCACATGCCCATGACGGTCGTTGAGAGCTAAAAGATAGCTCACCCACTCGTCATAGTCCACCTCCATAGACAGGTCATAAAACCTAGCCAAAGTGGAGTAGGCTTCACTCATGCCAGGCTACTCGCTGGGCATCCGCCCACAGTTTTTCGAGATCGTAGTAGTGACGGTCTTCTTCTAAAAACACGTGGACAACAACGTTTCCATAGTCAAGAAGTACCCAACTATTGTCTCCCCGTCCCTCGTGGCGTAATAGGGCAATCCCTTCATCTTCTAAAGTCTGGGTAATAGCATTTACGATGGCACGAATTTGGACATGTGTAGATGCACTGCAAATGACAAAATACTCTGTATCCACCATCACTTCAGGCATTTTTAGCACCTGTATATTGTCGGCTTTCTTATCATCTGCAGCTTGAGCAGCAACCTTGGCTATCCTTGCGGCGCTGTTCTCCTTCAAATTCCCACACTCCTTTCAGACTTAAGTGTAAAGTCTTTACCAATTATTACAGTTACTTCTTCAATACCCTCATCCACTTCCTGAATTGACGCTCCTAAAAACTCTGCCAGTGGTTTCACGCGTTCGCTATCTCCTGGCGTAGCAACAACTTGCGTTGTCTGGAAATTGAAATGCTCTGCGTTACCGTGAGAAACGACGTTATAGCCATAGCTCCTTAATAGTTCTGCCACTTCTTGCGCTATTCCAGAACGGCCACTTCCGTTAAGGACCATTACGCGCAGTGGCTCTGGCTTACCTAGAATAACACTCTCAATAATGGGACCCGCCTTGCGATCGTTCACGATCCAATACCAGGCATCATTTATCACTTGACTATTACCAGGAAGTACAGATGTCTTCATCTTATCAACAGAAAACTTGGAAGCATTTAGGGCTAAGTTAAACACTGTTTCCCAGGGTAGGTTAGTATCTACAATCTTAAACGTTTGGGTAACCAGCTGGGGTAGTTTGGTCAAGGAAGCGGAACTTAGCACCTTAGATATCAGTGCCTCAACGAACTGGCGTTGCCGCTCTACCCTACCGTCATATTGATCATTAAAGGGATCCACCAAAGACACGTCACCCAAACGATCACGAAAACGCACAAACTGAAGTGCCCTTTCCCCATCTAGGACCTGTAAACCTGGGCTAATATCAATATAGAGACCTTGGGCATTATCAACGTAGTGCATCCTCCGGGGCACATTGATCTCCACCCCGCCTAACAGATCCACCATTTCTTGAAACCCTTGGAAATCAGTATGCACGTAGTAACGCACAGGAGCACCCACTAATTGAGTCACTGCCTCCATAATCATTGTGGGCCCTCCATGGGCATAAACCGAGTTAATACGCTCCCACCGCTGTCGCGATGGAACCCAAACCCTAGTATCCCTAGGTATGGAGAGAACTCCCGCATCACCGGTTTTAGTATCTAGCGATAATAGCATAATAGTGTCAGCCCGCGAGCTTGCCTCAGCCTTTTCATCAGTTCCTAAGAACAGTACCAAGAGTCTTTCTTCTTTGGCAGCTGGACCGGTAGTCTGTTTGACACCCTTGTGGTAAGTGTAACGTGCGGAAATGATCATTAGTATAATTGCGATGATAAAACAAATGGAATAAATGATAGCTTGTCTACGGCGATACCGACGTTTCCACGCCCGCCGCTCTTCTAGTTCTGCTTTCCGTCTTAGGACTTCCTCTTCTGAAAGCATAGTTTCCCCCCCTCTCTATGTACAGTGTTTCGCACACATCCTGGCGAATTAGGGTACTGGCTACACATAAAGACCCTGACGGAGAATATAGTGTTCCACTGATTCTGGAACAAGGTAGCGAATTGAGCAGCCTGAATGCACCCGTTCCCTGATATCAGTGGAAGAAATGGCCATGGCAGGCACTTGTAACACATGAAAACGGTCCCGATGCTGCTCCATCCATTGGCGAGTTGATTGAGGCAGATCCGCTAGGCAAAACCCAGGACGGCTGGCTGCCACAAAGTGAGCGATAGTCAAATATTCATCTGAATCTTTCCAACTCATGATATCGAAAATTGCATCGGCACCGGTAATGAAGAACAGCTCAGTTTCAGACCCATACTGATCTCTGAGGATACGTAGCGTATCAATGGTGTAGCTAACCCCCGTGCGGTCAATCTCGAGTCGAGACACCTCGAAATGGGGGTTTGTTAATGTGGCAAGCACCGTCATCATATAGCGATGTTCAGGATCAGTCACTTTATCCATTTTTTTGTGGGGAGGTCTTCCCGAAGGTAAAAACAACACTTGATCCAAGCCGAAGGCAGAGCGAGCTCCCTCAGCTGTGACTAAGTGCCCATAATGAATTGGATCGAAGGTTCCGCCCATGATACCGAGACGATACACTCCCACTTCTTTCCGTGGTAATCGCTGTTCCTCCATGGTCTGACAAGTCATCTTTGTACTCCTTTAGGGTAACTGAATTTGTGGTTTCTCCATAGCTTCGCGATAAAGCAAAAAGCTCTTCCCAATCTTTTGCACCACATCACAATCCAAAGCCTCAGCAATCTCGTCTGCCAAATCTGCCGGATCTTCCAAGCAACTTTTCAGTACCTTCACTTTTATTAACTCCCGCGCTTCCAAAACTGCATCTAGCTGGGTGATGATCTCCTCTGAGAGCCCACCCTTGCCAATTTGGAAAACCGGGTCTAACTCATTTCCTAAACCTCTTAAATATGCCCTCTGCTTACTTGTTAGCATAGAAACCCTCATTCCATATACTCAAATTCTAATTCTCCAACCCTAACGGTAGCTCCTTCTGGAACATTCATTTCTGCCAGGGCTTTATACAAGCCAATTTTTTCAAATAGATTCTGTAAATAGCTAATCGTCTCTGGGTTATTCAAATCAAGACGACGCAGTAGGCGATCTAACCCTGCACCTTCCACGACGTACTCCTCATTATCGCGCAAGATAGTGAATTCATCAACCGGAGTGACTTCTTCTTTGGGTAAAACCAATTGTTCCACCGGCTCAACAACTGGATCAGCCTTCTTCATTTCTTGAACTAATTGGCCCACCCTACGCATTAGACTATCCGTTCCCTGACTGGTAGCGGCGGAAATGACAAACAACTCCTGGCCCTGCTGTTCTGCAAGCTTTTCAAGGCGCGGTAGGTTAACTTGTGCTTCAGGCAAATCCGCCTTATTTGCCACCGAGATTTGGGGGCATTCCGCCAACTCTTCGCTGTATGAACGTAGCTCAGCATTGATTTTGGCATAATCGTCCACCGGATCCCTACCGTCTACCCCGGCCGCATCCACCAGGTGTAGGATTAGGCGTGTCCGCTCAATATGCCTCAAAAACTCAACTCCCAAACCAACACCTTCATGGGCACCTTCAATTAACCCAGGAATGTCTGCCAATACAAACGAGTTCCCTGGTTCTAAGGAAACCACTCCTAAATTAGGGGTGAGCGTCGTAAAATGATAGTTGGCAATTTTGGGACGTGCCGCAGACACCACAGAAAGCAACGTGGACTTACCCACGTTAGGATACCCAACCAACCCCACATCGGCTAAGAGCTTGAGCTCCAGCTGTACCCACAACTCTCGCCCAGGCTCTCCCCGTTCTGCGAAGGATGGTGCCTGCCGAGTAGCAGTAGTGAAGCGAGTGTTCCCCCTTCCTCCCCGCCCACCTGGGAGAATCAAAACTCTGCTCTTTGGAACGGTAAGATCCAGAAGTACCTCCCCAGTTTCCGCATCTTTCACTAAAGTGCCTGGGGGTACCTTTATTTCTAAGTCCTCGCCATCCTTGCCAGCCATATTTTTAGACTGTCCTGCCTGACCGGAGGGGGCCACAAACTTTCTGCGATAACGGAAGTCCATTAAGGTAGACAAACCCTCATCCACAACAAAATAAATGCTTCCGCCGCGGCCACCATCGCCACCTGCTGGACCGCCCGCGGGAATATACTTTTCACGTCTAAATCTTACTACGCCATCTCCGCCGTCACCGGCCTTTAAGTAAATGCGGGCTTGATCGATAAACATAACCTGTCCTCCCTTGAAAAAAATCCCTTTTGCACCGGAGCACAAAAGGGATTTCTGCTAAGCAAGCGCGGCCTCAGAAACTACGCTAACCGCTTTACCTGTTTTTCCTCTGCGTTCGAAGGAAACATAACCATCTACTTTGGCAAACAGGGTGTCGTCTTTGCCGAGACCAACGTTAATTCCAGGTTTTACCTTGGTTCCACGCTGTCTAATAATAATACTACCTGCAGTAACGAACTGTCCATCATGACTCTTTACACCTAGACGTTTTGCTGCAGAATCTCTGCCGTTCTTAGTGCTACCACCGCCTTTTTTAGAGGCGAATAATTGCAGATTCATTCTCACGGTAGGGCACCTCCTTCACACTAACATAGTCCCCGTATTCCTCTGCTGTTGCTGTCAAACCCACATGCATGACTTTGAGAATCAGCTGGGATTGCTTCCACTGCTCTTCGTTCAGCCCCTGTGGAAGCAGACATACCAACAACCCTTTAGTTTCATCAACATGGACCTGGGCATCAATTCCTAGAACTTGACCAATACCTAACACTGCTGTTTGTGTCAAAATGGAAACTGCAGCACAGACAATATCTTCGCCTGAGTCGGCAAAACCGGTATGTCCTAGGGCTTTAAATCCTTGCCAGCCATGATCCGTTTTATAGAACTCAATCCTAGTCATAACTAAGCTGTGATAGATTCAATCACTAACTTGGTATATGGTTGCCGGTGACCTTGTTTCTTCTTGTAGTTCTTCTTCGCCTTATACTTGAAAACAATAATCTTCTTTTGCTTTCCTTGTTTTGCGGCTTTGGCTACTACTTTGGCACCCTCAACATAAGGCTTGCCCACCTGGGTCTTTCCATCTTTGCTCACTAGAAGAACGCGATCCAAAACAACTTCATCGCCTTCATTTACATCTAGTTTTTCAACATAGATGGCATCACCTTCGGACACGCGATATTGCTTGCCACCAGTTTCGATTACGGCGTACATATAGTCCACCTCCTTCTCTAGACTCGCCATTAAGGTACCATATCTGGGTTTTCAACCTTTTCTGAGCGGTTTCGATGCTTGGTTCTGGCGACCCAAACATCTACATCAACCATTCTAACACCAAGGTTCATCCCTGTCAATCTAGCTTTCAATCAACCGTGCTAAAGCACTGGTTCGTTGCACTTCCACGATTTCTACAGTCACTTCTTGCCCCACCAGAGACTGGCAATTGAGACATTCAATAACAAAACCATCGATCCTAGCTAGACCGCTACCTGGGTGACTGGCATGACGCTCCAATACTTCAACTCTTAGGCGCTCACCTAGCTGTACTGGATGGGCCTTTTTTTCTAAATCGGCAAGACTACCACTCTCTAGTTTATATTCTCCCCGTAACAAGGTATCATCACCGCGAACAAAAACCGTCTTGCCCACTTGTTTCTCCAAGAGTTTCAGGGTTTCAGCACCTGGTCCGATCAATTGAGCTGCTACCGCCGAATGACATTGTACTAGAATTGCTTCCACTTGTTCTTCCAACGCTAAGGAGTTTACCTCCATGGCAATCTGAAATGCCACAGTTTCATCAGATGTTACCTTTCCTGTTCCATGGCAGTGAAAGCAATCTACTTCAAGTAGATGGGCTAGCGGTCTTTTCGCCTTCTTCCTAGTTAGTTCCACCAAGCCTAACCGGGTAAAACCACACAAGTTCGTTCGGGTTTTGTCTGCTCCTAGACTATCTGCTAGCTTGTCTAAAACGGCTTCCCTATCGGCAGAATTGATCATATCAATAAAATCAATAATGACAATACCACCAACATTACGGAGGCGAAGTTGATGGGCAATCTCCTCGGCCGCTTGGAGATTTGTCTTGAGAACAGTATCCTGTAGACCTGTACTTCCCACATACTTACCTGTGTTTACATCAATACTCAACAGGGCCTCGGTTTGGTTAAATACGAGATATCCACCACAGTCCAACCAGACCCGTTGATTACGTGCACGCTCCAAGTCCTTGTTAATTCCAAGGTAGGTAAAGAGATTGACTTTACCTCTGTAGAGCTCAATTGGGGTACTTGGCTGAAGGCCGAGTTCGCTTAGTTCACTTTCAACCCGCTCTTGGAGCTCAGAGCTGTCCACAATTATGTGAGTTCCCACTGGGTTATATAGATCTCGAATAATCCTGGCAATTAAGTCATGATCCTGATACAACAGGCGTGATTGCGTTTTTCCCCGGTACTTTTTCTGAATACGCGTCCACTCATCCCTAAGCTCTTCAAGATCTGAAGCTAACTCTTCAACGGTGCACCCCTGGGCCATAGTACGTACAATTATACCCATATTCTGGGGAGCAAGCTCTTCGGCGATTTCCTTGAGCCGCTCCCGTTCATTCGGGTCGGTGATTTGCTTAGAGATACCGGTATTATTCTGAAATGGCATCAAAACAAGGTAACGCCCTGGTAAGGCGATTTGTGCCTTTACTCTGGCTCCCTTAGTTCCCTCAGCTTCTTTGGCAACCTGTACAAGCAAAGAATCACCTTTACGCAGAGTTTCCTTGTCCTGTGGAGTGGGTAGATCGTCCAAAAACAAAAAAGCATTTTTGCCAATTCCAATGTCAACAAAGGCCGCTGCCATTCCCGGCAAGATATTTTCCACCCTGCCTTTGTAAATATTGTTCACTAGCCGTTCTTTACAGTCACGTTCCAGATAATATTCCACTAATCGCCCATTTTCCACAATGCCTACTTGCACTTGGTTAAGCAAAGCAGAAATCACTATTTTCCTTTGCATTGTTAACCTCAATTCCCTAAGGGAGGCCGGTAGTGGTTCCCAACTTTATTAAATTGGCCTGTTCTAGTAATGCTTGCCCCAAGGTGACTAAAGTCCAAAAGCTGGCCTAGCTCTTCTATTCGTAGATTCCCTTCATTCCCCACTGCAGTGAAACAATGAATCACGGTGCCCTGCGGTGAAGGAGATATCTTCGCCACCTCAAGCAAAAGAGGACGAATGTTTACACTCCTTGTCCCCTTTTTAGTTTCCCGCTCCACTACAAAGCTATCCACACTTTGCAGCCAACCCCAGCGCTGTTCCACATCCTCAGCACTTTTCCCAGGAAGGACTATTTCCCACGAGGCAGCATTGATTTCACTCATGAGGGAGGCTGCCCCCTCTTGGAGTTCTTCTGCTGCTAGAACTTGAAAACCTTTGGGCAAGTGCTTATTGTAGCAGTCCATGAACTGCGAAGCTTCCATATCCTCAGCAAAGCGAAAATCCCCATATTCTGCTACGGATGATACGCCAACAGGTAACGCAAAACCATAGCTCATAACAGGCCTGGGGGTGAAACCTTCAGTGTAGGCGATGGGAAGCCCAGCTCTCCGCAGTGCCCTTTCCATAGCTCGCACTAAGTCAAGGTGTGACAGAAACTTGACCTCAGGTCCTTTACTAAACTTAAAACGAATTGTATTACCCAACGCTCTTCTCCTCCGCAAGCCAATTGGCCACATCCAGATTAGGACATACTCCACAATCACTACAATACTCCCAGCGACAATCTGCAGTCGGAGTGCCCTCCAGGGCGAGCTCCCATTCTCTGAGGAGAAAATCCACTTCAATACCGGGACTCAGGTGAGACCAGGGTAGAACCTCTGCAAAGTCCCTGGCTCGTTGTGCATAAACATGGGGATCTATCCCCAGTTCCTGGAAAGCTTTGCTCCATAGATCAAAATGAAACTGATCACTCCAGCTATCGAACTGACATCCCAGTTCAACTGCCCGTTCAAGCACGGGTCCTAAACGGCGATCACCCCTGGCAAAAACAGCTTCCAAGAAGCTCTCTTCCACTCTGGGAAAACTGAAGCGAATACCCGGATGTCGCAGACGTTCCTTAAGGTAGAGCTGTTTGGAACGCAACACTTCCATTGAATCCTGACCCATCCACTGAAACGGAGTATGGGGCTTAGGAACAAAGGAAGCCACGCTCACTGTCACTTCAGGCAGTTTGTGTGAACTGCGGAACTCCCTGCCCCAAGCCAGGACCTTGTGGGCTAAATCTACGATCCCATCTAGATCCTCTTGCGTTTCAGTTGGTAAACCGATCATGAAGTACAACTTAATTCGATACCAACCTGCTGCGAAAGCCGCTTGAACCACATCTTTCAGGTCTTGGTCGGTCACATTTTTGTTGATCACATCCCGCAGACGCTGGGTTCCCGCTTCGGGAGCGAAGGTTAGTCCAGTCTTCCTAGCTTTTTGAATCTCTTGAGCCAATTCTACCGCAAAAGAATCAAGGCGTAGCGAAGGTAAGGAAACGGATATGCCGCATCCTTGATACTTCTCAATGAGATCGCTGACTAATTCTCCCACTTGCGAATAGTCTCCACTAGATAAAGATGAAAGGGAAACCTCTTCGTAACCGGTGCTTTCAACAAGTTTCGCCACTTGTTCTTTCAAACGCTCCGGCTCCCGTTCCCTTAGTGGCCGATAAATCATCCCAGCTTGACAGAAGCGGCACCCCCTCGTGCAACCACGCATAACTTCTACCATCACTCGATCATGCACTACTTCTGTGAAGGGTACTACGAACTCTTCGGGGTAAGAAAGGGCATTAAAATCAGCAACAACTCTTTTTTCAATCTTGGCGGGAAGATCAGGCCGCAGAGCACTAAGTGCTTGAAAGACTCCGTCCTCGGAATAAATGGGTTCGTAGAAAGATGGGACGTACACCCCTGCGATTTGGGCAAGATCCACCAGCAACTCTTGTCTGGTTCTTCCTTGTTTCTTGCCTGCAATAACAACGTCCAAAATCTCCTGGATCACTTCTTCGCCTTCACCTAACACTACGAAATCAAGAAAATCAGCCAAGGGTTCCACATTAAAGGCGCATGGGCCTCCCGCCATGATGAGCGGATCCGACTCGGCGCGCTGGTTGCTACGCCGGGGGATATTAGCTAGATCAAGCATTTTCAAAATATTCGTATAGCTAAGCTCATACTGAAGTGTAAAGCCCACCAGATCAAAGGCTGTGAGCTCAGAACCAGATTCCAAGGAAGTCAAGGGAACCTGGTGTTGCTCCATTAGTTCTTGCAGATCAACCCAAGGCGCATAGACCCTTTCGGCCAATGCGTCATTACGCCCATTAATCAGTGCATAGAGTATTTTGAACCCTAAGTGTCCCATACCCACATCATAAATGTCAGGAAAAGCTAAAGCCACTTTGACCGAAATCTCATCCCAGTTCTTATGCTGGGCATTCAGTTCCTGATTTGTATAACGCGCTGGCTTGGCCACCAGTGGTAAAAGCGGCAATAGACGCTTGTCCATGTGACCACTCCCTTCAAAATTAGATAATTACAATATTTTATGGGCTACTAAAGCCCCTACCTTACAAGATAAACCATGTTCAAAAAGGGCGCTAATCAGTTCTAACTCGCTGACTAACCCCATTACTCTTCCATCTAAGTCTAGGATCCAGACCAGATGATAACAAGGAGGTTGAAAATGCTTGAGAACCTCGCCGAGAGAGGTCTCCACCGTGGCAACAATCTCCCTGCCCACAAATACCCTTTTCAGCCGAACTTCCTGCTTTTTCTGGGTTAAATAGCGCATAAAGACATAACTGGCACTGTTTTGCTCTTGTCGTGCTGTAGCAAAAAGCATGATACCTGTAAAGGCAGGCATAAGCAAGTTATACTGTCCTAAGAAGATACCATAAACCCCTAAACCAACTAAAACTAGGCTAAGGACTTGACCTAAAACCGCGGCAATGCGAGTAGCATCTGCAAAACCGCGGGTCCTCACCAAGATACTACGCAGAACCCGACCGCCGTCCAAAGGCAACACGGGAGCAAGATTGAAGATGGCCATGCCGAGGTTTGCTTGCACGAAAAAGTCAAACCAAGTGCTTGTGATTTCCACATAGGGCAACAGGGTATAACCTACAAAGATGAGGATGATGTTGCTTAGCGGGCCTGCAATGGCCACAACCCATTCGATTTGAGGATTGAGCTGCAGGAGCGCCTCCATGCGTGCCACGCCCCCAAAGGGCAGCAGTTCAATATCTGTCACATGAAGCCGATAATATTTAGCGGTCAACACATGGGCGCTTTCGTGCCAGATTACCACAGCGAAGAGAAGCAGAGCTTCGATTAATCTTCCATAGAAGAATGCCACAACCAGGAGGAGAATGAAAAAGGGATTCACTTTGAGGGGAATCCCAAGAAAAGTACCAACCCTCATCTCCTCACCGTCCAGAAGTGGCGTTCGACCACCCTTTCACCCAGGATTCCAGGTCCCACTTGGGCAACTTTTCTGCTAGGTCAACCTTTTCCAGGATGGGCTGGATGGAGATGTCAGTTGTCACAACAAAAGCAAGATACTCGGTTACTGGCTCAGCAAATTCCACCTTAGTATAGACTAGGATGGCAACAACCACAAATATGACTAGCGCAAACACTAAATTGCGAACGAAACGTTCTGCCATAGATTAAGCACCTCCCACCTTACTTCAGTATATTACAGGAGAAGCTTAATCATGCACTTCATAACTACTTCGCGTTGCGCCTTACATTCTTTACAGGGATGTTCGCGATCAATGCTACAGAGTCATCACTCTCGTCAAAATTCACTTCAAGACCGTCTTCGTCTATCTCCAAATACTTGGTGATTACCTGGATCAGCTCCTCCTTCAGAGCCTCAACTAGCCCCGGTGAAAGACTGGCCCGGTCGTGTACGAGCACCAAACGAAGTCGTTCTTTTGCCTTCGTTTTGCTACCTTCTGAACCGCCGAAAAGCTTACCAATAAACTCGAACATGCTGATCCCTCCTTTTATTGGGCATCTCCGCTAAGGATTCGCTTGAACCAATGCATTACCTTCCGTTCCTGGAGATCCATTAAGGGAACCTCCTCGCCTAGGAGACGGCGAACGATATTACGATACGCTTGCCCAGCCCGGGACTTGCGATCCGTAACAATTGGCTCGCCTCGGTTGGTGGAAACGATAATATCTTGGTCATCGGGAACAACGCCCACGATGGAAATGGCTAGAATATCGTCGATATCGCTAATATCCATCATGTCGCCTTTACGAACCATATCGGGACGCACCCGGTTAATGATTAACTTTGGATCATAAAGTTCTTCAGCCTCAAGAAGACCGATAATGCGATCAGCATCACGGACTGCGGCAATCTCAGGAGTAGTAACCACAAGAGCAGAATCTGCCCCAGCTATCGCGTTTTTGAAGCCGTGTTCTATGCCAGCTGGGCAATCAAGTAAGACAAAATCATAGTCCTGTTTTAAGCGATTGGTTAGCTCTTGCATTTGCTCAGGCTTTACCGCGTCTTTTTCACGGGTTTGGGCGGCAGGAAGTAGTACCAGGTTCTTTCCAAACCGCTTGTCCTTAATCAAAGCCTGGTGAACCTCGCAGTTTCCTTCCACAACATCTAATAAATCATAGACAATCCGGTTCTCTAAACCGAGAACTACATCAAGATTCCTCAGGCCGATGTCGGTGTCAACAAGGCACACCTTCTGACCCATAGCTGCCAGACCTGTTCCTAAATTGGCAGTAGTAGTGGTTTTACCTACTCCGCCTTTCCCACTAGTGATTACAATGACTTTTCCCAACGCTAGCTCCTCCCTTAAGCCTACTGGTTGTAAACTGAAAGCTGAATCCGATCTTCCACAACCCTAGCAATTTCTGGGCCAGGCGGCTGAGGAAGCTTCTCATCGGGCGCCCGAGATATCAGATGGGCGATACGCAACTGAGTGGGCTCGAGACGAAAGGCAAAAACAATCGCCTCAATCTTACCTTCAGCACCGGCATGTGCGACACCCCTCAAGGAGCCTAAGACCAGAATATCTCCTGTGCAAACTATCTCAGCACCAGGGTTAACATCCCCCATAACCACCACATTGCCATCATAGTGCAGACTCTGACCAGAGCGAATCGTCCGCCTTACCAGGAGGGTCCCCTCAGATTCGGAGGTAGGACCAGACTGCGTCGGAAGATGCATTGTCGGTGGTTCACGATCCAGGCGCATTCCGTAATCGGCAATGAGCTGCTCAATCTCGTCCATCTGGCTAGCAGTGATCGTCCCTTGTTTCACCAGCAATTTTGCGGAACTTCCCCTAAAAAAACTTTGGGACGCTGCAAGCTGTCGCTCTAATACATTTAGTACTTCGTCAAACTGTGTCCCGTCAGCTATAGTAATTACTAATCCATCACGACTACCCTTAATCGTGCATAATTGAGTATTCATGGACCGCCAACTCCTTACTAACCCATTCCCTTATTTCTGCAAAACCCCCAAGACTCCTGCAACTCAATTCTCCTCAAGGACATCTAAACCAAAAAAGGCATCGAAAACTTTCCGGGCAATTGGCGTTGCAGTCGACGAACCACCGCCACCCCGTTCCACCACAACCGCGACGAGGATTTCAGGATCATGGGCTGGGGCAAATCCCACGAAAAGACCATTAGACACACTCCCCACTACCTCCCAAGTTCCGGTTTTTCCAGCCATGGAATAGGGAAAACCACTCATTACACTTCTAGCAGTACCCCGAGGATGAGTTATGGGAGCTTGTAACGCTTCTAAAAGAGCATCCCAAGTGGACCCTTTAGCTTCGACGCGCCGTGCTAGTTCTGGTCTACTTTCATACACGACTGTACCATCCGGCGCTTCAATTTCTTTGATCAGTTGAGGTGTATAAATCTCACCGCGATTAGCAATAGCCGCATAGGCTTGGGCCAACTGCAACAAGGTCATCTGGTGGAATCCCTGACCAATGGAGATTTGTTCCGTATCAGACGGATACCAGTTCTGCTCAGAGGTGGCCCGATCGCGGAACGCATTTTTCTTCCATTCTCGACTGGGCACCAAACCGCTGACCTCTCCGGGATACAGATCCAAGCCTGTTGGAGCCCCAAAACCGAGTTTTTCCATCCAGGCAGAAAGACGGTCTATACCGACTTTTACACCATTATCTGCGAAATAATGATTGCTGGACATACCCATAGCATCATTCAAAGTAATCTGGCCAAAGGGGGCTAAGCCACTGTTAATTACCCAATCCTTCACCCCATATTGGCTTGTACCTGTGGCGTTAAATCGATCCTTCGGACCGATAACCCCTTCTTCCAAAATAGCCAGGGCAGTGATTGGTTTAAATGTTGAGCCTGGACCATACAGTGCTTGAATCGCCCGGTTAAAAAAGGGCAACCTCCGATCCTGAATCAGCGTATTATAGTAAGTGTTTCGCTTTGATTGATCATTAAGCTCTTCTGGATTAAAACCAGGAATACTCGCCATAACTAAGATTTCACCAGTCTTGGGTTTCAAGGCCAAAACTGCTCCAGTCTGGGTTCCCGGATTGTCCTTTAAGGTTTGAATATGTTCCAAAAACGCCCTTTCGGCAACTTCTTGTAGATGGGCATCGATTGTCAACGTAATATTATGGCCAGGAACAGGTTCGAGCACATTTACCGTCTGAACTGGACGGCTCAGAGCGTTAACCTCTACAGTTAGGGCACCAACCTCACCCCGCAAAAGTTCTTCGTAGGTCCTTTCAATCCCGCTTTTGCCCACCAGATCACTACCACGATAACTGGTTCCAAATTGCTGGAGCTCAGCGGCACTAATGGAACCTAAATAACCTATGACATGGGCTGCCACACTTCCATTTAGATACTCCCGAACCGGTTCTTCCTCGATAAAAATGCCCGGTAAATTGATGCGATTCTCTTCGATGGCTATTACCATTTCTGGATCTGCATCACGGCGAATACGTACTGGTTCATAAGGAACCCCCCTGCCCTTTTCCAGTGCCTCCTCTAACTCTTCAAGCGTGAGACCCAACAACCCGGACAAGAGTTCCATACTTGCGCTATCGCCCTTGGATAGGCCCCCAGGTACAACCGAGATGGTGAAAGCGGATTTGCTGCGGACTAAAACTTGCCCATTGCGATCACGAATCTCTCCCCGGGCGGGCAATAACCGCAATTGACGCATACGGTTGCCATCGGCCAAGCGGGCGTAGTATTCACCCTTGGCTAACTGCAAGTACCACAACCTGCCCACGATAACCAGAACACAACCGATGACGATCAGAAAAAGAACGATGAGACGTTTGTCGGTGTATTTTTCGTTCACTTACGTCACCCCGTTCTCTTTACCAATTCATCTAAGTAAACCAAACGCTTATTGAGGGCCGCCAAGGGCCTAAACAACAACATCCCAACCAACCCATTAAAGATACTCGCCATCAAGATAGCCTGCCAAGTGTCTAAAGTCCAGGTTCTAGACAGACCAAAAGAAGCTGCTCCCAAAAGGTAGAGTATTTGGGTCAATGCAGTTCCTAAGAAAAGCGAGAAAAAGCGTACAATGAAGTTCTCTCGATAAAACCTTCTAGTTACAAACCCTACCACGATAGCCATCAGCATCAAGCAAGTCGCGTAAAGAGTGACAAAGCGACCTACCACAAGATCCTGCATTAGACCAGCCATAAACCCGAAGATCGCACCCGTGGGAGAATCGAGAAGCATGGCAAAGAGTAGGGTCACAAGCAGCAGAATTTCTGGTTTGAAGCCAAAAAAGAGGATACCTGGCGAACCTGCCGTTTGTAGAACTAGAGCCAACATCAACAACAACCAATATACCACATACTTCATGCTACCTCTCCCCGTTACTGTTGCGGTAAAACGATGAGAACATACTCCAAGCGGGTGAAATCCACAAAAGGCCGTACCACTGCAGAAAAGGATAGATCGTACTGGCGTGGTTCTACTGCTACCACCTCTCCAATTGGTATGTTCTTTGGATAAATAGTACTGAGGCCAGAGGTCACAATCACATCGCCCACTTCAACAGTGGTGTCACGACTTAAGGGGCGAGCAATGAGGTCCTCCCGATTAGCATGTCCACCTTTTAGCAACACCAAATCGCCGCTATCTTGCACCAAGCCACCGGTGGCACTTTGGGCATCAATAATCAAGAGCACCGTACTGGAAAAGCGGGAAGTGTTGATAACGGTACCTACCACACCTTCATTAGTGACAACCGCCATACCACTGTTGACACCATGATGTTGTCCTTTATTCAAAATAATGGTGCTCTCCCAGTTGCTGGGAGAGCGCCCAATTACTTCTGCAACTAGAAGATCATGTTCCCGTTCATTCCTGAAATCCAGGGCTTCCCGTAGCCATTCATTCTCCCGCCTATAGTTTCGGAGCTCCATTACTTCAGCCTGCAGGCTAAGTACTAACTCTTCTAGCTCCTCATTTCTCTCCTTCAAGCTTCGTAGATTCTGAACCCGGTCTACTTGAGCCTGGAAAAAGCGCTGAGTCTTACTGAACGCCCACTGAAATGGTACCAAAACGTCCCGCCAAAGCCCTTCCAACCTGGTAATCTCCAAGCGAGATGTGGAGGTATAATGGATTGTGCCGACCAAAACAATTACCAATACGATAATTAAAGGAACTTTCCAGCGCAGTATGTGTTCCAGCACCTTTTCACCACCTCATCATCTCATCGCCAAGGAAACTAATAACGCTTTGGTCCTAACATGATTCTTTGCAACAGATCAAAATGGCGTAATGCTTGTCCCGCACCTTCTACGACAGCGGTTAAAGGACGCTCGCAAATATGCACTGGCATACCTGTTTCTCTCATCAAGAGCTCATCAAGGCCATTAAGCAATGAGCCGCCTCCGGCCATCATGATACCCCGATCCATAATATCGGCTGCCAGCTCTGGGGGGGTACGTTCAAGTGTAACTTTGACTGCATCCAAAATCGCTTCGATGGGCTCTTCTAGTGCCTGATAAATCTCGTTAGAAGAAACCATTACTGTCTTGGGCAAACCTGTGACCAAATCACGTCCCCGTACTTCCATCGTGGCCTCTTCTTTGCCATCAATATGGGCATAGCCAATCTCGGCCTTGATCTTTTCTGCAGTCCTTTCTCCAATCAAGAGGTTGTACGCTCTGCGAATGTACTGAACGATGGACTCATCCATTTCATCTCCTGCCACTCTAATGGAGCGGTGGGAAACAATCCCTCCAAGAGAAATTACAGCAACCTCAGTAGTACCACCACCGATATCCACAATCATGGTTCCTGTGGGCTCCTGAACTGGTAGCCCTGCTCCAATCGCTGCGGCCATAGGCTCTTCGATCACTCTCGCATCCTTTGCACCGGCAGAAAGGGTTGCATCAATGACAGCCCGTTTTTCAACCTCTGTCACCCCCGAGGGAACAGAAATAACTACCCGGGGACGTCTGAATCTAGAACGGCGGGTTGCCTTATTCAAGAAGTCTTTTAACAGGCGCTCAGTCACCTCAAAGTCGGCGATTACCCCATCTTTCAAAGGGCGGATGGCGATAATATTGCCCGGAGTCCTCCCTACCATCTCTTTAGCCTTATTTCCTACTGCAAAAATCTCGTTGGTATTGCGGTCAATAGCCACAACTGATGGTTCATTGATAACAATGCCACGCCCTTCCACCAACACTAGAGTGTTGGCAGTTCCTAAATCAATTCCTATATTCTTCCCAAAGCGCCTGAACATACGGTTTCCCCTTCCTTTATCATAACAATCCTTGTTCCCGACAACTGAAATAGCGGTTGTCGCCGATGATTATATGGTCTATGACGTCAATACCCAAGATCTTTCCCCCTTCGTATAAACGCTGGGTGGTTGCCAGATCTTCTCGACTAGGAGTAAGATCGCCGCTAGGATGATTGTGTACCAAAATCAAGGCAGCGCTACTTCTTCGAATGGCTTCTTTAAACATCTCCCGTGGATGTACCAATGATGCGTTTAAATGTCCGATGGATACTACCTTTTTAGCAATTACTTTGTGCTTGGTATTAAGCATAATGATCATAAAATGTTCTTTATCAGCCAGGCTCAGTTCACGTAGAACTAGTTGAGCAGCATCTTGAGGACTATTCACAATTCCTTGAAACTCCATGCGTGCTTCTCCCAAACGCTTGGCCAACTCAAAAGCAGCAAGAATATCCGAGGCTTTTGCTGGCCCAATACCATTCACTGTAAGCAGTTCTTCAAAGCTTGCAGTAGCTAACTCTGGTAAAGAACCAAATTTTGCCAATAATTTCTCTGCTAAAGACAACGCGGACTCTTGCTGATTACCGGTGCCCAAAAGGATAGCGATCAACTCTTTATTCGCTAAACGTTCTGCCCCATGGCGCTTTAAACGCTCCCTAGGACGCTCCTCCTTCGGCACATCTTTCATCTTAATTCTTGTTGTGGTCAATCCTTTCTCCTTTCCCACTCCCTGGGCGGGTGGGAAAAACCTCAATACCAAACTGGCGTAAATGCTCGACCAGTTTAGGTATGGGTAACCCTACAACATTATAATAACAACCTTTTATGCTTTGTACAAGTATTCCACCAAGGCCTTGGATTCCATAGGCCCCCGCCTTATCAAAAGGCTCACCAGTGGCAATGTACCCCCAAATTTCATCATCGGTAAGTTGTCGAAAGATCACTTTAGTAGTTTCGCCAAAGAGCAGCGGTTCCTGACCGTGTAGCACCAATGCTACCATAGTAGTAACTGCATGTTCACGACCGCTTAAGAATCGCAACATCTTAAATGCATCGTCCGCATCCTTGGGTTTTCCCAGGATTTTCCCTTCTAAGGTCACAATGGTATCAGCCCCAAGAACCAACGCCTCAGGATTCTGCCTGCTAACTTGCTGCGCTTTGGCTAGGGCATTAGTTCGAGCCACATCAAGCGGATTCCCGGTTCCTATTTCAGTAGTAGGCAACACTTGTACTGAAAACCTCAGACCAAATTGCTGTAGTAATGCTTTACGACGTGGTGATTGTGAAGCTAAGATAAGATGCATGCGTTCCACTCCATCATTTCGACCTGTAAATTAAATATTCACCCTTGTCCTCCAATTCCCTTCTCAAAAAAAGAGCCCAACTTGGACTCTCTTCTCTAGCGCTGGCGGTGGGGAATGGTGATCGGGCCCAATTCTTGCCCCACTTCCAGCAGATGTTTGTCATAGTTTATCCGATTACGGTTGATTTCCCAACCATCCACATGCCGATAATGGGCATGTACCCAATCCCAAGGAGCCTTTAACTGCTCCTCAAGATCAGTTTTACGCCGAATCAGGTCATGGTCCACCCTTTATCCTCCTTCTGCAGCCCTAGTATGCTTCTTTGAGCTCGATACCTTGATAGTAGTATTGGAGAATTTCAGCATAACTATACCCTGATGTGGCCATCCCTTGGGCGCCATATTGGCTCATACCAACACCATGCCCGTAACCCCATACTGAAAATACCATTTCGTTTCCTAAAATCTCAGCAGTAAACCAGGTGGACCTGAGTGACAGTCGCTGCCTGATTTCCCGACCACTAAACCACTTTTCGCCCACTTCTACTGTTTTTACCCTTCCCGATGGGTAACGTTCAATAACCTTAAAGTTAGTTACCCGGTCCACATCCAAGATTTCCGCCAATTTGCTTAGGCTAATTGTGGCGGTAGAGTAGTGTCCAGGGGAGTTTACACTGTAGGGATCTTCTACCGCTCGTAGATAAGGCAACTGCTCACTCCAATAGTGCTCAGAGTTCTCAGTTCGCCCACCACTTGTGGAGTGATAGACTGCTAAAATCGGTTCCCCATTGTGATAGGCCAGAACACCTTCTGTCTGCTTGACTGCGTTCTTGATTTTCCGCTGCAGAGCACGGCCTGCCGAAGGACCATGAGCTTCGAAGAAAGTTTCCCAGGAAATCCACGCTTGACCAGATTGATAGTCCGTAGAAAGATGGGCCTCTGGATGTTCCGGAATACGCTCGTCACGTAAAATGCGACGATAAGCATACGTCCTGGCCGCAACCGCCTGGGCCTTCAACGCTTCCGGGTGAAAACTGGCCGGCATTTCAGCCGCCACAACCCCCTGAACATATTCTTCCAATGTGAGGGATAACATTTTGTTTTGCTTAGCGTCCCATAGCCCTACTAAGGGGACTTCTCGAGGAGAAAAAAAAGAGACCGTGCAACTGCGAACTAACAATGCCGGTAACCCCACGATAATAATGAATAAAAGGACTAGAGGAAGACAAGATCGTCCCCTAGAACGTTGTTTACGCCTTCTTCGTTTCGTCCTCAAAAAAACTCCCTCCCACCCAATTCATAACTATGACTGGGGGGAGGGCGTTTATGCCTAAAGATTAGCTAACGAACAATAATCGCTTCAAAGCCTTTCTGGCGCAGTTCATCCAAAAGTCGTTCAGCGTTCTCTTGGGAGCTAAAAGCGCCTGTTTGCACCCGATGTGGCGGACCAGAAATTATCAAACCTTCGTAGCCAGCCTCCTTGAGCTGAGCCACCATTCGCTCAGCATTAGCACGTTCTGAGAATACCCCAACTTGTACCCGATAAAGTGCTGAGCTTGGCGCAGGCTCAGGAGTAACTTCTTGACTAGCAGATGGCGCGGGTGCTTGGGGAGGAGATTCCGTTCGCACTGGAGCGCTAGGAGGCGCCTTGGGAGTGGTGGTAACTGGTGTCACCGCACCCTGTTGTGCCAGTGGCGTGGATGTTTGATACTGTTGCTGCAATGCTTTGACTGCATATTGACCAATCAGGTAACCTACAAAGACAAAAATGACGCTGAGTGTAACTAAGGTGATGGCAAAATTAACTCCTTGCTTGTCACCTTTCCTCTTTTTCTTAGCGCTCATCGTCACTCCTCCTTTTGACTTGTCACCATACTATTTCATCAGATCATTCCAGATTGCGACCGTAGGATCCTCTTCACAGAGCCTACAAGATACAAAGATCCGCAAATACAAAGGGGAAAATCCCCCTGAGCAAGGGTTAGAGCTTGGGTAAGATTAGGACAAGCTTGAGCCTGGTACCCCTGACTTTCCACATAATCGACCAAAATACTGGGATCCATGGGAGCAAGTCGTCCACTCTCCGCCTCAGTGAAGATAAAACGTTCCGCCAATGGTAACAGGGGATCAATAATCTTCAGTTCCTTGTTATGAAGCATCCCCAGCAAAAAGGTGAATTTTCCTATCCCTAACTCACTTTGAAGTTGATAGAGACTCTTGGCCAAAGCTAAAATTCCCTCTTCATTATGGGCACCATCTAAGAGCCTGAGTGGTTCTTGAGACAACACCTCTAAACGACCAGGCCAAACAACCCCCTGCATTCCCTCATATATGGCAGCAGACGGCAAATTATAACCCAAATTCCTCAGTTCCTTGAGAGCTAAGAGGGCGGTTGCTGCATTTTCCAACTGGTGATCCCCTAAAAGGCCGATCCCAACTTCACCAAAGCCAGGAAAGAGTAGGCGCCCTCCAGCAAGACTCCAACCGAGCCCTACCCATGCCACCCCGCTAGTACTGTGAAATGGAGCACCTTCAGCCAAAGCAATCTCCCGCAATACCCGTTCGGCCGCAGGAGATTTTACTCCACTAATGACGGGAACACCCGACTTAATGATGCCACCTTTTTCTCTGGCGATCTCTTCTAGGGTAGAGCCTAATCGATCTTGATGATCCAAATTCACAGTGGTAATTACCGATAGAAGAGGTGTAACCACATTCGTTGCGTCTAAACGACCCCCCAGGCCAGTTTCCAAAACCACCACTTCCGCAGCGGCTTCCAGAAAAAACAGGAAACCGGCTGCAGTGGCTAGTTCAAATTCGGTCACTGGCCCCAGGGAAGGATGTTGCTCTTCAACCTGTTTACAGGCTGCTTCAGCCCGAGCTAAAACACTCTCAAGGGTGTTTAGATCAATTGTGTTTCCATTGACACGAAAGCGTTCTGAGTAATGTTCAAGATGGGGTGAAGTAAATAACCCCACCTTGAAGCCACTACGCTGCAGCACTGCAGTTAAAAATGAAGATACCGAACCTTTCCCGCTTGTTCCAGCCACGTGAATGAACTTGAGCTGTTTCTGTGGGTTCCCCAGGATTTCACAGACTCTAACGATCCGATCCAGCCCTAGATGACTGCCAAACCGCTGTCTTTGCCCAATCATTTTCATAATTACGCCTGCATCTCCTGGAGCAATATTTGCAATCTACTCACTGTAGATTTATACGATTCTACCTTTTCCCGCTCTTTCTCCACAACTTCTTGGGGTGCCTTCGCAATAAATCCTTCGTTCTTCAGTTTGCTTTCTGCCCGTTCCAATTCACGTTGTGCTTGCTCTAGTTCCTTTTTAATCCGCGCAACCTCTTCCTCAAGATCAACCATATTCGCCAAGGGAAGGAAGATATTCACGCCTTCAACCACAGCGCTGAGTGCTTTCTCTGGTCTCTGTCCGGGCTCTTCCAGAACCAACTTCTCTAAGCCAGCCAAATTCATAATCTCACCCTCAGATGGAAGCAGTTGTTCCAAAAGATCTGGATCAGCTTGACAGATAGCTGTAATCTTGCGACCAGGGGGCACGTTTTTCTCGCTGCGCATCGTCCGAATCTCAGTGATGATCTCCATGATCGTATTCATGATCTTCTCTTCAGCAGGAGCAGCTAAACCGGCTGGATTGGGCCAGGGTGCCAACATGATTGTTTCACCATCATGGGGCAAGTTCTGCCAAATCTCTTCCGTAATAAAGGGCATGTAAGGATGGAGTAGTTGGATCGTATGCTTCAAGACATACCAAAGCACATATTGGGCTACATAACGGGACTCTTCACCCAGTCTACCATAAAGGCGTGGTTTGATTAGCTCAATATACCAGTCACATAACTCTGTCCAGATAAAGTCATAGAGAACCCGTGCTCCTTCGCCCACATCGTATCGTTCTAGAAAACGGGTTACCTCATTGGCCGTAAACTCAAAACGACTCAAGATCCAGTGATCTGCAGTAGTCAATGCCAGTGAACCCATGTTCTGCTTCTTGGGATTAAAGTCTTCCAAATTCATTAAAGCAAACCGAGACGCGTTCCAGATCTTATTGGCGAAATTGCGGTATGCTTCAACCTTTTCCGGAATGTAGCGCATATCGTTACCGGGCGCCACACCAATTACCAAATTGAAGCGGAGGGCATCTGCCCCATACTCTTCAATTGCATCAATCGGATCCACACCATTACCTAGGGATTTACTCATCTTTCTGCCCTGAGAATCCCGGACCAAACCGTGGATCAAAACATCTCCAAAGGGTTTATCTTCCATGAATTCATAGCCCATAACAATCATACGAGCAACCCAGAAGAAGATAATATCGAACCCTGTGATCAGTGTCGCGGTAGGATAAAAATGTTTGAGTTCAGGAGTCTCCTCAGGCCATCCTAAGGTAGAAAAGGGCCAGAGTGCCGAAGAAAACCAGGTATCAAGCACATCAGGATCCTGTTTAATTCGCGTAGACTTACACTTCACACATTCTGTAGGCTCCTCGACTGAAGCAAAGGTTGCTCCACAATCATCACAGTACCAGACAGGAATCCTGTGACCCCACCACAACTGGCGAGAAATACACCAATCCTTGAGGTTTCTCATCCAGTGCAAATAATGCTTGCTAAAGCGCTCGGGGATGAAACGGATCTCTCCATTTTCCACAGCGGTAATAGCTGGCTTCGCCAAGGGTTCCATTTTGACAAACCATTGCTTCGAAACCAAGGGTTCAACAACGGTGCTGCAGCGATAACACTGACCAACCGCATGATCGTGATCCTCAATTTTCACCAACAGCCCTAAGGTATCTAGGTCCTGAACCACTTGTTGACGCGCTTCATAGCGATCCAAACCTGCGTACTTACCCGCTTCCTTCGTCATGGTGGCATCAAGGCCAATAACTTGAATCTGCGGTAAGTTATGACGTAAACCGATCTCAAAGTCATTAGGATCATGGGCAGGTGTGATCTTTACCATACCAGTTCCGAACTCCATATCCACATACTCGTCGGCAACAATGGGAACCTCCCGATCAACTAGCGGTACAATTACAGTTTTGGTCAGTAGATCTCTGTACCGTTCATCCTGCGGATTCACCGCGATGGCGGTATCTCCCAACATGGTCTCGGGTCTGGTAGTAGCCACTTGAATAAAGCCACTGCCATCGCTTAGCGGATACTTGATATGGTAGAGCTTGCCTTGTTCATCCTCATGTTCCACCTCAATATCAGAAAGGGTAGTAGAACACTCTGGGCACCAGTTCACGCTATAATGTCCCTGATAAATCAAGCCCTTCTCAAAGAGACGTACAAAAACTTCCCGTACCGCTCTAGAGCAACCCTCATCCATGGTAAAGCGTTCCCTTTCCCAATCTAAGGACGCTCCTAGGCGTTTGAGTTGATTTAAGATCTGATTACCGTACTCTTCCTTCCAGGCCCAGGTACGGCGCAAAAACTCCTCGCGCCCTAAATCATGGCGGGTTTTTCCTTCAGTTGCCCGAATATGATCTTCTACCCGTGCCTGGGTAGCAATACCCGCATGATCTGTTCCCGGAATCCAGACCGTGTTATAACCCTGCATACGTTTCCAACGCACAAAAATATCCTGATAGGTATTATCCAGCGCGTGGCCCATGTGTAGCTGGCCGGTAACGTTCGGCGGGGGAATAACTACGCAAAACGGTTCTTTGCTTTCATCCACTTCGGCGTGGAAGAAACCGTTTTCTTCCCAAAAAGAATACCATTTATGCTCCACTTGTTTCGGATCATACGTTTTCATCATTGCCTTCACTCCCCATTTAGATCTAAAAAACTCCTCGTCCATGTAAGGACGAAGAGTTGAATTCGCGGTACCACCTTAATTCTCCCCTAAAACTGGGGAGCACTCGTTAGAGGTTATAACGGGACCACCGACTTAAGCTAGCAATTAGTTCACTTAAGCAGCTCCGGGGCGACTTCCACAACCACGTTCTTGGAAAGCTCGCAGCTCTAGGCTTTCCTCTCTGTAAGGGTAAGTTGTGTACTACTTCCCATCAACGCCATTCTATTTAATCAAATCCATGATACACTGTGGCACTTTACCTGTCAAGCTTTGGGATTTTCCCGGCACTTGGCGCACAGACCAAAAAAGCGCAAACAGTGATCGGTGACTTGAAAATCCTTTTCTTCATCGATCCGCCTTTCGATAGCTTCCAACAAATCGCTGTGGAACTCTCCAATATAACCACACTTTTTGCAGATCAGATGGTGATGATAATGTTCTTCTCCCTCATCTAACCTTATTTCATAGCGACTTTGACCATCGCCATATTCAAAACGATGGATAATCCCTAGCTTTTCCAGTAGTTCAAGGTTACGGTAGACTGTAGCCAAACCAATTTCGCTGTGGATCTCTTTGGTATAGTTATAGATTTCTTCGGCAGAAAGATGTTCATCTGCATTAGCAATCAACACATCTAACACCGCGTCCCGCTGTGGTGTGAGTCTATGGGATTCTTTTTCTAAACGTGCCCGAATCCTATCTTTCAACATGCCTCCACCCCCTTGTTAACTAAAACGCCAGTAGAAAAACTTGATCATCACCAGACCTACTCCCAAAAGGGAAGCCAAATACATCAACCACGAGCGCCAGTCCGTCAAATTGCGACGCCTTCGGGAGTCAGTAAAAGGTGATTGTAAGTAGAGATAGAACCAACTACAACCAAAGACAAGAAAAGCCAAAAAATACAACCAAGGATGAGTGGATTCACCGAATACTTCACGGTAACGCATCAAAATATGCTGGGATAGGGCACTAAGGGCGAGATACCCTAAGAACAACTGTCCATCATAACGTAAGTTGCGCCTCATCCACCACAGAAAGGAAAATATGGCATAATAGGCTAACGCAGAATAGAGTGGTAAGGGATGTAAACTAAACTCTCCCAAATTTATTCCCCAAGCCTTGGTGGTCTCCCGACCAAGCACGCTAGAACCTAAATACGCCAGAGACTGCATCAATGCTGCCGATGGTGTTAGAGCATCGAAAAAAACAGCTGGGTTCTGCACATTGCGTACAACGAAATAAACCGCGTAGATAACAGCTGCTCCCAATCCCCAATACTCATCTAGCTGGGCACTACTAAGCAAAGTCCAGGGATAGAGAAATGTTCGCCAACCATAGATTCTGAACACGCAGGCGAAGCGGCCAACGATAACGAATGCGATGGTCACCTGCACGATAAAGCTGAACATAAAATCAGCACCTATGCCCTTGCGCTTCCCTTCTCTTTGCGCAAGTAGTGACCCAATCACAAGTCCGAGACCTAACATTGCGCCATAAGAATAGACGGGAAGGTTAGCGAAGAAAAACAGAATATTTTCCATTTCATAACTCCTACCCTTCCATGCTTTAATTCCCTCTGCGAGAGGAAATTCCTGCTATTCTTCAAGCACAGACCTACTTTATTGAACCCCTTTTAACTCTGAGTTCAAAAGTTCATGAACCACCTCTGGATCCGCCTTGCCTTGGGTGGCACGCATTACTTGCCCAACGAAGAAACCATACAGCTTCTCCTCACCCTCCTGATAGCGCCTGACCAAATCTCCATTCTCGCTGATCACTTTTTGTACATGAGATAATAATGTACTTGCATCTCGAATCACTTCCCAACCCTTGAGTTGGACAATTTCTCGGGCGGATAAATCAGAACTGAATAGTTCCTCCACAACCGCCTTCACCTGATTGTGGGTGATCATCCCCTCTAATAGAATCTCAAGTAACCCCAAAATACGCTGGGAATCTAGGTGACCGCGTGCTCTAGCCAAACCAGCATAGTCACCCATTAGGAAGTTGACAATGTTCTTATGGTCCGCTCCTTGCTCAGCTAGTTGGAAAAAGATCTCCCCGAAATCAGGGTAGTTCACTAAAAAAGTTGCCTCATAACGGGATAGCCCATACTCTTCTTCCAAGCGCAATAGACGTTCTAAAGGAAGCTCAGGAACGGTTGCCCGAATCAAGGCAACCCAAGCCGGATCTAGGTTTAAAGGAGGTAAATCTGGCTCCGGGAAGATACGGTAATCAGGTGCATTGCCCTTGGAACGCATAGATAGGGTCTTTCCAGCCCGTTCATCCCAGGTTCTACTCTCCTGTTTGATCTGCCCACCTTCGTTGAGCACAGCACTCTGGCGAACAACCTCATATTCCAAAGCCCGTTCTAAAGCCCTAAAAGAATTGAGATTCTTGATTTCCACTTTGGTTCCCAATACCTCGCTACCCTGAGGTTTCAATGAAATGTTGGCATCACAGCGGAGCGAACCTTCCTCCATTTTAGTGTCCGAGACACCGATATAACTCATCAATAATCTCAGCTGCTCCAAAAACTGACGAGCTTGTCTGGGATGTTGCAAATCGGGTGCGGTTACGATCTCAATGAGCGGAATCCCGGCCCGATTGTAATCAACCAGAGAATACTCAGAGTCTACGATGCTCTCGCCACTATGAATAAGTTTCCCCGCCTCCTCTTCCATATGAATGCGGGTGATGGTAGTTCTGCGGAGCTTATCATCTACAAAGTACTCCAAATATCCATTAGTACAAAGGGGAATGGCATCCTGCGTGATCTGATAAGCCTTGGGCAAATCGGGATAGAAGTAATTTTTGCGATCGAACTTACTGAAATAGTTGATGTGGCAGTTCAGGGCTAACCCTGCTTTAACCGCATATTCCACCGCTTTTTCATTAATCAGGGGCAGAGTTCCCGGCAACCCTAGACAGATCGGGCAGCATTGGGTGTTAGGAGGAGCACCAAAGGACGTAGAACAGCTACACAAGAACTTGCTTTGGGTCGCTAGCGCCACATGAATTTCCAAGCCAATGACGATATCATAATTCAAGAGAAGCACCCCCTCCTACGCTCTGTTCCAACACATGGGCCACTTGGAAAACTAACGCTTCGGCATAATGATTGCCCATGATTTGAATTCCAATTGGCAAACCTTTAGAATCCTGACCACAAGGCACACTTAGGGCACAAATCCCACTTAGATTGGCCGTGGCCGTATAAAGGTCAGAGAGGTACATCTCCAAAGGATTGCGTTTTTCACCCACCTTAAAGGCGGTGGTGGGAGTTGTGGGGGTAATAATCACATCTACTTTAGCGAAGGCTTTGGCCACATCTTGCTTGATCAAGGTGCGAACCTTTTGCGCTTGTTCATAATAAGCCTCATAATGGCTGGCACTTAAAACATAGGTTCCCAACATAATCCGACGTTTAACTTCGGACCCAAAACCACTTGCCCTACTCTTGGCAAACATAGTGTTGGCATCGGGAGCATCTACCCGTTCCCCATATCGCACTCCGTCAAAACGGGCCAAACATGAGCTAGCTTCTGCCGTAACTAAAGTCAAATAGGTGTCAATCGCGTACACGTTCGTTGCCAGCGAAATAGGCTCCAAGATTGCCCCTTGTTTCTCCAAGCCGGCAAGACAGTTCCCCACTGCCTTTTCCACTTCGGGATTCAGACCTGAACTAAAGAACTCTTCAGGAACCCCCACTTTCAGACCTTTAACCACGCTCTCCTGCCAAATCGGAATCTCAAACGCTGGAGCATTGGCCGCGGTGGCATCGCGAGGATCGGCCCCAGCGATTAGGGAAAACAAAATGGCTGTATCTTCCACCGTTTTGGCCATGGGTCCTACTTGATCTAAAGATGGTGCTAATGCCACCGCTCCATAGCGAGACACCCTGCCATAGGTCGGTTTGAGGCCAACAACCCCACAAAAGGAAGCGGGCTGGCGGATTGATCCGCCCGTGTCCGTACCCAGTGCCCAAAGGGCCTCATTAGCAGCCACTGCTGCTGCGGAACCGCCGCTAGAGCCTCCAGAAACGCGCTGCGGATCGTGGGGATTACGAGCAACCCCGAAAGCGGAATACTCTGTTGATGAACCCATCGCGAACTCATCCAGGTTAGTCTTCCCCAAAATGGTCAGTCCGGCCCGTTTCAGCATAGTCACCACAGTGGCATCAAAGATAGGTACATAGTTTTTCAAAAAGCGAGAAGCACATGTTGTGCGTAGTCCCTTCGTTGAGATGTTATCCTTAATTGCAATGGGAATACCATCCCAAGGCGATAGCGCCTGTCCCCTTGCTCTGCGGACATCCGATTCAGCCGCTGCACGCAGAGCGCCTCCTTCGTCAACTGTGATAAAGGCATTTAAACTTGGGTCTTGCTTTTTGATCTGTTCCAGATAATGCTGGACAAGTTCTTGACTGGAAATTTGCTTGGACTCTAATAAATGCGCTAGTTTTCTCATTCGTGTCCCTCCACAATTCGGGGAACCTTAAAGAAACCATCCATAACCCGGGAACCGGCGGCTAAAACCTCCGCTTGAGTAAGGCTCGGTCCAACCTGATCTTGGCGCAGTTCATGGCCCATAGACACAGCATGTGAAGAGCCTTCAATCTCACTCACATCTACCTGCTGCAACTTTTTGCCAGACACTAGAAAGTTCGTCAAATCCCTTTGATACAATTCTAGTTCTTCCTCGCTCAGCTCTAAACGTGCGAGTCTTGCCATCCGGATCACTTCTTGACGATCAATCAAGTTCAACACCTCTTTCGCCCAAGAATTCCAGCAACTCCGCTTCGGAAAGTGTGGGAATCCCCAGTTCTGTAGCCTTCGTCAACTTCGATCCCCCACCTGGACCTGCCACCAAGTAACTAGTGCGTTTGCTTACACTGGAGGTCACATTAGCGCCAAGAGATCGCAGCAAATCTTCGATAGCGGTACGGGTAAACCCTTCTAGACGACCTGTGACCACGAAGGTCAACCCATCCAGGATCTGCTCTTGTCCTGGACTTTCCTCTTCCTTGGCCAAACCATGGTCTAAAAGGGCCTTGACTAACTCCTGGTTTTCAGGTTCAGCAAAGTAGTCGAGGATTGACTGAGCGATTTTTTCTCCCACTGCAGGAATACCTAGCAGTTCTTCCTTAGACAGTTCCATAAGTCGCTTGAAACTTCCCACTGCCCGGGCCACTTCCCTAGCTACTTCCGCCCCAACCAAGCGAATACCTAAACCAAAAAGAACGCGTGCCATGGGCTGAGCCTTACTTTGGGCTATGGCGGTAATGAGATTCTCTGCCGACTTCTCCGCAAATCGCTCTAGCCCCAATAGGTCTTCCTTCTTTAAATCATAAAAGTCCGCTGGACTTTGTACTAAACCAGCTTCCACCAGTTGCTGCACATTGGCAGGTCCTAGTCCTTCAATATCCATTGCCCCTTTCGAAGCAAAGTGAATCAGTTTTTCGATGCGCTGGGCTGGACAGTTACCATTTACACACCGAGTGGCTGCCTCACCCGCTAACCTCACCACCGGGCTCTGGCAAGCGGGACAGTGGGTAGGCATTTGAAAGGGTACTTCACTACCATCCCGTCTTTCAGGCAAGGAACGGACTATTTCTGGGATCACATCTCCCGCCTTCTGCAAAACCACATAGTCTCCAACTCTAATATCCCGTTCAGTAACAATGTCTTCGTTATGTAAAGTTGCACGACTAACTCGGGAGCCGGCCACGAAAACTGGTTCCAACTCCGCTAGCGGTGTTAGTGTTCCTGTGCGACCAACTTGTACGCTGATGTTCATAACTTTAGTGATCACCTGTTCTGCCGGGAATTTATAAGCGATGGCCCACCTAGGACTGCGGGAGGTGGCTCCCATGTCCCGTTGGATAGCTAGCTCATTAACTTTAACTACTACCCCATCTATTTCATAGGGCAGCGAACTCCGTTTTGTCTGCCAGGTGCGCAAATACTCCAGAACTTCAGAAGCATCTTGACAGACCTTGAAGTGGGGATTAGTCCTCAAACCCAGTTGCTGCAGGTATTCCAGTGCTTCGCCTTGGGTTTGGATTTCGCCATCTAGATCTGAACCGATACCAAATAGGAAGATATCCAAAGGCCTCTGCGCGGTCAGTCTAGGATCAAGTTGCCGTAAAGAGCCGGCGGCAGCATTACGGGGATTAGCAAAGACACTGTCACCAGCAAGCTGGCGTTCTTCGTTCAGGGCAGCAAAATCATCGCGATTGATAAACACTTCACCCCGCACATTAATGGTCCGTGCTTCATTTAAGCGCAGGGGAAGCGAACGAATAGTACGCAGATTTGCAGTAATGTCTTCACCAACCGCGCCATCACCGCGAGTGGCACCACGTACAAACACTCCGTCTTCATAATCAAGCGAAACTGACAGACCATCAATCTTCAGCTCACAGATGAAACTAACTGGCTTTCCAGCATGCCGCATTACCCGGTCAAAGAATGCCAGAAGATCCTCTTCCGAAAAGGCGTTGCCCAAACTTAAAAGGGGTTGCCTGTGACTAACCGTCTCGAATTTCGTACTAGGCGCATGCCCAACCCTTTGGGTTGGGGAGTATGCGGTAATAAGATCGGGATGTTTCTGCTCCAAACTGACCAGTTCTTGCAGCAAGCGATCATATTCCTGGTCAGAAATTGTCGGATCATCTAAGACATAGTAGCGATAGTTATGGAATCGAAGCTGCGAACGTAGCTCCTCAATTCTCTGCCGAATGTCTTCCATAATAGGCGTTCCTCCCGTTAAATCTTAGTAATGGGTGCCAAATGCGCAATCACCGTCTTGATTCCCTGTGGGGCAGGAAACGCGATTTTCAACTGCACATCGCCCCCCGATTCTCCCACGGACACCACCATTCCCTCGCCCCAAGTCTTGTGGCGAATTTTATCTCCCACTTTGTAAGCATCCTCCGAGGTGCTCGATTTGGGGCGGGCAGAGGGAATAATGCTTCCTAAACCGGTGAAAAAGCTCCTTATCCCCACCTCTTCCAGGTACTCTTTATCGATCTCTTGCACAAAAGTGGAGATGGGATTCGGTCGCGTTGTACCATATAAAGTCCGTTCTCTACTGCAGGTCAAAAATAGGCGTTCTTGAGCTCTAGTCATAGCCACATAAGCTAAACGCCGTTCTTCTTCGATCTGCCCTTCGTCAAAAGAAGAGCGGGAATGGGGAAAAACTCCTTCTTCCAAGCCTACAATGAAGACCACCGGGAACTCCAAACCCTTTGAAGCATGGACAGTCATCAAGCTTACTGCATCAGCCTGGTCGTCATAGGTATCAACATCGCTGATCAAAGCCACATACTCTAAGAAAGCCCCCAGATCAGTCGCGGCGTTGTCAGTTTCGAACTGCCTGGTCAAAGATAAGAACTCCTGGAGGTTTTCGATTCGGATTTGGGCATCCTCATCGCCCTGGGCTTCAAGTTCAGCCAGATAGCCACTTTGCTTTAGTACCGCCTCGGTCAGCTCAGTAACGGTAAACTCCCCTAACTGCATTCTCAGTCCATCGATTAGTGACTTAAACTCAAGGAGTGCTTTGGAGAATCTAGCGCTTAAACCATCGATACCATCAAGGTAGGATAGACTCTCAAACAGGCTGATCCCAAATTGATCAGCATAGTTACTAAGCCGTCCGATGGTGGCATCGCCAAGACCACGCTTGGGCACGTTAATAATCCGTAAGAAGCCCACATCATTTTGGGGGTTATGAATGAGACGTAAGTAGGCTAGGAGGTCTTTAATCTCCTTCCGTTCGTAAAAACGGACACCTGAAATAATGCGATAAGGTATTCCATTTCTCATAAATTCTTCTTCAAACACCCGAGAAAGGGCGTGCGTACGGTACAAAATGGTGAAGTCCTTGTAGGCAAATCCTTCATCCATTTTCAATTTGCTAATGGTATCGGAGACAAAACGGGCCTCATATCTCTCGTTGTCAGCCTGATAAAAGGCAACCTTTTCTCCTTGGTCTCTGTTGGTATAAAGTTCTTTTTCTTTGCGCTCAGTGTTGTTTCTAATCACCGAGTTCGCAGCACCCAAAATAGACCCGGTGGAGCGGTAGTTTTCCTCCAGCTTAATTACCTTGGCACCAGGAAAATCCTTCTCAAATTCAAGAATATTGCGGATGTCTGCCCCCCGGAAGGCATAGATGCTCTGATCCTCATCTCCCACCACACAAATATTACCCGAACGTTGCGCTAACATGTGGACGAGCATATACTGGGCGCGGTTAGTATCCTGATATTCGTCGACAAGTATATAGTCGAAACGCTTCTGGTATTTCTCGAGGATCTGAGGATTTTGCTTGAACATTCTTACCGTAACCATGATCAGGTCATCGAAGTCCAAAGCATTACTTTTTTCCAACTTTTGTTGGTATTTAGCATACACCTTTGCCACGGTTTGGCTCCAAAAATCTCCACCTGAAACTGGATACTCATCTGGGGTGATTAACTCATCCTTGGCTTTGCTAATTGAGCCTAAAAGCTGTTTAGGGGCAAAGCGCTTAGGATCCAAATTCAATTCCTTGCAACAATCCCTAATCACGGCTAGTTGATCTGTTTGGTCAAAGATCTGGAAATTAGGTCGATAACCGCTATGCTCCACTTCCGTTCTCAGAATACGTACACAAAGTGAATGGAAGGTCCCCATAAACAGCGGTGCGCTAGCTGAGCCAATAAGAGAGCTAATGCGTTCTTGCATTTCTTCTGCAGCCTTGTTCGTGAAGGTTACAGCTGCGATTCTATAGGGAGCCACTTGATGCTCCTTAATTAAGTGGGCAATTCGAGTAGTTAAGACTCTAGTCTTACCGCTGCCTGCCCCAGCCACAACCAAGAGTGGCCCATCAATAGTAGTCACTGCTAATCGTTGATTAGGATTTAAGCCCTGCAAATAATCCATGCGTATCTCCTTTACGAAAAAGCCCTTCCTTCTTGCCCTAATGGGTGTTCCCAGCGTTTCCCTGCAGGTTACAACCCTTTTTGGGGAGAAGTATGAGTCGCAGAAAAAAGCGATAAAACTGGAAGGAAGGTACACTTATTTTGCGAAATCATTTTTTGTTATTGAGTATAATTCTTTTGTCTATCACACTAGGGGGCTGTCTAAGCACTCTACCCCCTTCGACAAATCCAGGCTCAACGCCTTCTGAAAATCAGCAAAAAGCTTCGTTAACTGGGCTGGTTAAAGATGCCAATTCAGGCTTGGCACTGTGGAGTGGTCAAGCAACCTTGACTCGTTCAGGTGGGGCAGGTTACAGTACTACAATTAAAGAAGGTGCTTTTCAATTCCAAAATATAGCCCCTGGAACTTACACTTTAACGATTAACACCAAGTTTTATAAACCACTACAAAAACAAGTGACAATAACCGGTTCAAACATAAGCATCTCCGAGGGTTTGACACCGATCTTTTCTGCAAGCGAACTAGACCTGTTAGCTCGCCTAGTACATGCAGAAGCTAAGGGTGAAAGTTACAAAGGTCAAGTAGCGGTGGCGGCCTCAGTACTTAACCGTCTCGTTCATCCCGATTACCCCAATACCTTAAGTGAGGTTATCAACCAAGTAGTGGTTTCGGGCGGTAAACGTTACTACCAGTATGAGCCTGTCCTCAATGGAAGCATTCATACACCTGCAAGCCAGACTGCCAAAGACGCGGTATCCGATGCCTTGGCGGGCTGGGATCCATCTTTAAATGCCACCGGCTTCTTTGCACCGGCGAAGGTTGGGTCAAGCTCTTGGGTCTGGAGCAGAACTGCCACCGTCACTATAGGTAACCATCGTTTTTTTAGATAATACGTTTTACTAACAAATTCAGGCCTCTCTTTTGAGAGGCCTGATTCTAGTTACCAGACAAACTGGACCGTCCTAGAAGCTCGACCCAGACTTCATCTAGACCAATCTTCCGGAATACCAAGAGCACGAGCAGATGGTACAAAAGGTCACTGACTTCATAGACTAATTCCTCATCACCATCATTCTTCCCGGCAATAATCACCTCTGTGGCTTCTTCGCCAAACGCTTTGAGGATCTTGTCCAAGCCATTTTCCATTAAGTAGTTGGTATACGAGCCCACCTTTGGTGAACGTCGACGATCTTCAATATTGGCATAAAGCCAGGAAAGGGCTTCCCTTTGTGGCAAGAGATCGCTTTGATCTGGGCCATCGGACATGATGAGATTATGAAAACAGCTGTAGGAGTTATTATCATCGTCGCAGGCACCATGGCCATGTTGATCCACGACGATCAAGACACTGTCCCGATCACAGTCCGCAGTAATCCGCCGTACTTTCTGCACATTACCACTCTGATCTCCCTTTTTCCACACTTCATTTCGCTTGCGACTGTAAAACCAAGTTTCACCTGTTTGCAAAGTCTTATTAAATGCTTCTTCATTCATATAAGCCATCATTAATACTCTGCCTTGGGTATCTTGGATTATAGCTGGCACGAGACCGTTTTCATCATACTTAATCAATGACGTCAACCCCCAATCTATTCCCACTCTATGGTAGCCGGTGGCTTGGCACTGATGTCATAAACCACCCGATTAATTCCCCTCACTTCGGTCATTAAGCGCTGGCTAATGGTGGAAAGCAGATCATAAGGAACCCGAACCCAATCTGCACTCATTCCATCTGCGCTGTTGACGAAACGCAAGGCTACCACATAATCATAAGTCCTTTTACCTTCGTATACTCCTACAGTACGTGTATTGGTTAAGACTACTAGTGCCTGCCAAATCTGATTATACCAGCCTGCGCGTCGAACCTCCTCGAGGGCGATTGCGTCTGCTCTTCTTAGAATATCCAATTTTTCTCTTGTTACAGCCCCCATTACCCGAATCGCCAAGCCTGGTCCTGGAAAGGGATGCCTTCCCACTATTTCATCAGGAATTCCAAGTTTGGAGCCGAGCAGACGGACCTCATCTTTAAACAAAGCAGCCAGGGGCTCGACCAACTGAAAACGCAAATCATCGGGCAAGCCGCCCACATTGTGGTGGGATTTTACTAGCGCTCCCGCTTCTCCACCACTTTCTATAACATCGGTATATAATGTCCCTTGGACCAAGAAAGCAGCATCACCAATTTTGGCTGCCTCTTCTTCAAAAACGCGAATAAACTCTGTTCCTATTATCTTTCTTTTTTCCTCGGGATCCTCTATTCCTTGCAGCTTATCAATAAAGCGATCCTGGGCATCAACATGAATTAGGGGTATACCAAACTGGGTTCTAAAGGTTTTTAGAATCTGTTCAGTTTCACCCGCTCTCATAAACCCATGATCTACATAGATGCAGGTTAACTGCTCACCAATGGCCCGGTGAACCAGGACTGCGGCAACGGACGAGTCAACTCCCCCACTCAGCCCACAAATGACCTTGCCGTCTTTGACTTGGGCACGAATCTGCGCCACAGCTTGCTCAAGGAAAAAGTCCACATTCCAATCTAGCTCAGTGCCACAGCACTCAGCTAGAAAGGGTTCAATAAGGTCAAACGACCCTTGGACATCTTCTAGAAGCAAGACCGGAATATCTCTGGAACTAAGCTCCGCAGGCAAGTTCGTTGGAATACTCCCAACAAGAATAATTCCGCTGGGTTCTTCGCCACTGAGGGCTTGAACCATGGCAGAACTAGGGACAATTTCACTATAAACTCCTAACCGGCGGACTTCCCTGGCCACATCTTGTGCATGCGCTGAACTGTAATCCACCACTAAGACTTGTTTCAAGGGCACCCCTCCGTTTAGCCTTCCACTACTCCCACATAGGGTAATTCCCTATACTTATGGTTGTAATCCAACCCATAACCAATCACAAATTGATCGGGGATGGTAAATCCCACATAGTCGGCGGAAAACTGTGTTTTCCTCCGCTCTGGCTTATCTAACAAAACCGCGGTTTTTAGACTTGCAGGTTTCCGCGAAAGTAAGAGTTTTGAGAGGTAAGAAAGTGTGAGACCAGAGTCTATGATATCTTCCACAATCAGGATATCCCTACCTTCAATGGAAGTATCTAAGTCCTTGAGCAGACGTACAACCCCAGAGGTTTCTGTTGCCTCCCCGTAACTAGAAGTGGCCATAAAATCCATTTCCAAAGGAATCACGATGCTCCGAATCAGGTCGCTCATAAAAACAACTGCGCCCTTCAAAATACCGATAATCACTAGGTCTTTGCCCTCATAATCGGCGCTAATCTGCCGTCCAAGCTCGCTGACCCGTTGCGCAATTTCTTCCTCACTGATCAAAACCCTAACCTGCAAATCCATCCCACCCATTGACGATTTTCGTACAACTATTTTCGCCACAGCTCCCTTGAAACCCTTGTAAATCCAGTGTTAACTTAAAAGGGCCCCGCTTTATGCGAGACCCTATACTTCTACACTATTGCTTACATCATTCCTGGCATTCCGCCGCCCATACCGCCTGCAGGCATTTCTGGCTCTTCAGGCTTATCAACAATTAGGCATTCGGTGGTAAGGATCATGGCTCCGATAGAAGCTGCATTTTGGAGGGCACTTCTGGTGACCATGGCTGGGTCAATAATACCCTTAGCAACCATATCCACATATTCCTCGGTGAGAACGTCAAAACCTACACCCTTAGGCGAGTTCTTCACTTTCTCCACAACAATGGCGCCCTCGATACCAGCATTGCTAGCAATCATCTTCAAAGGTGCCTCTAAGGAACGACGGATAATGCTAACACCTGTCGCTTCGTCGCCTGTGAGGTTCAACTTATCTAGCGCGCCTAGGGCATCAACTAGCATTGTACCGCCACCGGCTACGATACCTTCCTCAACCGCAGCACGGGTTGCGGAAAGCGCGTCTTCGATGCGATGCTTCTTCTCTTTGAGCTCAGTTTCGGTGGGGGCACCAACCTGAATCACAGCTACGCCACCGGAGAGTTTAGCCAAACGTTCTTGTAGTTTTTCAATATCGTAATCGGAGGTGGAATCTTCGATTTCCGAACGAATTTGATTAATCCGGCCAGAGATGGCATCGGCACTTCCACGCCCGTCAACAATGGTGGTATCCTCTTTGGTTACGATTACTTGACGAGCTTGACCTAACATTTCAACGGTGGTGTTCTCAAGCTTGAGACCAAGATCTTCGCTTACCAACTGACCACCAGTTACTACTGCGATGTCTTCGAGCATAGCTTTACGACGATCGCCAAAGCCAGGAGCCTTTACAGCAACCACGTTCAAGGTTCCTCTCAGTTTGTTGAGTACCAAGGTTGCTAAAGCTTCAGCTTCAACATCTTCCGCAATGATCAAAAGGGGTTTGCCTAGTTGCATAGTCTTTTCAAGGACAGGCAAGATATCTGCAATGGCACTAATCTTACGGTCAGTGATTAGGATGTAAGGTTCATCCAAGGTAGCTTCCATGCGATCAGTATCGGTCACCATGTAGTGAGATACATAACCACGGTCAAATTGCATACCTTCCACAACATCTAATGTGGTACCAATGGTGTTGGACTCTTCCACAGTAATAACACCGTCTTTGCCAACTTTCTCCATAGCATCGGCGATCAGATCACCAATCTGTGTGTCACCTGCGGAAATGGAGGCCACTTGGGAGATGGCATCGCGGGTTTCAACTGGTTTTGCAGTGGCTTTGATTTCTTCCACTACAGCGGCAACCGCTTGCTCGATACCCCGTTTAATAAAGATGGGGTTGGCACCTGCTGCAACGTTCTTTAAACCTTCGCGTACGATAGCTTGGGCAAGTACGGTTGCAGTGGTTGTACCGTCACCAGCGATATCATTGGTTTTGGTAGCAACTTCTTTAACTAGCTGGGCACCTAAATTCTCGAATGGATCTTCCAATTCGATTTCCCGTGCAATGGTCACACCATCGTTAGTGATGGTTGGAGAACCGTAGGATTTCTCAATAACAACATTTCGTCCCTTAGGTCCCAGGGTAATTTTCACAGCATCCGCTAGGGTATTAACCCCTGCTTCTAACTTTTTACGGGCGTCTTCCCGAAAAAGCAAATCTTTAGCCATAGATAGTCACCTTCCTCTTTTTAGATTATCCTAGAATTGCAAGCAAGTCTGTTTCTTTAAGGATAAGTAGTTCTTCACCTTGATACTTGATCTCAGTTCCGGCATATTTCGAGAACAAAACAGTGTCGCCTTCTTTAACATTCATGGGCACCAAATTTCCGTTTTCATATTTGCCGGGCCCTACCGCCAGAACTTTACCTTGTTGTGGTTTTTCCTTAGCTGTATCTGGTAATACGATACCGCTGGCAGTCTTCTCTTCAGCCTCCACAACCTTTAATACTACTCGATCTGCTAATGGTTTAATGTTCAACTACGTGTACCCCCTTACACTTCTTTTTGTTAGCACTCCCTTCGGGTGAGTGCTAAATCTATACCATATATTAATCAACTACACCAGTTTTTGCAAGCTCTTCCAAATGCCAAATAGCGACTAAAACTCCCAATTTCGGTCAAAAAATGAAATTAGCTCCTGAAAGCTAGCGT
>JAAZLQ010000168.1 GCA_012799255.1 Bacillota bacterium
GTTGCACTGGAATTTATAAAGATGATGACAGATATCGCATTCACTGGCAATGAGGAGTACCTGGAGCAGCTTAGAAAGATGAAGTCATAATCCGCGTTGCTAGAGAGAAATCGTGGATGAATCTAGGCAGGGTCATTCTGCTCGGTCGAAAATGGAATATGTGTGGCAGGACTAAATGTGAACCGCAAGCAGTCATTATTATTTCAGTTATTATCGACCAAGTCCAATGATGCATACCGACAACGGTTAGGTGCAGAAGAACTGTGGCAATATGTGTACTGCTACGAATTCAACAAACGATGGACTCTTTAGAAATAGGCCTTAGTAGCCCACAGACTCCCAAGAGTTACTTGGTTTCGTCACATTAACCGGAAGATCGTTCGCAATGTGACCGGACGAAATCGATGTGGAGGTGAGTTGTATATGAACAGGTTTGATGAAGATTTTCCGTGGCCACGAAGAGGGGACAAGCTGTTCACAAGTGAGGGTTCGGACTGGTGGAATAAGGCGTGTTTGACTCACTTCTCGGATGGTTGGTGGATCTATGCTACGGGGTATAAACTTGGAGCAGACCTATTGGTTCAGTATGTAACAGAAACCCACAAGAATCAGGACAGGTTGATTTATCCCATTGTCTTTTTATACCGGCAGTATCTTGAGCTGAGACTAAAGGAACTTATCAAGAACGGAAGCACCATTATTGAAGAATCAAGCGACATACCGATGCATCATGACATTTTTAGGTTGTGGGTTACGTGCAGGAAAATATTCGAGAACATTTGGCCCGATGGTGACACTGATGACTTAGATTCGGTGGAGGAGTGTATTAGGGAATTTAATAAAATCGATCCATCTTCAACAGCTTTTCGTTATCCCGTAGATAAGCATGGACTTCCTGCCTTGCCAGAGACGGTAACCCATATTAACATTCGAAACATTGGCCAAGTTATGCAACGACTCAATTCTCTCTTGGATGGCTGTGATGCAGCGATTTCGAATATGCTCAGTTGGGGTCCAGGGCAAGAAGATTATGTCTAAGTATACTGGTGGATCAAGAATAGGAGACAGAAGAAGGTGTCTTGTTTTTCGTTGGATAGGCAAACCAATGCGGAACGATTGGATGTAATTCGATTTGGGTGGTGATAAGGTGAATATTTCTGAGATGACCAAATCCAAAATAAGAGACTTAATTGAGGGCTTTAGGGAGTTTGACGTCTGTGGCCCAAGCGATGACCCTGATGCCCAAACAGCGATGGTAGTAGCACATAATAGCATAATCATAAAATTGAAGTATTACTCCGAATCTATTGAGCATAGCCTACTGCAGAGCAAAATCTCAGCTCTTTGTGATCGGCTTGAGACTGTTTACGATGTATATGACGCAAGAAGCAGGCTGGAACCATTGCTTGATGAACTAGAGCAACTAATCGATGGGTCTACTAGTTCTACTGTGCATCAAGAGCTAGAACCAATGGAACGAGTAGATCTGATCGAGAAAATTGGATGCAAGCTAAGGGATACTATGAAGACTCCCGATATTAATATTTTCCTAGCAGGGTACGACATTGATTTTCATCCTGAGGAGGTTGCATCAAGCAAACGCTTATATGTTAAGGATATTCTTGCAAATGAGTCCGAAAGAATCATCCTAAAGATAGCGAGAGATCTCGACCTATACAGGGACGTTTCATTGGTAAGTACAGGGCAGATCGAACACATTGATAATGAATTCGTTAAGGAACAGCTTGGCAAATGTAATCAAAAAATACTATCTAACGATTATGATGGTGCTATAACTAATGCACGCACGTTAGTTGAGGCTGTTTGTATTCACATTTTGGATGGCTTAGAGGTGAAATATGAACATGATGGGAACCTAATCAAGCTCTACAAGCATGTATCTAAGCATTTGGCAATGGAGCCGTCCCTATATCACTCGGAAGATCTTAGGAAAATTACTTCGGGCTTCGTAACAGTCATCCAAGGCTTAGCAGGTTTAAGAAATGATTTAAGCGACGCTCACGGTAGAGATATCACAGTATATCGAGCATGTAAGCGCCATGCCATACTTGCAGTTAACGCAGCGCAGACTATTTCTGACTACTTATTGGAGTCTTACTTTAACCTTGCGAAATCCCAAGCTATGAACAAGCTGACCGAAGGTCCATTCTGACCAGTGCAGCGGGAAAACTAACCTGTATGTCCGGAGGACTCAAGAAATCGATAACATTGATAAAAGCGATACAGCCCCCATTTGCTGAGGGCTGTGTTTTTCCTAGAGTAATCCTTCAACCCGGGCACTGAAATATCCAGTGGATCCGCACAGCACAAAATCCAAGAAGTCAATGCCAATGATGGTATCGACCTGAACTATTTCTCGAATCCACCGCCCTTCTTCAGGCGTAAAGTTGGAAAGAGAGGGGTTATTTCGACACAAGAAAAGAGCTGCTGCGGAATGGCTAGCGGCCCAGCGCATTGTTTGCTGAATAGTGGGAATCTCTGGTAGCTGCTTCGTTGTTGTGACCATGTGTTTTGTGTTAACGGCAATTAGCTTATATGCTAGCCCAGTGATGCCATTCATTTCGTCTTTGAAAAGATTGTATACATCAGCAGGGGATTCAATGGGACCCAGAATAAAATCTGGTTCATCACTGTACCGCCTTCCTAGTTCCAAAATAACCTTCGCCCTCAGCGGGGAAGCCAAAGAAATACCATTTGACTTCAGTTCCGAGAGTTTTCTGGGGCTTGCATCATTTCTGCTTGACTTGGCTTTTACATCCCTTGGGAATGGTAACGACAGTTGATTTGATTTCTTCATGTTAATCCTCCTTGTGATCTTCACGGAGTTCATTATTCGTTTTCTAAAGTTGGTTGTTTTCATAGAAGCTGAA
>JAAZLQ010000176.1 GCA_012799255.1 Bacillota bacterium
TGAATGAGGATAGTGATTTAGATAGCCTTTTTAGACCGGGGGGAACAACAGCCTTAAAGACTACCATGAGTGGTCTCGATGACTTTGAGTTAATTGGTTTTGTGGTGGTGATGTGATGCTCAAGTTGCCTGCAAGCACTGCTTTTAATAAGAAAATACCAAAGCAGAAGTTTTACACGAATCTTCAGCCATCGAGTAAAGTGGTCAGACTCTTTACGAATCAGATTGACACCATTCACTGGACCAACAAGTTGGCACCGGATACCCTCAATTTGGAAGCAGGGACTAATGTTACTGAAATACAGATTATTGAAATCAACCTCAAGAGCGAAGGTCTTGACGAAGAACTAATTACCCTAATTGACCGGGAGATTCCCTACCACCTAGTCTTTGCAGTCCGTTATCAAGGCTATGGCCAGCTTTGGATTGCCTATAAGGAAGATGCAAAAAACCGTGAGGGCAAGTTTAAGGTGAATAGGTATTACAAAACCGAGTGGTTACCCTTTGAGGAGTTGAACTTAAAGCTTGAGGGATTAAATCTTGATCAAATCTATGAAGGTTTTCTCCTCCAGATTGCGGGTGGGGAATTAACTAAGGTTGAGGAAGAGGATCTAAAAACAGCTATAGACCGCTCCAATGAAGTAGAAAAGCTGAACAAAGCTATCATTAGGCTAGAAAACAAGATCCATAGGGAAAAACAGTATAACCAGCAGGTTAAGCTGATGGGTGATCTAAGGAAGCTAAAGCTGGAATTAGAGTCATTAGAAAAACGGAGGGCGTAAGTATGGAAAAACTCAGGATGGAAACTAAGGACATTACCCAAGAAAATATAGAGAGAATAGCGGAGCTTTTTCCCAATGTAGTCACTGAGATGCGGGACGAGAATGGGAAGATCAAGAAGGGCATTAATTTCGAGCTTCTTAAGCAAGAGCTATCCGGTGATGTAGTTGATGGTGAAGAGTGCTACGATTTCACCTGGGTTGGTAAGAGGGCAGCCATTGTTGAGGCCAACACTCCTATCCGTAAGACCTTACGCCCCTGCATAGAGGAAAGCAAGAACTGGGAAACCACAGAAAACCTCTACATCGAAGGGGATAACCTAGATGCCTTAAAACTTCTCCAAGAAAGCTACCTCAACTCCATCAAGATGATCTATATTGATCCGCCTTATAACACTGGGAACGACTCTTTTGTGTACCCTGATGACTATAGCATGGATCAAGACCAACTAGATGAAAAAATTGAATACAGAGACGAAGATGGCAACATCCAATTCCGTAAGAATACCGAAACTAACCCACGCTTCCATAGTGATTGGTGTAGTATGATTTACTCGAGATTAAAATTATGCAGAGATCTTCTGACAAATGATGGGATGGTTTTCATAAGTATTGATGATAACGAATTTGAAAACCTCATAAAAATCTGCAATGAGGTTTTCGGATCGGGAAATCAAGTGGGCGTTATCACATGGTCGAAGAAGCGAAAGGGAAGCTTTTTGTCGAAAAGAATGATTAGCTTAACAGAGTACATTGTGGTATATGCAAGAGATCTACGTGAGGCCTATTTGTTTGGGGGAGTTGCCGATAGTAACGAATCCCAACCCATTATCAAAAGAACGAACAATATTTCAACTCTAACTTTTAAGCAGGGGTGAATAGAAACCAAACTACCCGATGGTGTCTATGGAAAAGGTGTCTATGGTCAGGATGTCAATCCGGTCGAACTACTGGATGCAGTATCATTTAAGAAGGGTCGCAACGTGAACGAATTTCGGTTGAAAGCCCCGTTTGTTTGGTCACAAGATTTTCTGAATCGCCAAGTTGACGCGGGGGCAAGACTTTTGATAAATACGGCTAATTTTCAAGTCCGGGCAATTAAGGCCTACGATGAGGAGAATTTCAAGGGATTTCCGAGTTTCATTAACGGTGTGGAAATAGGCGGGACAAATGAGGATGCTTACGAAGAATTGGAGCGGATTTTTAATGTGAAAAAGCTTTTCGATTACTCGAAACCATCTAATCTCATTAAGGAGCTAATTCTAGGGGCAACCCATTTCGACTCGGACGGAATTGTCTTGGACTTCTTCGCAGGCTCCTCAACCACCGCCCACGCCGTGATGCAGCTTAATGCCGAAGACGGTGGCAATCGTAAATTCATAATGGTTCAGTTGCCTGAAGAGACTGATGAAAAGAGTGAAGCTTACAAAGCTGGTTACAAAACCATTTCAGACATAGGCAAGGAGCGTATAAGGCGGGCTGGGGAAAAGATAAAAGCCGAAGTTGAGGAAGCCAATGATAAACTAAAAGATGGGGAAGAGCCAAAGAAAGTCCCAGACATAGGATTTAGGGTGCTTAAAGTGGATAGCACCAACATGAAGGATGTCTATTACGCTGCAAACGAGGTTAGCCAGGACATGCTTTTCGATCTGGAATCCAACATCAAAGAGGACCGTAGCGATTTGGATCTGCTTTACGGTGTGTTAGTCGACTGGGGTTTGCCACTCTCATTGAGTCACGAAATCGAATCTTTTGACGGGGTGGATATCCACACCGTGGATCATGGGTCTCTAATTGCTTGTTTTGCAGATGATATTTCTGAGAATGTGGTTCGTGAGATTGCCAAGCGCCAACCTTTACGGGCAGTCTTTAGGGACAGTAGCTTTGGTAGTAGCCCCCAAAGAATTAACGTTGAGGAGATCTTTAAGCTTTTGGCTCCACGGACATCAGTAAGGGTTATATAGGAGGTGAAGCGTAATGAAACTCAGGTTCAAGCATCAGAAGTTCCAAGCTGACGCAGCTAAAGCGGTCTGCGACGTTTTCGCGGGACAACCCAAACTAGAGAGCACTTACATTGTGGACAAGGGCATTATAGTTAAGCCTGAACAAATTGGTCTAGATTTTGGCGCTTCACCGGAAGAAGTGGAACGTAAATTGGAGCAAATGGGAACAGGCTATAATAATAGTAAAGTTGTGCTGTCCCCAGAACAAGTACTGGAAAATCTCCAAAGGGTACAAAGACAACACCAAATCGCACCATCTCCAAGGTTAGAAGGCTTTTACAACCTCACCATCGAGATGGAAACTGGTGTGGGTAAGACTTACACCTATATTAAGACCATGTACGAGCTTAACAAGCTTTATGGTTGGAGCAAATTCATTGTAGTGGTACCA
>JAAZLQ010000270.1 GCA_012799255.1 Bacillota bacterium
TCATCCCTGTACAGGCTGATTATCTACCTGCAAAGGGATTAGAACAGCTTTTACAGACCATTGGAAAGGTACGCAGGCAGATAAATCCGAAACTAAAAATTGATGGTATTTTACTGACTATGGTAGATGGGCGTACTAATTTTGCAAAGGACATTAGCACCTTGGTGAGAGAAACTTATGAAGGCAGTATTAAAGTATTTAAAGCAGATATACCCCGCTCTGTAAAAGCCGCTGAAATCAGTGCAGAGGGAAAAAGTATTTTTGTCCATGACCCAAAGGGAAAGGTTGCTGAAGGGTATGGTAATTTAACCAAGGAGGTGTTGAAAATTGAAAAGCTCCGCCAAAAACATAAAGCTGGCATCAGTAGATGAGTTATTTTCCACAGAGGAAAGTAGGGCTGATGAAACAAGGGAAAAGATAATTGAAATTCCTTTAACAGAATTACATCCTTTTCAAGACCACCCATTTAAGGTAATTGATAATGAAGCTATGTTTGACACGGCAGAAAGTGTTAAACAATATGGTGTTCTAGTTCCTGCCATTGCAAGACCTCGCGATGAAGGTGGCTATGAACTTGTGGCAGGACACCGAAGAAAAAGAGCCTGTGAACTTGCAGAACTAGAAACAATGCCTGTCATAGTCCGTAATCTTGACGATGATGCCGCCATTATTATCATGGTTGACAGCAACTTGCAAAGAGAAAATATCTTACCAAGTGAAAGAGCCTTTGCATTCAAGTTAAAATTAGAAGCCATTAAAAGACAGGGAAAAAGAGCAGATTTAACTTCGTCCCAACTTGGGACGAAGTTACCCCGTGCTGATGAGATAATTGCAGAACAGGCAGGCTCAAGTCGTAATCAGGTACAGCGTTTCATCCGTCTTACCAACCTTATTCCTGAAATACTTTCAATGGTAGATGAAAAGAAAATAGCCTTTAATCCTGCTGTAGAATTATCCTTCCTTAAAGATGAGGAGCAAATTGATTTACTTGAAGCTATGGATATGGAACAAGCGACACCTTCACTTTCACAGGCACAAAGATTAAAGAAATTTAGTAATGAGGGGAAGTTAAGCCTTGAAGTCATGAGTGCCATAATGAGTGAGGAAAAGAAGGGGGATTTAGATAAGGTAACCCTTACTGGAGATAAGCTAAAGAGATATTTCCCAAAATCATATACACCTAGACAAATGGAAGAAACCATTATAAAACTCCTTGAAGGATGGCATAAAAAACGAACAAGAGATCAAGAAAGATAGATAAATATAAGCAGGAAAAGAGGTGATAGAGATGGCAGTTTTTAGAGTAGAAAAAACGAGAGATTATACAGTGATGTCAAACCATCATTTAAGAAATACAGACCTTTCCTTAAAAGCAAAGGGCTTATTATCCCTCATGCTTTCTTTACCAGAGAATTGGGATTATACGACTAAGGGACTTTCTATGATATGTAAGGATGGCATAGATAGTATTAACAGTGGAATAAAGGAATTGGAGACTAATGGCTATGTGATTCGTAGACGGTTAAGGAATGAAAAAGGGCAACTGACTACTACAGAATATACCATTTTTGAACAGCCCCAAAGCCTTGATATTATTGATACTCCACCTAAAGGGGGAAATCCAATACTGGATAATCCTATCTTGGATAACACAGCACAGGAGAAGCCAATATTGGAAAATCCAATATTGGAAAAACCTAAACAGGCTGAGCCTATCTTGGGAAACCCCCACCAATTAAGTACTAATGTATTAAATACTAATTCATTAAATACTGATTTATTAAATACGGAGGTATCAAATCCTTATCCATCAAATCCGTATCAATCAAATAAAGAGCCACAAGAAAAAAAGATGAGATATGATGAGATTGGATGTGATAGCCTAGCAGAAATAAAAGAAATGGTTTTAAAAAATATTGAATATGAGTATATCAAGAACAACCATAACCGTGAACGTTTAGATGAAATCGTAGACCTAATGGTAGAAACCCTATGTTCTACAAAAGCCACAATAAATGTTGCAGGAGATGATTACCCAGCACAACTTGTAAAAGAAAAGCTACTAAAGATAAATTGTCTGCACATTGACTATGTATTTGAATGTCTTGATAAGACCACCACCTACATTCGTAACATCAGAAGATATTTACTTGCTACCTTGTTTAATGCACCATCCACCATAGATAGTTATTACTCAGCATTGGTAAATCATGATTTAAATAGAAACCCTTAAAGGCATTTTGTACCTGATATAAGAGGACTGCAAAATGCCTTTTTCTATGTCAAAAACAGAAGGGAGGAGCTTCCTATGCAGGAAGAAGTAGAAAATAGAACAGTAGCACTTGTAATAAGTGGTACAAAGCTTACAGCAAGAAGTTTAAAGGCAGCTATTTTAAAATATTTAGCATGGCGTAAGGATAAGAAAAACTACCCTGAAATTCCTCAAGGCAAGCAAAGTATAAAAGACCTTGCCAAGCAAAATGCAGGAATGACTAATATTGAGATTACAGATAAAAACATTAAAAGCTTTGAAAGATCAGCAAGAAAATATGGTGTAGATTTTGCTGTTAAAAAAGATAGAAGTGTAAAACCATATAAATATCTGGTTTTTTTCAAGGGTAGGGATGCAGATGCCATTACTGCCGCTTTTACGGATTTTACAGCTAAAATGGTAAAAAGAGCAGAAAGACCTTCCGTACTTTCACAGCTTAAAAAGTTTACCCAGCTTGTGAAAAACACAGTTACAGATAGGGTGAAAAGTAAAGATAGGGAGCAAAGCCTATGAATACAAGACTAAAAAGAATGTTAATTTTAAATATCCCTTATCTCTTTCTTGCCTTATTTTTTACCAAGGTATCACAGGCATGGAGACTTGCCTTTGGATATGATATGGGACAGAAGATTCTAAACCTAATGAATGGTTTTAGGCTAGCATTTGATAACCCACTTCCAAGTTTAAACCCAAAAGACTTGCTATTTGGTATAGCTATTGCGGTTATTATCCGCCTTGTAGTTTATCTAAAGGGTAAGAATGCTAAGAAATATAGAAAAGGGATAGAGTACGGCTCTGCTCGTTGGGGCAACAGGGAGGATATCCGCCCTTTTCAAGACCCCGTATTCCAAAATAATGTGATACTAACTGAAACAGAAAGGCTTATGATGTCTAACCGCCCTAAAAATCCTAAAAACGCAAGAAATAAAAATGTACTAATTGTAGGTGGTTCTGGCTCTGGTAAAACAAGATTCTGGTTAAAGCCAAATCTGATGCAGTGTCATAGTTCCTATGTAGTTACTGACCCAAAGGGGAGCATTGTGGTGGAGTGCGGGAAGTTGTTACAGCGTAGGGGATATAAAATTAAGATTCTTAATACCATTAATTTTAAAAAATCTATGCACTATAATCCCTTTGCCTATATTAAAAGTGAAAAGGATATTTTAAAATTAGTTACTACACTTATTGCCAATACAAAAGGAGATGGAAAGGCAGGTGATGATTTCTGGGTAAAGGCAGAAACTTTGCTCTATACAGCTCTCATTGGCTATATCTATTTTGAAGCTCCAGAGCATGAGCAGAACTTCTCTACCCTTATTGAATTTATCAATGCATCTGAGGTAAGGGAAGATGATGAGGAGTTTAAAAATCCAGTAGATTTAATGTTTGATGCCTTAGAAGAAAAAGACCCAGAGCATTTTGCATTGAGGCAGTACAAGAAATATAAGTTAGCAGCAGGTAAAACTGCTAAATCTATTCTTATATCCTGCGGTGCAAGACTAGCACCTTTTGATATTAGGGAATTAAGAGAAATTACTGCCTATGATGAAATGGAACTAGATACTTTAGGGGATAGAAAAACAGCCTTGTTTATTATCATTAGTGATACAGATGACACCTTTAATTTTTTAGTATCTATGGTATATACTCAGCTTTTCAATTTACTTTGTGATAAGGCAGATGATGTATACGGTGGAAGGCTTCCCATTCATGTAAGATGCCTAATTGATGAAGCAGCAAATATTGGGCAGATTCCAAAACTAGAAAAGTTAATGGCTACCATTCGTTCAAGAGAGATTTCAGCTTGTCTTGTATTACAGGCACAAAGTCAGTTAAAGGCTTTATATAAGGACAATGCGGATACCATTATCGGCAATTGCGACAGTATGATCTTCCTTGGGGGTAAGGAAAAAACCACTCTCAAGGATTTATCAGAAACCCTTGGAAAAGAAACTATTGATATGTTCAATACTTCCGACACCAGAGGTTCCCAAAGAAGCTATGGGCTTAATTATCAAAAGCTGGGAAAGGAGCTTATGAGTATGGATGAACTTGCGGTTATGGATGGAGGCAAGTGCATTGTACAGCTAAGGGGTGTTCGCCCATTTCTATCAGATAAGTATGACATTACAAAGCATCCTAATTACAAATACTTATCGGACTTTGATAAAAGAAACACCTTTAATATTGAAAAATATCTGTCCACAAAACTAAAGCCAAAGCCTAATGAGGTTTATGATGTTTATGAAATTGACCTTACAGGTGAAAGTGAAACCGCATAGTAGCGGTTATTTTATTACCCAAAATAAAAAATAGGAGGATTTTATTATGGAATTTTTTAATTCAGCAGTAGATGTATTACAGACATTGGTTATTGCTCTTGGTGCAGGACTTGGTATCTGGGGAGTTATTAATCTTTTAGAAGGTTATGGTAATGATAACCCTGGTGCAAAATCTCAAGGGATGAAACAACTCATGGCAGGCGGTGGCGTAGCACTGATTGGCATGACCCTTGTACCCCTTCTTTCAGGGTTATTTGGTTAAGGTAAGATACTATGCAAAGCATCATCGACAGTATTACCCAGTGGCTCACGGAGCTATTAGTTGGCGGTATAACGGATAACTTGTCGGGGATGTTCGATAATGTCAATCAAAAGGTTGGCGAAATCGCAGGTGAAGTAGGAATGACACCGTCAGTATGGAATGGCGGTGTCTTTTCCA
>JAAZLQ010000289.1 GCA_012799255.1 Bacillota bacterium
AAAAAGTACTGCCACAATATCCCTGTAAAGGTGGTAGAAGCTATACCGGATGCCGTTGCAGAAGCTGTTGCCGCAACGAAAGCCGATGAAGCTCTTTGTTTTTCTGGCTCATTATACACAATTAGTGAAGCACGTGAAGTTTTAAAAAAGTTTTATTCGCAGAATTCGTGATAAGCTAATTAATAAAGGCACTCATGACGTGCCTTTTCCTTTAACTGCCTAAAGGTTGAAAATGTGGCATAATTAAATTTATATGCAGGGCAGGATTATGTAGTACTTTTTACGAATATGTCTAAGGTTAAGCCTTTATCTTTGCAAATTTTTATTTTACTTCAAAGGGGTGAATTAAACAGATGAGCTTAAAGACGTTTAAGGGAGGCGTACATCCGGGGGACTATAAAAGTGCAACGGAAGGGAAGCCTTCAGTGGCTGCCAAACCTCCCGCAGTAGCGATGATTCCATTATCACAGCATAGTGGTGCACCCTGCGAGCCTTTAGTGGCAGTAGGTGATCTAGTAAAAAAAGGACAAAAAATAGGTGATAGTGATGCCAGTATTTCAGCACCTGTTCATGCCAGCATTTCCGGTAAAGTTATAAAAATAGGAACATGCAGATCCAGCCAGGGACGGACTGTTAATGCTGTGTTCATTGAAAATGATTTTCAGGAAACATGGCATGAAGATGTGAAGCCCAATCCTAATTGGGAGCAATTGAGCGCTGAGGAAATTGTCAAAATTGTGCGGGAAGCAGGTATTGTGGGTATGGGCGGCGCAGCTTTTCCCACTCACTATAAATTGGTACCACCCGCAGATGAGCCTATAAAATACGTTATAGTTAACGGCGCAGAATGTGAACCATATCTAACATGTGACCATCGTGTTATGCTGGAACGCCCAGATGATTTGGTCCTTGGTGTAAAACTGGTGATGAAGGCTGTAAAGGCAGAAAAGGCTTTAATAGGCATTGAGGACAATAAGCCGGATGCTATTGCAGTTGTTACCAAAGCTGCGGCTAACGAACCTAATATTGAAGTTCATGCTTTGCATACTAAATATCCTCAAGGGTCAGGCAAACAATTAAACACCGTGCTTACGGGCATGGAAGTGCCTTCTGGTTGCCAATCTTCTGCTGTGGGCTGCCTTGTGCAAAATGTAACAACTTGTATTGCTGTGGCGGACGCAGTCTGTTTTGGTGTGCCTTCGATTGAGAGAATTGTCACAATCACCGGTTCCGGCATTAAAGAACCAAAAAATCTTTTGGTGCGTGTGGGAACGCCCATAGAAGAGTTAATAGAAGAGTGCGGCGGTTTTACAGATGATGTGCGCAAACTAATTATGGGCGGTCCTATGATGGGCTTTGCAGTGCCTGGTCCGGAGAACTTGCCGGTTACTAAAGGTACTTCAGGTATCTTATGTTTGTCAGAGCAGGATGTAGATGTATATGAAATTCATCCCTGCATTAAGTGCGGCAAATGTGTTGAAGTTTGCCCTGTTAGCATTACGCCTTTATTTATTGGTGCTTGTGTAGAGCATGGTATGTACGATAAGGCTGAAGCTTACAACGCTTTAGACTGTATTGAGTGCGGCTGTTGTTCCTATATTTGCCCTGCTAAACGGCCCCTTACCCAGTGGATTCGTATGGCAAAAGGCGAAATAGCAGCAAAAAGACGTGCCGCAGCGGCAAAATAGGTAAAGGAGGAGGGAACATAATGGAGAGAAAATTTGTCGTCTCATCCTCACCACACTTAAGAACCGATGAAACCATAAAAAGTGTGATGATAGATGTATTAGTAGCTTTAACTCCGGCAGCGATTGCCGCTGTAATCTTTTTTGGCTATCGCGCCTTAATTACCATGGTAATAACAACATTTTCTGCCATGCTGACAGAAGCAATTATTTTGCGTAATAAGAATATTTTTGGCGATGGCAGTGCTGCCGTGACGGGATTATTGTTAGCCATGACTCTGCCTCCGGCGCCGCCCTGGTGGTTATGTGTAGTAGGTGCCGTGGTAGCCATAGTCCTTGGTAAACAAGTATATGGCGGCATTGGCAGCAATATTTTTAACCCGGCATTAGTAGCCCGGGCAGTACTAATGGTATCTTGGGCAGGACATATGACTTCCTGGATCAGTCCTGTTGATTTAACTTCCACCGCTACCCCTTTGGTTTCCTCAAATGCACCGGGTTTTCTGCAGCTGTTTACCGGAGCCACAGGGGGCTGTTTAGGAGAAACAAGCGCTTTTGCCCTGCTGTTTGGTGCAGTATGGCTCTTTTACAAAGGCCATATTAACTGGCGCATTCCCGGCGGTTATCTGGGCGTAGTCTTTCTGCTGGGTCTGGCGCTGGATGGCGGCCTTACAGGGGGCTT
>JAAZLQ010000298.1 GCA_012799255.1 Bacillota bacterium
CGTACTGCAAGGGGCAAGTTTTTAATAATCGAATTCATGGTTGCCTCACATAACCGATCTGTGAGGTCCACATCCTGGATATTAGTAAAGTAACGCTCCACAACATGGGAAAAAATATCTGCACCTGCAACCGCGGTCTGATAAGGAGAAAGACTAAACGTTAGCTCCGGATTTAAGATGGCAAAACGTGGAATCACCAAATCGCTCCAAGTTAAACGCTTCAACTGACCATCTTCGTTAGTTATTACCGTTCCCCCGCCCGCTTCACTGCCTGAACCTGGAATGGTGACGATCACACCTAACGGTAGTGCGCTCTGACACACTGCCTGACCTGTAAAAAAGTCCCAAACATCACCCTGATAACCAACACCCATAGCAATTGCCTTGGCAGAATCCATTACGCTCCCGCCGCCCACAGCTAAAATACCGTCAACACCCTCGCGACGAGCAAGTTCGATGCCCTGTTTTACCAGCCCCAGCCTGGGATTGGGTTGAACCCCCCCAAGTTCTACTACTTCTAAGCCAGTATCCACTAGGGACTTTACAACCCTATCTTTCAGGCCACTACGCACAATGCTCCCTTGGCCATAGTGCAGCAGTACTTTTCGTCCAAGCTTCTTTGTAGCTTGTCCCACTTGCTGTTCTGTACTTCGACCAAAAATGATTTGGGTAGGGGCAGAAAACACAAAGTCTTGCACTTTAACGCCTCCCGTCTGGTTCCAATTCAATGTCAAATTCCTGTGCTAATTCCTTCAGAGCCCTATAGGTTGCATCTCCTAGGGTTACTCCTTCCACGAGCGACTTACTTCGTGCTTCGTATTCCTTCTCGCCATGAATGAAAATGCGCTCGGCACCGTCTGCCCGCTCACTATTTCTAATCTGATCAATAATGGAGGTTATGTGCCCAGTAATTGCGCTAGGATCACCAAACAAATCAAGTTTCAGTGCACAGAAGAAGTGGCAAATTCCGCCGCGCTCCCGATAGGTTTCTGCACTCCAAGTGCCTTGAGTTAAACCAGCAGTGAAAAGTTCAACTAACAGCGCTAGCCCAAAACCTTTATGACCTCCAAACTCTTCCCCTTCACCTCCGAGGGCAAGTATTCCCCCCGTTCCGTTATCTTTAAGATCCGAAAGAACCTGTTCTGGATTAGTTACGGAGCGTCCCGTTTGATCCACTGCCCAACCTTGCGGAATACTCAATCCACGCCGGGAGTAAGTTTCCAGCCTTCCTAGGGGTACTACACTGGTAGCCATATCCAGCAACACTGGAGATCCTTGCCAGGTGGGAAAGGCGACCGCTAAAGGATTGGTTCCTAGAATTGGACTTTTGCCGTTAGTTGGGACCACATAAGGTCCTGTATTAGATAACACAACGCCTAACATGCCGTGATCTACACATTGTTCGGCAAAATAGCCTGCGATCCCAAAATGATTAGAATTGCGTACCGCAACTAAACCAATACCTGTCTCTTGGGCCTTGGCGATTGCTTTCTTCATTGCCACGTCCGCCACATACTGTCCCACTGCTACATTTCCGTCTATTGTAACACTCAAGGGGGTTTCCTTAACTACAACTGGTTCAGACGCTGGATTAATCAGCCCCTGGGCAATATGACTTACATACCGCCGTAGCCTGGCTACACCATGTGAAGCTATCCCCCGTGCATCCGCCTCTACAAGTACCTCAGCTACAATTTTCGCCCTTTTCTCATCGCAACCAGTCGCCTGCATTACTCGAGTTGCAAAGGTTGCTAGATCTCTATAGTCCATCTGAACTGTTTGCAAGATAGCTCCTCCTTGCCCAATTATCCTTCGGTAAAGCAAATAGAATCAACATAAATCCAAAAAATGCAATAGCCGCTAAAATTCCCCACACCAAACTAAAGGATCTGGCCGCCACTCCTCCCAGCAAAATAGCTCCACTCGATACTCCCAAGTCAAAACTATTGTTAAAGAAAGAGACCGACTGGGAGCGTTCAGCCAAAGTCGTTTTATCCATAACTAGAACCAGCAAAGCTGTGTTAGCAGCTCCAAAGCCAAGCCCGATCAAGAAGCCGCCCAAAACAAGCAAAGCAAGTCCAGTAAGCTTAGTTAGTGCTAGAAGCCCTAAAACAACTAAGAGAAACGAAGGTAGCACAACCACCTTCCGCCCAAATTTGTCCGAAATTGCTCCAGCCAAATAGCCCCCTGCCATATAGGTGAGGGAAAAGACGGCAAAGTAGAGCCCCATTTCTGCAATTCCCACTTGAGTAGAATGGAGGGGTAAAAATGAGGATGTTGCGCCCAAGACCATGGTGATGCAAAGCAAACTTAAGCTGGGTATCAGTACCCAACGATTGCAAATAATGTCCTTTAGTGCTACTGTAGTTAGTTCTTCTACCTTGGGGCCCCGTTGTCTCTCCTTGACTAAAATCTGCCCTGGCACCATCAAAAGGGCACATAAAGCAGTCACACTAAAGAAAATGGTATAACCAAAATTGACCGCCACATACTGCCCAAAAGAGGGGGCAGCAGCCATGGCTAATCCAGTTGCAATCCCGTATAACCCAAATAAACGGCCACGGTTTTCTTCTGTGGACAGATCTGCCAAAAGGGTTTGACTTGCAATCATAAACGCGGCTAAACTCGCTCCATGATAGATGCGAACCAAACATAAATACCAAAAACCCAAGTTGACTAGGTACAAAAGGGGCCCTGTTACTGAGGTGAAAATGGCCACATTAAGCAGCCACTTCCTGCCGTAGCTATCAGATAGTTTAGCAAAGTACCCCCTGAACACCACCGCACTCACGGAGAAAAGGCCAACGAGTAGCCCTACAATCTGTTCACTTCCTCCCGAAAAAACGATATACAGAGGAAGGACAGCAACCATCATTTGATTTGCAGTAAAGAAGAGGGCAGTGTTCAACAAGAGCAAAATAATGTCACGGGTCGTGGCTTTCATCAACGCATTAGCTCCTTTGTACTCTCATAGAGCCGCTTATACTTGTCATAAAGAACATCATAAATGGTGCCACAAGACGAAGGCTCAAGTACACACTTAACCTTGACATATTCTTGTACCAGCTCCGCAATGGGCCTCTTTTCTACGGCATAAGCACCGAGCAAAATCCCACCTAAAAGTGCCCCATCAACCGTCTCTAACTGATGGTAAGGAAGGCCAGTTACATCCGCCTTAATCTGATTCCACTCAGTTAACCTTGCCCCACCACCTGTAGCCCGCACTTCTCTGGGACGAAGTCCCCGATCCGATAGAATCTCTAGATTATGCCTAATCGCAAAGGCAACTCCTTCAAGGAGAGCACGTAAAAAATCTGCCTTTTGGTGCGCTTTAGTCACCCCAAAAAAGACTCCCTTGGCCTGTTCATCCCAAATAGGGCTGCGTTCGCCTGCTAGATAGGGCAAAAACAACAAACCATTAGCACCAGGTGGGGAAGCATTAAGTACAGCACCAAGATCGGCGTAGTCAATTCCCGTTACTACGCTATCTAAAAACCAGGCAAGTGTCCCTCCGCCAGAGGACATGGGCAAAATAGTTAGTGAGCGTTCTGGGATAACATGGGGCACCACTCCCTCTTGCTCTCCTGAGTCATTAAAGCAATAGGAAAGACAGATGGAGGTACCTGTCACATCACCGAAGTCACCCTCCTCAACTAAACCGGCACCGAGCGCCTCGCAATAGGCGTCAATGCCCCCGGAAACAACCGGTATTCCTGCAATAAGGCCAAGCTCCTCTGCAGAAGCGTGAGTTAACCCCACAATTTCCCAATTGTTGACTGGACAGGGTAATTTGCCCTGATCGAGCTCGGGAATCCTATTTGCCTGATTAAAGAAAGCACTGGCTCGATCTGTAATCATTTCCCCAGTAAGGTAATGGATTAGATAGTCCTTGGGCTGCAAAAACGCCTGTGTCTTGTGGTAAATCTCGGGATGGTTCTCCTTAATCCAGAGCATTTTCGGGGCAAAAAAAGAAGGGTCAGTAAACTCGCTCGTAAGCTCTGTAATCCTTTGTGCCTGTTTAGTAGCACGCCGATCTTGCCAGGTAAAACAGGGTAGCAATGGATTTCCACCTAAATCAACCGGCACCACAGAAGGTGAATGACTGCTTAAACTAATCGCTTTTATGTCCTTAGCCGAAATACCGGCATGCGCCAAAAGGGCTGGTATCACCATACCAACCCCTCGGAGCCAAACCTTGGGATCCTGCTCTGAATGCGTGCCGACTGAGCTACACCCAGCCTGATATTGTTCCACCCAGAGCTGTTCTCCATTTCCTAACGCGGCTTTGATACTGCTTGTCCCAATGTCTATTGCCAGATACACTTTTATCCCCCATTTGTGAGCATGATCTTAAGCGCCTTTTGATCCGCTGACAAAAGAATTCCCTGCTCCGCTTCTTCTAAAGGAAGTGAGTGGGTAATAATTCTTTCTGCATCAATACGACCGTTAGCCATCAACTCAACTGCTTGGCGGAATTGGATATGGGTGAAACCAAAACTACCCACTAAAGAAACTTGTTGATAATGAATAAGTCCAGGATCAATCGTTACTGTACTATCTTTAGGAAGACCGCCAAACATGTTAATAACCCCACCAGAAGCCACATATTGTTGTGCTTCTTCTACTGCCTCCGCAAAGCCAACACAAACCATAACTGCCTGTACCATTTGGCCGTTAGTTTCCCGTTTGATGACTTCTTTAAGATCTTCCTGCTTAGGATTTACTGCTATTGCTCCAATTTCTTTAGCTTTGGCAAGTCTTTCCTCGTTGAGCTCGCTCACAATAACCTTGCCCACGCCTTGGGCAAAGGCCGCTTGTGCCGCCAAAAGACCCATGGGACCTGCTCCCATAATCAGAAGCGAATCGCCGAGTTTAAGCCTGCAGTCTTCTAGTCCGTTTAGAACGCAGGCCACTGGCTCAGCCATAGCACCAGCACTGAAGCTCATGCCTTCTGGCAACCGCACTGTGCCCCGCTCAATTACCTCTCGGGGAACTGCAATATACTCTGTGAAAGTTCCGCTACTGATACCGCTTTTATTCGCACACAGTTCAAACAGACCGTTTTGGCACATTGGGCAAAAGCCACACGGAACATAAGGTGCCACTGCCACTCGATCACCTTCGGCAAATGCAGTAACGTTAGCTCCCGCTTCCACTACTACACCAGCAAACTCATGGCCCAAAACACAAGGAGGTTCAAAGAAGCGGTGTCCACGCAAGTAAGTCTTCACATCTGTACCACATACTCCACTAGCCTTTACTTCAACCAAGATTTCGTCTTCACCAATAGTAGGACGCTGGATTTCTTCCACCGTCATTTTCTTTGGTCCTTGGTAGATGACTGCCTTCATTTTTATACCTCCCCACTAATTACTTGCCATGTACTAATTCAGCAATCTTGCGAACCTGTTCGTATGGATTAGGTGCCTGATAAATATTTCTGCCAATGGCCACACCAGCAGCTCCTGCTTCAAGTGCACCTTCGATATTGGTGAAGATATCAGCGTTTTTCGGTCCACCAGCCATCACAATTGGTATAGGACTGCTCGCCACCACATCCGCAAATTCTGGACCACAATAGTAGGTCTTGACCACATCGGCACCCCACTCAAAGCCCAACCTGGCACAAACTCCAACCCATTCAGGATCAAAACTATGCTCAAACTGGGGTAAAAGCTCTGCCACTACTGGAACACCCAAGCGATTCGCATCTTCTACAACACAGCCTAAAGTAGCCAACATGGCATGTTCCTCTGGTGCCCCGATGATTACCATAATGCAAACTGCATCGGCACCAAGGCGAACTGCTTCTTCAACTGAGGTAACAGGAACATGATTTGAGCCGTCGGGAGAAAACTTGCTTGCGCCTCCAGTAATCCGCATAATCAAACCAACTTTGCCACCAAAAACCGGTTGAGCTTCCCGGGCAAAACCAGGCGTGACAATAATGGCGTCCGCTCCACCCTCAACAACTTGGGAAACTATTTCCTTAGGATTTTCCAAACCAGGAACGATCCCCATAAATCCGCCAAAGTCTAAGGCACTGATCACGGCTTTACCATCATCTTTAAAAATTCGCTTGAGCCGAATAGCTTTTCCACTCATCCTGAAACCCTCCTAGTATCACTTTGTAACATTAACTTTTCTGCGTAAGCTTCTAAGTCCAGATTGTTTACTGCTTCAATTTCCTTCCACATCTCTAGTGGAAACGCATCTACACCGTAATAAGCACCTAGCAGAGAACCGAGCATGGATGCAATGGTATCTGTATCTCCGCCGATATTTGCTGCCCCGATTATTAGTTCCATAGGTTCATCAGAACGGGCAAATAAGGCCATTACTACCGGAACAATTTCATGGGGAACCATATCCACTCCCACATAGTCATAAAGCTCGGCGACTGCACCTTTTACAGTGGGTTCGCTTACCGCGATATCTACAGCCCAACGAATGCGTTTGGCAATCGAAGGACCTGGATAAGGAAAGCCGAAGCTTAAACCACGCTGCGCCCCATGGCAAGCGGCTGTGATTACGTCCTCCTTGCTTACTCCTGGTTTAAAGGCCTCCACTAAACCGGCAGCCATTGCAGTTGCCCCTGAAATGGCATGGCTTGTTCCATGGGTAGGCATGCTAACTTGTGCCCCTATTTCAATGGCCCTTTCCACATCGCCCAGGCAAGTTAGGGCAACAGGTAGCATCCGCATAGCTCCCCCAATTGTGGTGCCAAACAATCCAGTTTCCTTGGGATCATCACCTGCCATTAGGCGTTCTAACGCTTTTTTCGAGCTAGGTCCAAGGTAGGTAGAATTAAAAACATCTTTATCTTTCGCCCAGGTAATTAGGGCTTCTGCCGCGACTTTTGCTGTAAGCTCGCCATGGCGAAAATAGGCGTCTAAAAGCGCTAAGGTCTGCTCGGTATCATCTGTTATTTGAGCACGACCTAAATGGTGGTGATGATAATGCTTCGGATCTGGAGCCCGCAGTTCCCTAAGAGTGCCATATGTTTTTTTGATGTCAGCTTGAGTCATAAACTCTGCGGGCATACCCAGGGCATCGCCTAAAGCTACCCCCACCAAGGAACCTAAAACTTGTTGCTTCATTATTGTTTTCCCCCTTAAGTTCTTACGACAAGCTCCGCCAAAAAGAATGACGGAGCTTTGGTTACTGCATGATTACCGATTTCGCTCAATATCGTCAGCTAAATCCTTGACAAGCTTGTCTGCCGCTTGTTGGGGGGTCATTGCCTTGTATTCTACATTGGAAATCAAATCCACTAGATAGTTATCAAGGGAACCTAACTCCCAGAAATGTTCAATGGAAACTACGTGTTCCAGTTGTTCAAATGCTGGACGATAATATGGCTGTTCTTCAAAGAGCTGCTGAATTTCTTCACTTTCCAAAACGCTCTTGCGAATAGGTACATAACCGGTTTGGGCTGTCCACTTAGCCACGTTTTCTGGGGCCAATAGCCAGCTTAAGAATTCCCAAGTTGCATCTTGCTTCTCTTGGGTGGATGGGAACATGGTTAGTGCAGCTCCGCCTAAGGTGACAGCACGCACTTTGTTGCCTGGGAGCATAGCAGTATCCATTTCAAACTGTACAGTTTGGGAAATGGTGCCAATTCCGGCAGTGGAGTCAAACAAGAAAGCTTGGTTTCCAGCAATGAACTGGTCTCTTGCTCTGTCATGAACTCCTGCAGGCATTAAGCCTTCTTCGATTAAGTACAACCAGAACTCAATTGCTTCTACCGCTTCTGGCTCATTGATCAAGGCAGCAGAATAGTCTTCATTCATGAGCTTTCCGCCATTTTGCAGGATAAAGCATTTCAACATCCAGTCTTGGTTACGCATGTTAATCGGATGGAAGTTGCGAATTCTTTCAGCTTTTGCCCAGTCGCGGAGATGGATAGCCATTTCTACCAGTTCATCCCAGGTTTCAGGTGCTTTTGGCTCTAAACCAGCGGCACTGAGAATGTCTTTGTTATAAAACAAGACAGGAGTACTGTTATTGAACGGTAAAGAAGCAATGCGTCCGTCATACTTGTTGTAGTTCCAGAACTCATCATAAAAATCTTCCATATCGAGTCCTTGAGGTCCCCGGAGATACTCATCGATTAAGTAGTTACCTACCCGACCAGTAAACAGGGGAGCTGCTGGAATTAAGCCACCCTCAGGTAGCTCGTTTGCGCCAAGACTAGCGGTAACTTTTTGCGCGGTTTCGCCATAGTTACCTGTATAAACTGCCTCTACAAAAACATGGTCATTGCTCGCGTTAAACTCATCAATCATTTCTTGAAAGACGCGGCCAGCATTGCCACCAATTGCGTACCAGAATGTTACTTTTTCTTTGCTAGCTACTGCAATAGAGACACTTCCAAACACTAACATCAAAGCTAAAGACAGAACGAACAGTTTTTTCACTTAACTTCCCTCCTGTGGATAATGAAATTAGCCTTTAATACCACTCTTTGCAATACCTTCGATGAACTGTTTTTGTGCCAAGAAGAAAACTACTAAGACAGGCAACATTACAATCAACGATGCTGCCATTAGGTAATGCCACTCACTCCCCCCTCCTTGTTGTGATACAAAGTACCTTAAACCTATAGGTAAAGTCCGCATTTGATTGGAGTTAATCACAATCAACGGCCACAGATACGAGTTCCAAGAACCTAAGAATCCAAAGAGCCCCACACTAGCAATGGCCGGTTTTGCCAAGGGCATTAAGATCGTGAAGATAAAGCGCATCTTCGAGCAACCGTCGATCAGTGCAGCATCCTCTAGTTCCTGAGGGATAGTTAGGAAAAACTGCCTCAGTAAAAACACCGAAAATGCTGTTGAGATAAAGGGGACAATCAGTGCCTCATAGCTATTAATCCAGCCGATTTTACTCATAAGAATAAACGTAGGGATTAAAGTTACCTGAGTCGGAACCATTAAGGTGGCTAAGAACATCAAAAAGACCTGATCTCGCCCTTTAAATTCCATGCGAGCAAAGGCATAAGCGGCCAATACACCAGTGATGATCTGCCCTACAGTTGTCACGATCGCAACAAAAGTACTATTGAAATAGAAGCGATCGAAAGGTGCTAGGTTCCAAGCCTCGATGTAGTTTTGCCAACGAAAAGACTCAGGAATCCAGGTGGGCGGATAACGAAAGATCTCATGATACCCCTTTAAGGATGTGGAAATCATCCAGACAAAGGGCACAATCATTAAGACGCCCAGAGCGATGAGAATTATGTGAATGAGTAATTGCTTAACAAATGATCTGCGCATACCTTAACCTTCTTCCTCAGTTGTAGTGGACGCGTTTTTCTAAGAAAAGGCGTTGTAACAGGGTTAGAGTAAGAATAATTAAAAAGAGAATCACAGATAAGGCACTAGCCTCACCAAAGCGGAATGAGTTAAAGGCTCGCTGGTAGATAAGGTAAACTATTACCATTGTGCTCTTAAGAGGTCCTCCACCTGGAGTCATTACATCAATTTGGGTAAAGACCTTAAAAGAGTTAATGATACCCATCATAAAGACAAAATACATGGTGGGTGATAGTTGAGGTAACGTAATGTACCTGAATTGCTCCCAACCCTTGGCCCCATCAATAGACGCCGCTTCGTACAAACTAGAATCAATATTTTGTAGTCCAGCTAAGAAGAGAACTATGTTATAGCCCAGACCCTTCCATACAGTCATGATAATTACTGAGGGCATAGCCCACTTGGGATCGTTGAGCCAACCAAGCGGATTCATGCCAATTAGCTCCAAAATGTAGTTAAAGAGCCCACCAAATGGGTCATAGAGCCACATCCACACCGCACTAACCGCCACAGTAGAAGTAACAACTGGGGTAAAGAAGACTGTACGATAAATGGACAAACCTCTGATTCTTTGGTTCAGCAGTAGAGCAACCCCCAAGGAAAGACCGAAGTCTAAGGGCAGCTGAATCGCAACAAAATAGACGGTGTTACGCAAAGCAAGATAAAAATCACTAGATTGAAAAATCCTGATATAGTTCCCTAACCCTACAAATGAGCGGGGGTTAATTAGATCCCATTCAAAAAAACTCAGATAAAATGCAACAACAACTGGTACGAAAATGAAGAAAATCATAGTCGCGGATGCCGGCGTTAAAAAAGCATAGCCAGCTAAAGTCCGCATGACTGTTGCCTTCCGTTTGCTGGTTGTTTTTACCGCAGTATTATCTCGCATGTGCTTGCCTCCCGGTAACTGGTTTAACCATTGTGTTTTAGATAAAACTTGCTCTTATCTCCACGGATTAAGGTAAAACAAATCTCCACCAGATCGTTTTCAGCAGTGTAGGCGTGCCGCTCAACAAGTAGAGCAGGACCGCCAGGAGTGGTATTGAGTAACTTAGCATCTTCATCATTGATAATGACAGGCTCGATGAAGTCTTCACCCCAGCTAGGAACGATGTTGTGGTCCTCAGCCAACTTCTTATAAAGTGAACCTGTGATCTCTTCATTTTCCAACCCTGGACAAAGGGAAGCAGGAAGATAAGAGGTAGATAACAGGAGCTCTTCGCCGTCAATAAAACGCAAACGCTTCAGGCGAATAACCTGCTCTTCTGGCCCAATACCCAGTTTCTGCTGCAACTCAGGATCAACGTCTGTGAGCAAGGTGTTTTCCAATACGACTGTAGTAGGGTTAAAACCAAAACTACGCATATTCTCGGTAAACGAATCTAAAGTGAGCCGGTCCCTAGGCTCTGCCACAAAGGTCCCCTTACCATGAAGTCTGTACAGAAAACCTTCACGGACCAAGCCGTCAATTGCCTTGCGTACTGTTGCCCTACTCAACCCATGAGCTTTTTGTAGTTCCGATTCTGATGGGATTTGTTGATGCGGTTTATACTTTCGACTGTCAATTTGCTCCCGCAGAATCTCCTTTAACTGATGATACAGGGGAATCACACTATCTTTACGTATACGATTATTCATCTTGAGGCCTCCTCACAACACTACGTCCTGATGTACACTCGTACGTACAAGTTGTGATCTGAGCATTCTTCGTCCATTCTTTAATCCCTTCTTTATTTAAAAACTTTTTTCGAATAAATGATCGCAAAGTAAAAAAAGGCCACCTAACCTTTTCGGTTAAGTGGCCTTTACCTTCGTTTTAGTATTCAGTTTCTCGCCCGCTTGCAATCTCGTCTGGCACATCTGAAGCACTTACGTACTCCTTCACTACAGCAACCATCTCGTCGCATCTAGCAATCATATCTTGAGCTAGCTTGATCTGGCAACGGGCCCGATCGAGATTGTGGTTTTCCCGATGAATACGAAAATACTTATCACCATTAATATGGTCTGCTAAGAATCGACTAGCCAGCTCGATCGTGATGGTAATAGCACCTAAAGCCATGGTGTCAATTTCTGCAGGGGTTAAAAATCCCTGGCAAGCACTCATAAAACCCTTAGTAAATGCCCGATAATTTTCCATATTAAGACCTACTTTGCTTAAATCCGGTTCATCTTCCTCTGCAGTGTTGGCGGCAAAGCGAATTGCATCACCAAAATCATGCATAGCCAAACCAGGCATTACTGTATCAAGATCGATCACGCATAAAGGCTCGCCAGTATGTTTATGCATAAGAATATTATTATACTTGGTATCGTTATGGGTAACCCGGAGAGGAACGGTTCCGGCTTCTAGCATCTCATCCAGCCGACCGGCCAGCTCTCTATGTTCCATAAAGAAAGCAACTTCCTCCTGAATTTCTCTGGCCCTTCCCAATGGATCTTGGACAACTATCTGAAAAAGATCCGCAAGGCGCTTGCGGGTGTTATGGAAACCCGGGATGGTTTCATGCAGCTTTTCCATGGGAAAGTCCGCCAATACTGCTTGAAATCTACCAAAGGCATAACCTGCACTGACTAATACTTGGCTGTTTTCCACAAAGTCATAGGTTATGGAGTCCTGCACGTATTGGCAAACCCGCCAGTAATCACCATCTATCACAACATAGTTTTCGCCAGCCCTACTATCTAAAAAAGAGATGATATTGCAATCTCCTTGTGCTTCTTTGTTCTCAACATGCAAAGTGATTGCTTTGATGTTCTCCATTACCTTAACAGGCTCTTTGAAGACATAGCCATTGATCCTCTGCAAAATAAACTCTTCTCCAGTATCCATAGCTATCCGGTAGGTATCGTTAATATGGCCATTTACACAAGGAGTAACTTCAACCAGTTTCCCTGGCAAATCATAGTACCCCAAGACCCTCTCCGACATAGCTACTACATCATAACTCATGTGGCACACATTCCTTTCGATGAAAAACATAAGTCCAAACGAACCACCATGCCAGTGGCCCTCAACATATATACCATTAGATATGTATGACTATAGAATTCTGTATTTACTAACTAAACCCTTTAGCAAACCCATAGTTTGTGTCCATTCCCACCAGAAAGAGCCAGCTTAAACCACCTTGGCAAAGTTTGCCATTATCATTTCTGCAAAACTGTTCACATCAGGTCTCCCAATATGCTTATGGCCTCGCTCAAGTTTTGGTGCCATGATCGCGAAAAACCACCTCCTGTCGGAAGGTGGAGACAGCGAAAAATAATAGCTATTATTTTTCAAAAAAAGATTTTTTGTACACCCACATCCCTTCTAATCTCGGCGAATTGTTATTGATTTTACCTGTGATTTCATTGACACGGCCCCCCAAAATGATATAGTATCTTAAGCTATTATTAACATTTATAGAAGGTAAGGTGTCGTTCGTGTTTCAACTCATTTTTGGTGTTGCCGGTGGTTTAGCGTTATTCCTCTACGGAATGAATCTTTGCAGTGACGGATTACAACGGGCGTCAGGTTCAGCCCTGAAGACAATCCTGAGCAAACTAACGTCAAATCCTGTCATGGGAGTGATCTTTGGTACTATTGTGACCGTGTTGATTCAGAGCAGTAGTGCCACAACTGTCATCCTAGTAGGTCTCGTTGGTGCAAAACTTATGACGCTCGCCCAGAGTATCGGTGTAATTCTAGGTGCAGATATTGGTACTACGCTCACTGTTCAGCTCATTGCTTTTAACGTAACCAGTTATTCACTTCTTTTTATTGCCGTAGGATTTGCAATCAACTTCATCAGTAAGCGAGATAAAGTGAAGCAAATTGGCCAAGTGATTCTAGGCTTTGGTATGATCTTCTTTGGCTTGGGGATCATGTCCTCAACTATGCAACCCCTGAAAGACTACCCTGGAGTGCCTGAGTTGTTCGCCTCATTTGGAAGTAGTCCGCTGATGGGATTATTGGTCTCCACCATCTTTACAGCAATTATTCAAGGAAGCGCAGCTACCATAGGCATTGTGCTCTCACTTTCTCTCCAAGGCATTGTACCTTTGGAAGCTGCGATACCTCTAGTGTTGGGTGCAAACATTGGAACCTGTGTTACTGCCCTCCTCGCTACTATTGGAGCCCCAACAGAGGCTAAACGGGTAGGTATTGCACATGTCTTGTTCAAGATTCTCGGAGTGGTAATTATCATGCCCTTCGTTGTACCATTTACAAGTCTTGTCAGGATGACAGCAACTGACATAACCAGGCAGATTGCCAATGCCCACACCATCTTTAATGTGGGAATCACTGTCTTATTCCTACCCTTTGCCGGCAAGTTTGCCCAGCTAATTGAATGGATGATTCCTGAAAAAACAGAGGCTATACCTGACTTCCAAAAGCCTCAATATCTGAAACGGCAGTCCTTGGATACACCAGTTATCGCTATCGAACAGGCTAGGGCCGAAACAGGACGCGTTGCACAAATGGTTCAAGAAATGGCTGTTGGCTTGACCCAAATACTCGATAATTATGATGAGACTGTAATTGAAAACATCAACCAGATAGAGTCAGGAATTGACAAACTATATCGAGAGATTGTCCATTTCTTATCAGAAATTGCGCAACATAATCTTACTAAAGAACAATCCAATGAAAACATCTTATGGTTCCAAACAATTAACGACCTTGAACACATTGGTGATACTCTAATCCGCATGTTAACCGCGGTAACAAAGACGTTGGAGAACCAAGTTTCCTTCTCTGATGAAGGGGAACAAGAGTTGCGTGATTTCTTTGCAGATTTAGTGAAGCTAACTGAAAGTCTTGTCTTAGCCATCGAAACGCGCCAAGCTGATAGTATTGAACGGGTGGCTCAACAGGCCGTTAGCACAATCGAAAAAGAACAGTCCATGCGGATATCCCATATTCGCAGACTGCACGCCCGAGTTGCAGTTAGCTTAGATACCAGCCCACTCCACCTTGATTTAACCAATGGAGTAAGGCGTATCGCTGAACACGCCCTCCTCATCGCCAATAACCTTAGCGAAGGAGTGCAAAGCACACATAAAGAGATTGGTATGCAGACATTTAGGGAAACCGCTGGGGCACATTAATAACCATAAGTAAGGACTATTGGCGATTAGCCAATAGTCCTTTTTTTGTTGTCCTTCATGCCTTGCTCATTGCTGAGACTACAAGAATAAACCGACCAGATCTTGGGAAACAATATGCATAATACTGGTTACGGAGGTGGTTGTTCCCAGTCACTAGTGCGTATTCAAAACCCAACTTCAAAATTGACTGGAGGTATTGTAATGAAAAAATGGGTTCTTGCACTGGCAGTGCTTATGGTAATTGGTTTAGGTAGTTCAGCCATGGCAGCAGAAGTAGACTCCAAGACAATTGACTTTACAGTGGATGTAGCACCTGCCGCCAAGTTTGAAATTGAGGACAACGCTACTTTAACCATTGCCGATGGTAGCGCCCAAGGTTCGATCACACTGAATGGCATGATTGAAACAAACTTCCCTTGGCGCGCAAGAATTTCGACAACACGAGTTGCTGAAGGAGACATCAATAGCTGGTTTTGGTACGAATGCTTCATTGGTGGCAGCAAAATGTTCGGTGGTAACCCGGGGGCTGGAGTGACTTACAGAAGGCCGGCTGGGGTAAATGATGTGGAAATAACGCTTAGTGTTCCTTCGAACAAAATGAAGGACAAACCTTGGTATGATCTGATGGCCGGTACTTACACCACATCCATCACGATTACCATAGAAACAATTGATTAAAATTAGCAGGCAGGTTCCACAAAGGGGTGCTGTAACAAAAAACAGCACCCCTTCTGCAATATTTACTACTCGTCCTTACTTTTCATCTGCCAGGCCAACGCCTGCCATAAAGTATTCATGCAATCCCAGTAAAACTACCAAGGGCGGAACGGCAACGATCAAGGCACCAGCCATAACCACACCCCAGTTGGTAACTCCCTGGGCACCTCCACCAGAAAGTACCTTCAAACCAACCTGAATTACTTGCTTCGTTGGCTCAGAGATCACGATCAACGGCCAGAGGTATTCGTTCCAGAGATAGATAAACTGAATCACAACCATGGCGCCAATCACATTAGCGGACATGGGAGCCAGAATCCTCACCAAAAAGCCAATTGGCCCGACCCCATCCATGCGAGCAGCGTCCACAATGGAGGTGGGGATGGACATAAAGTGCTGTTGGAAGAGGAAGATACCGGTTGCACTGGCTAAATAAGGGATGGTAAGGGAATAATACGTATTCACCCAGCCAAATTTGGCCATTACATTAAAGAGGGGAACGATAATAACCGGCATGGGTAACATCAGAGTTAACAGCACAAAGTAGAACCAGATCTTCTTACCTGGAAACTCAAAGTACACAAACGCCAAAGCCCCCAAGAGAGCGGTTACAATCTTACCGAAAGAACCCACTACCGCAATAAAGCCACTGTTTAACATCATCCTGCTCAGACCATAGTCACTCCAGGCCGCAGAAAAGTTGGCCAAAGCGTTCCGACCAAACTTCAGCAGAGGTGGATAACTAAGTACCTGTTGAGATGTCTGGGTACTCTTGAGCACTGCAAAGATGACAGGTGCTGCAATAATCAAGAGTAACAGACCCAATACTCCATAAACCACAGCAGTTTCAAGGGACCTTTTCCGTCTGGCGCGCGCCGGGTCAACTTTGCGTGGAGCATCAATTGCCATAGTGCACCATCCTTCCTGTGGTACGGAATTGGAGTAGTGTCAGCACAACTACAAAGAGGAACAGAATCAAAGACTGGGCAGCGGCCAAGCCAGAGTTAAAGTTCTGGAACCCGTCTTTATAGAGCTGATAAATTAGCATATTAGTCGCGTTGGCAGGACCTCCACGAGTCATAACGTCTACCATACCAACTGTATCAAAGAAGGCATAGTTTATATTGATCACTAACAAGAAAAATATAGTTGGCGATAACAATGGAATCGTAACATGAAACAGCTGCTTCCAGAAGGACGCCCCATCCACCTCCGCCGCTTCCAGAAATGAGTCCGAAATATTCTGGAGACCCGCTAGGAAAAAGACTAGGTTATACCCAAAATTGTTCCAGATCGCGGTCACAACCAGCATGCCCAACGCTAGGGATGGGTTGGAGAACCAGTCTGGTTTGGTACCGGCTATCGAGTCGATAATATAGTTTACTAAACCCGAATGGGGGTTAAAGAGCAAAAGCCAGATCGTACCTGCAACCGCTGGAGATAAAGCATAGGGCCACACCAAGGCGACGCGCAATGCTTTTGCTGCCATTAGTTTTCGATTAAGCAGTACCGCCACCATAAGCGATAGGCTAAGCCCGATTACCACTACCAAAAAAGCAAACCACAGGGTAATTCCCATGCTGCGCAGGTATTGTGGCGAGGAGAGTAAACGGGTGAAGTTTTGCAGTCCCACAAACCGCTGCCTTGCGCCAAAAAACAGACTTTGGTACATGCTAGTGCGGAATGTCATGGTCGCAGGATAATAGATAAAAAGTCCGCAGACGATAATCGTCGGGAGGAGAAGTAAATAGGGTAGCAGCTTACCAGGAAACTTTGCTTGCATCAGTTTCGCCCCACTTTCTGTCAATCACTGTTTAGAACTCGGTCGCCGGCAGGCGAGCCCACAGGCGACCGAAGAGCAAATAACTTAATCTAAAAGAGGCTATTGTAATCTGCAAAGGACTGTTCAACTTGTTTTTTAGCATGGGCTAGCGCATCTTCCACAGTAGACCCGCCCATTACCATTTGGAAGGCTTCCTCAAGAATGTTACGAACCTCTTGGAAACGTCCAATTAAGGCACCTTGAGTACCTACGCCTGGTATCGTATCAACTACCTGATCCAAAGCTACCCTAAAGTTGGGGTTATCTTTAAACCAGCCTTCTTCTTCTAGAAGGGCGACAGCACTTTCCCGGATCGGGAAGTAACCGGTTGATTTATGCCAGGTTACTTGCTGTTCGGGCGAGCTCATCCAGATGAGGAACTTAGTTGCAGCCTCAAGCTCTTCTTTGGGATTATTGGCCACGAGCCAAATGGAAGCACCACCAGGAACTACACCTTGTCTGGGCACACCGTCGGGCACAGGGAGCTCGGCGCAGATTACTTCAAAACCAGCTTCCCGGCCGGCATTGGTAAGGAAGGTAACGTCAGAAGTGGAGGTAATCTCCATAGCTACTTGTTGGCCCATGAAGAAAGCATTGGCCTGATCCCAGTCTTCAACACCGGGGTTAATCCAGAGGCCTTCGTCATAGAGCTGTTTCCACCAAGTAAAGATGCGGCGCATTTCTTCCGTATCGGTGTTGATGGAAGTTGGACGAGCACTTCTACCGTTATCATTATTGACCAGAGCAACACCTTGCTCAGCCATCCACTGTTCTACAAACCAGGTATGGAGTGGCCAAGTAATGCCGTAAGGTGCTACGCCAGAAGCCACAATAGCCTTGCTGGCTTCAATGATTTCTGAGAAAGTCTTAGGCGGATTGGTCGGATCCAATCCAGCGGCACGGAACATATCCGCATTGATATATAGAATTGCACTAGAGGAGTTAAAGGGCATGGACCACTGGGTTTCACCAACACGATAGTAGTTAACCACAGCAGACACATAGTCATTCCAGTCCACATCGTCAGGCCCAATGAACTGATCGAGGGGAACAAAAACTCCCGAGTCAATGGCTGCCAGACTGCCTACTTCATAAATCTGCACCACAGTTGGTGCCGTCCCGGCCATGGCCGAGGCAATAGTAGCATTTAAAACCTCTGGATATGTCCCTCTAAACACGGACTCTACATAGACTTCAGACTGAGAAGCGTTATACGTATCAATCATGGCTTCCATGGCCCGACCAATGTCGCCGCCCATGGAGTGCCAAAACGTTACCTTTACAGGAGCAGCTGATACGGCTACCACTCCCAATACCAACAGCAGAAGAGTCGTGCAAACCACTAATTGAACCTTTTTACGCATATACCCCATTAAGATACCCCTTTCTAAACTGTGTTTTCTTTCAGCATCCTCAACAATTTACAATGTCGCCTCTTTTTTACACCTCCTTATAACAAACGTGAACAAATTGATGTTTTTATTAATTTCTTCCCGATATTCCATAATCCTTCTTTCTTGATTTATTTACAAAGACAAGGCAGAATAGATGTATGTAAACTATTTTAGCTACAATAGACAATCAAGGCAGAGCTGCTAGAAAGGTGTAGCGTATGACAGGTAAAAACTTAGATTGGGCTATCATGCTTGTACCATTGGGGGGAATTCTAGGATTGGCAGCTTTAGTTGCCGTCCGACCTGAGCAGTCATTTGCCGCTCTAGCACTGCTGCGGGACTTCTTTGGCAATCAATTAGGCGCTTACTACATAGTTGTGGGAGTTGGGGTATTCTTAGCCTCTTTGTATATGGCCTTTTCTCGCTATGGGAACCTTGTTTTAGGAAAAATAGAAAAGCCCCGCTATTCTAACCTGAAATGGGGCTTAATGGTATTCTCTGCAACCATGGGTGCAGATATCATTTATTGGTCCTTGATTGAGTGGGCGTATTATTTCAACGAACCGCGAATTTCGCAGATCGGGGGACCACAGAATTGGGCTTCTACCTATCCCCTCTTCCACTGGGGACCAATTCCTTGGAGTTTTTACATTAGCCTCGCGGTTGTCTTTGGATTTATGTTGCATGTACGGGAAAACGGCAGGCAAAAAATCTCTGAAACCTGCCGTCCGCTCTTAGGTAGTCGTGTGGATGGATTTTGGGGGAAAGCTATAAATTTGGTCGCGGTATTTGGCCTTCTGGCAGGAACCACCACCACACTTGGGGTGGTAATGCCCCTTTTGTCCGCGATTGTCACCAGAATTACTGGAATTCCAGCAAGTTTAGGCCTGACACTAGCCATTCTCTTTCTTATTACCTTAATTTACACTCTGGCGGTGTGGTTTGGAATTGAAGGGATCTCTAAACTGGCCACAGTCTGTGCCACCATGTTTGGTGCCTTGCTTCTCTATGTGCTGCTAGCCGGGGGTGAAACCCGCTATATTGTGGAGACAGGCATTCAATCCCTCGGAAACCTTGCCCAAAATTTCTTGTCGCTGGCAACCTGGATCGACCCACTCAGAAACTCGGGCAGTGGCGGCGCAGGGTTCACCCAAACCTGGACGGTTTTTTATTGGTCCTATTGGATGGTGTGGTGTATTGCCACGCCCCTTTTCATCGGTACAATCAGCCAGGGACGTACAATCCGCAGCACCGTCCTAGGTGGCTATGCGTGGGGACTTGCGGGTACCTTTGCTTCATTTATGATCTTAGGAAACTTTGGCTTAGCCCAGCAAATGCGTGGCACACTTGAAATCGCAAGTAGACTGCAGGAAGGCGAAGGGGCAGCAATGCTCATTCTAGATATCTTCCAGCGGCTACCACTTCAAAATGCTGGTCTTATGCTTTTGGCAGTCACCATGGTCATGTTTTATACCACAGTCTTTGACGCCCTTACTTTGGTGCTTTCTACCTATTCCTATAAACAGCTGCAAGTTTTGAAGGAACCAGATAAGAAAGTCCGCACCTTCTGGGCACTGCTCTTTACTTTGCTTCCTGCAGCACTGATTTTTTCCGAGGGCACCTTGTCCAGCCTACAGACAGTTCCCATTATTGCCGCTTTCCCGATTGGAACTGTGATTATCCTGGCCATCACCAGCTTTTTCAGGGATGCGAGAAAAGTCTTGGACAAAGAAACTTCAATTTACGAAGAATCAGAAGTGGCTGTAAGCCAAAAAACTAGCTAACCAAACGCTCCGTTTCTTCATCGTAGACATTGATATATTTCTCATCAAAGGTGATCCAGACATCTTGATCAATATGCACAACCACATCCCGCTCTTCTCGGATAATTACGTCTTGATCGCCCACTAAAGCATAGATAATCACACTGGATCCTGCAGGTAGCACTGCATAGACCTTGCCCTTGAGGCTTTGCTCCACAGGAACAGTGCTAACCTGGAGATCCTCGGGCCTAACGCCGAGGACAAAGTTACCCGGTTTTAGGTTCTTGGTAAGGAGCACGCTCTCACCTGTAGCAAACTTTAACTCTGAACTGCCCTGCTTGAGGGCAGTTGTTACTTTCAAAAAGTTCATTTGGGGATTGCCCATAAAGTCAGCCACAAACAGGGTGGCGGGATTTTTGTACACTTGATCAGGAGCATCATACTGTTCAATAATGCCACCATTCATCACTGCTGTCTTCGTAGACAGCGTTAACGCCTCTTCCTGATCGTGGGTGACATAAACTACCGTCACATCCAGATCATTGTGCATCCTCTTCAGTTCTGCCCGCATTTGCATGCGCAGTTTAGCATCTAAGTTGGACAAAGGCTCATCCATCAGCAAGATTTCTGGCTGGGCAGCTAGCATTCTGGCAACCGCAACACGCTGTTGCTGTCCGCCGCTTAACTCCGAAGGGTAGCGCTCCACATATTCCGCCATCTGTACATTGGCCAGTGAGTCATACACCCTGCGGCGAATCTCCTCCTTGTTCATCCTTCCTTCCAACCCAAAGGCCACGTTTTGGAACACGGTCATATGGGGCCAGAGGGCGTAGGACTGGAAGATCAGCCCCACTTTCCGTTCTGCAGCAGGCAAGTTAATTCCCCGCTTGGCGGAAAAGACAAGTCTATCGTCGATCCAAATTTCCCCATCATCAGGTTCCTCGAGACCGGCAATAATCCTCAATGTGGTGGTCTTCCCGCATCCAGATGGTCCTAATAGGGTCGTGAAATCCCGGTCCATGATCTCCAGATCCATGTTATCAATCACAGTTACGCCGGGAAAACGTTTGGTAATCCCCTTTAACACGATTTTCTTCTTGTCACTCATCCTAGCGACCTCCAATCCCAGATGCCAAGTCTGTTTTTTGCCACTTGTTCACTATGGTTGTCAAAGTCAGTACTGTGATAATCAGCAAAACTGTAATTGCGTAAGTGATTTGCTTATTTCCCTCTTCAATAAACCTATACGTAATCGAAGTTAACACCCGATTTGCCGGTGTGGCTAGCAAAATGTACAAACTGAGTTCCCGCATAGAAGTGATCAGAACGATCAGAGCACCAGCTACAAATCCATTTCTGGTCAGCGGAAACATAATCTTCACAAACCGTTTCCACCAAGGTACACCTTGAATTACGGCCGCCTCCTCCAAATCGCCTGAAACCTGGAGCATGGCACTCACCCCAGAACGGGCGGTGTAGGGTAGCTGTTTACCAACTGTCACGATAACGAGCAAGGCAAAAGTCCCGTAAAGACTGGGAATAAACCAGTTAGGACGGGAAAAAAGCGCCAAGTAAATGCTGCCAAAAACAATACTGGGAATCAGCATGGGCACAAAGGAGAGTTGTTCTAGACTCTGGGAGAGCCATTTGCCCCTCTCTTTCACTACCACATAGCCAATGCACATTCCAACTACGCCAGTTAACAAACCACCAATAACCGAAAGGGAAACGCTGTTTTTCAGAGCCCCTAAAACCTCGACATTGCGCAGAATTCCTGGTGCCCCATCGGCATAGGCCCGGGTACTTTCGCCAATCCAGTAGTGGAGCGAGAAGTTACTTAGACTGAAGTTACCCATGTTCAACATCACACTGGAGTAAGCGATCAAAAGTAGCGGAAAGACCGCAACCAAGAGGAGGAAAAGAACTACCACAACGGTGATGGGTGTTCGCCATTTCCCTAGTTTCACCAAATTATGTTTAGTTCCCTTGCCACCAATTGTTGTGTAACTTTTCCGGGAACCAATCAGTTTGTAGTTGAGCCCTAATCCCACAAAGGACATGAGCATCAGAATAATGGCCAAGATGTAGCCCTGACTATCTCTTCCAGTTCCTAAGAAGGAGTAAATCTGAGTAGAGATTACGGTATAGCGCGCCGGAAGCCCCAGGATGGCTGGAGTGCCAAAGGTTCCGATGGAGCGGGCAAAGGCGAGCAGTACTGCCGATGTCAATGCAGGTAGAACAATGGGAAACGTAATCCGCCGCATGATCTTGAGCCTACTAGCACCTAACACTTCTCCCGATTCTTCCAATTGGGAGTCAATACTACTCAATGCCCCTGAGATTAACAAGAAGGCGAAGGGGTAATAGTGCAGACCCATGGCAATGATGATCGGAACTGGCCCAAAAACCAGCCACTCGGGAACAGTGATTCCAGTAAAATACTCTAAGAACCCTGCGGGCATATACATTTTGCTGTTTTGAAAGACCTGTACCCAGGCAAGGGCAATTGTCCAAGATGGCAAAACATAGGGCAACACCGCCAGGTTAGAAATGAACTTGCGCATTGGTAGATCCGTCCTGGTGACCAACCAGGCAAGAAGACCACCAATTACGATCACCAAGACTACAGTTCCTGCCGCAACCGTGAGAGTGTGCCAGAGGGGATCCCATAACGCAGCTTTGGATAAGTTGCTATTTAGAATCCTACGCCAATGATAAGTAGTGAACTCACCGACCACAACATCCTCAGTTCTAATCCTCACATCTGGCGGTTGCCAAGTAGCCGTTGTCCTCAAAAGAGTCCAGAGGGGTGCCACCACCAGATAAGCTAAGATAAGTAATAAAACAAGGCCAAGGATATAATGTGGAGCTAGTATGCGTTTCCTATTCTTACGAAGCCAAACCTCAAACCGGCCGTAAGACATTGGGCTTTCTGCCTGAACACCCGGTTTCCCCATTGCTCAACCTCCTTTTCCGCAAGTTTTACGGGGTATTTGAGTTAGCTGCGGCATTACGCCGCAGCTAGGGTTGCAGGTTAGTAAGCGTTCAACATCCACCAATCCTGTACGTCATTTTGCAGTTCCCAGATGGCCTGGGGATCCATTACCCAGAAGTTGATCTCATCTAGTTTCCAGTTAATTTCACCAAGGACAGGATGGCTATGTCCCACCTTAATATCTTGGCGGGCAGGCCAGTTACCTTCTTGGAACCAAGGTGCTAAGCCTAGACCGCCGTACTCATCACCGTTGAGGTACTTGATCATTAGTTTCGCGGCATTGGGGTGAGGAGCTTTATAGGCGATGTTCTGCAGACTGGCGTAGAGCATACCTACAGCAGGTTTCAACTCTAAAAACGGTTGATGGCGCAAATCTCCCCTACTTTCATCTCCGTAGTAGCGCATCTGCGAGTAGACCATGCCGATCCCAATGGGAGGTTCGGCAATACTGGTGTCACCCACCAGATCGCCCACATCCCGATGTCCACTATAAAGTCTGACGCCATTGTCCAAGATGCCCCTTAACAATTGATAGCCGGCATTCTCTTCCGTCAGTTTAAGTGGTTTGCCAAAGAACCTTTC
>JAAZLQ010000275.1 GCA_012799255.1 Bacillota bacterium
ATACACGGAAAGATTTTTTGTATAGGGATGAGAGCTATTTGCTGCGTGGCGCCGTCTATGAAGTGTATCGCGAAATGGGCTGTGGCTTTCTTGAGGCAGTCTATCAGGAATGCCTGGAAAAAGAGCTGCGTAAACAAAACATCCCCTTCGTATCTCAACCTGGACTGGAGTTATTTTATAAGCAGGAAAAACTCCAACTGGCCTATAAGCCGGATTTGATCTGCTATGGTAAAATTGTTGTCGAAATCAAGGCAGTTAAAGAAATTTGCGACGAACATCGCGCACAGTTGCATAACTACCTGAAAGCAAGCAGACTCCAGCTCGGCTTCCTGGTGAACTTTGGACATTACCCAAAAGCAACAATCGAAAGAATCATTAAATGAGACCACGGAATACACGGGAATTTTTTAACCACGGAATACACAGAATACACGGAAAATTTTTTGTAGGGTTGTTGCTTTGGTGGATGGGATTGCATGTGAATTTGCAGTCTGGTCTGGCAACCCCATATCACCCATAAAAATCCTCTTCCGTGTATTCCGTGTGTTCTGTGGTTAAATTAGGAGTATTGTCATGAACCAGATTGATCAGAAAGATATTAATAATGCGGCCTGGGCGGCCTGCGATACCTTCCGGGGCGTTGTTGATCCGGCGCAGTACAAAGACTATATTCTCGTGATGCTGTTCTTGAAATACATCTCCGATGTCTGGCAGGATCACTACGAAGAATATCGGAAACTGCACGGCGATGACGATGCCCGCATCCGCCGCAAGCTCGAGCGCGAGCGTTTTGTTCTCCCGATGGTGCGGCTCAGCGAAAAGAATGACGAAACTGGCATCGAGACGCTGCTGGATGAATTCCCCGCCACGTTCTACAGCCTCTATGAGCGCCGCTCCGCCGCCAATATCGGTGAGCTGATCAATATTGTACTCGATCACATTGAAGAGAACAACAAGAGCAAGATCGAAGGAGTCTTCCGCAATATCGACTTCAACAGCGAAGCCAACCTCGGGAAAACCAAGGATCGCAACCGCCGTCTCAAGCAGCTGCTGGAAGATTTCAACAAGCCGCAATTGGATATGCGTCCCAGCCGGGTGGCCGAGGACGTCATCGGCAATACCTACATCTATCTAATCGAGCGCTTTGCCGCGGACTCCGGCAAAAAGGCCGGCGAGTTCTTCACTCCGCTGAAGGTCAGCGAACTGGTTGCCAGGCTTGCCGCCCCTAAGCCCGGCGACCGCATCTGTGATCCGGCTTGTGGCTCAGGCGGACTCTTGATCCAGACCGCACACGAGGTGGCGCGCAATGCCAGGAACGCCCAGGAAAAGCGCAACTTTGCCCTCTTTGGCCAGGAGTCCAACGGCAGCACCTGGGCGCTTTGCCGCATGAATATGTTCCTGCACAGCTTTGACAGCGCCCGCATCGAGTGGTGCGACACCCTGAACAGTCCGCTTTTAGTGGAGAATGATCGGCTGATGAAATTCAATTGCGTAGTGGCCAATCCGCCGTTCTCGCTGGATAAATGGGGCGCTGAAAATGCCGAAAGCGATCAATACAACCGCTTCTGGCGCGGGGTGCCGCCCAAGAGCAAAGGCGACTGGGCCTTTATCAGCCACATGGTGGAAGTCGCTCTGGAAAAAGAGGGCCGCGTTGCCGTGGTGGTTCCCCATGGCGTGCTCTTCCGAGGAGCGGCTGAAGGTCGTATCCGCAGGAAGATGATCGAGGAAAATTTACTCGATGCCGTCAT
>JAAZLQ010000134.1 GCA_012799255.1 Bacillota bacterium
CGCTCTCCGGCAACTATATTAAATTGAAGCAGCAGTAAATATTATAAAGGGCTAATGTTATCACGGAATGTTATTAAAGACGAGGAGGAAGTTTGTTATGAAAGGTATTATCAAAGGGCAAGTTCATACCCATAAAGCGCCTGACGGTACGGAGTATTTACATAGCCATGACAATGAGCATAAACATGTTCATCAAAATACAAAAAGGGTATTAAACCGATTATCCCGAGCAAGTGGACATCTGGAATCCGTAAAACGAATGGTTGAGGACGGAAGAGATTGTAGCGAAGTCCTAATCCAATTATCTGCAGTTATCTCTGCACTGAGCAATACAGGCAAGGTAATTTTAAAGGACCATATGGAGCATTGTATTGTGGATGCTGTCGAATTGGGTGATAAAGCTGCTATTGATAATCTCGCTAAAGCAATTGATCGTTTTATTAAGTAAACTAAGCGGCATTGAATATTTTCATATAACCCTATCCGGGGGATAGCTACTAGAAAAATGATAAGTACGAACCGTGCTGTTTACTGCAACACTATGAAAATGCGCATTTTTGAAGAAATCAAAGATACGCATTTTTCTATCCCCCTTGCGGGCTTGTGGGACATTCTGTTTTGATATAAACTTGGTTTTGTCATTATCTATGGGGAATCTTGGTATCCTTACTGATAAGGTGGTGTTTTTGTGGATATAAATGAAATCCGGGAAAAATGGAGTCTAAAGCAAAAAAACAAACAAGCCAGTGTTGACATGTGGAACTCGATGGCAGAGAGTTTCGGTGATTTTGTTCTGCCAAATTTTAAGGACAATCCCTTTTTAAAGTTATTAGAAGCAAAAAATATGCTGAAGCAGGATGGGCTTGCCCTGGATGTGGGTTGCGGGGCAGGAAAATATGCTTTGGCTATAGCCGGATGTTTTCGTCATGTAACCGGGGTGGATCTGTCTCCTGAGATGATTAATATCGCCAAACAAAAGGCTTTGGATTACAAAATCCAAAACATTGATTTTTACTGTGGAGATTGGCATGATTTGGATATTAAAAAATCCAGATACTTACATAAATTTGATTTGGTATTTGCTCATATGACACCAGCTATCCAGAGTGGGGATACCTTTGAGAAGCTATCCGCAGCATCTAAAGGCTGGTGTGTGTTAGCCAAACCAATTAAACGAACAGACCCAGTTTCTGATGCCATTAAAGAGTTGGTTGGCATTAGTGAGCGTAGAGAAAGCTGTGATGAGGAAATTTTGTTTGCCTTTGAAATGTTATGGCGACAGGGATATCTTCCACAACTGGAGTATGAAAAACAGGTCTGGAATATGAAAAAGACTCTTGATGAGGCTTATGGATTATATGTTAACCGGGTTAAAACTTATCAAGATATTACTTTGTCAGAAGAAGAAAAGATTAGAGCTTATTTGAAAACTTTAGCCCGAGATGGATTTATTTATGAAGATGTGGAAACAACCATAGTAACTTTATTTTGGCGGGTTTAATCAGTTGATAAAAGGAGATGGATTATGGGGAAAACAGATTGGCAGAAGGCGGTGGAGTTTCACGGCCATTCCTGTCCTGGACTTGCAATAGGTTTTAAAGCTGTCAAAGCAGCACAAGAAAAGATGGGCATTGCTTTTTCCTCAGATGAAGAAGTGGTCTGCGTCACTGAAAATGATGCCTGCGGTGTTGATGCTATCCAGTTGCTCACGGGCTGTAGTATTGGCAAGGGGAATTTGATTTATAGGGGTACGGGTAAAATGGCTTTCAGCTTTTTTAACAGAAAGAATGGCGAAAGCTTGCGAATGATTATTAAACCTTTTAAAGGGGAAATGGACAGGAAAGAACGCCAGGAATATATTCTAAATTCACCAGTGGATGAAA
>JAAZLQ010000353.1 GCA_012799255.1 Bacillota bacterium
ACATTTTTCAGAGCTTTACTCGGACAGCACTTGGCACAAAGACCACAATTGATGCACAGGTCCTTCGGATACAAGGGATCCGGCTCCAGCTCCGCAGCGGTAAACACCGAAACAAACCGCACCCTGGAGCCAAACTCAGGTGTCAGCACGTTATGACTGCGTGATACTGTGCCCAGGCCGGCATATTTGGCGGCAAAGGTGTGAGAAAAGGGGACATAGGGATTTTCTAAAAGTTTCTTTAAAGACCTGTATCCGTCTCTGGGAAACGACATGGAAGCATAGCCTTTTCTGTTCAGAAAACGGGTTAAATTATAGGCGATTCCGTCCAATTCCCGGTTGGAAGTTTCATAGGTTTCCAGATGGATGTTGGAAGGGGTGGTATCCACAATAGGCAGCGGCATCTGCATCCCTATGACGATAACCGTTTTGGCTTGCTCCATAAGGGCCGTGGGCCAGAAATCTGGCGGTACCTCATTAAATTCAGGCCATCTGTCCACTCCCGCAAAACCGATAATATCGGCATCACGGCTTTTAGCATATGCGATTATTTCCTGCTTCAGCTGCTTCATCTGTTCATCCTGACCTATCATATTAATTACCTTCCCCCCTCAGCCTTTCAAGCTACGAACATGGCTTTACATACAAAATTTTTTATAATTTTTCGAATTCAGATTTAGCGGCGCCGCAGACCGGGCAGACCCAGTCATCAGGAATGTCTTCAAATGCTGTGCCGGGAGCGACACCTCCATCGGGATCGCCGACCGCCGGGTCATAGACGTAGCCGCATATTTTGCAGACATATTTTCCCGCAGAATCGCTGCTTACAGCAGCCTCATCCTTTAGCGGATTATAAGTCGGTGCTGTTTTAGGCACAGCTCCTTTTTTGACTTCATGGTAATAGGCATAGGTCATCGGTGTGCCTTCCTGCAGGACATCGCCATCCACCACTTCGCCAATAAAGATGGTATGGGTACCGGCATCCACTTCTTGCGATACTTTGATCTCAATGTAGGAGAGGGTATGCTCGGTAACATAGGGGACTCCGTTGGAGGTCAACTTATATTCGATCCCTTCAAACTTGTCAGCATCACGGCCTGATTTAAAGCCAAACTGACCAATCAGGGAGAGCGGCGCGTCCTGAGCCACGACTGAAACGGCATATAACTTGCTGGCCTTGATAAACTCATGGGTCAGGTTTTCCTTATTGATGCTGACGGCTATTTTAACGGGAGAACTGGTAACCTGAATGGCTGTATTGGCAATTTGCCCGTTCAGCTGATCACCTTTAATTGACGTAATCACATGTACACCATAAGTTAGTTTAAAGAGCGCTTTTTCATTCATGCTTAACATTCCTCCTTATTAATCAAAGAAATGCGCCAAGTTTTTTACCAGTTTCACAGTGCTGCCAATTCGCCCTCATCAGGATTGTAAACCAAAGGCAAAACCATTTTCTTCCTGGACCCGGAGTCCTTTCAGGCAAGTCATCATCGCTTACGCCGAGAACAACATGCTTTAGTTAAAACTATAACAAGAACATTAATTGGGTCTTACAAAAAAATTACAAAAATCTTAAATAGAAATAGAAAAACCGGCGGCGATAGGCAGCCGGAGTTTAAGTTTTCTTGTTAAAACACTTGGTCCCTTGAGAAATGATCTTGTATATTTCACGCCAGGAGCGGGCACGATAAACCAGATCGGGCAGATCGCCTTGATTGTAAGGCGCGTCCATAAGAAGCACCGGCACACCAGCAGAACTCACTTCCACGCTGATTCTAAGCATGTCGTCGATCATCACGTTCAAGCCGT
>JAAZLQ010000009.1 GCA_012799255.1 Bacillota bacterium
TTAAAATTTTGGTTCTCGTATTGGGAGCAGGCGGTATAGCTACAATGTGGGGAGCGGTATTCGCTGATGTCGGCGTTGCCCTAATAGCTGTTTTGAATTCCATAAGGCTTATTGGAAAAAGAACATAACTGAATTAAATTTTTGAGAAACGGTATGAAAAAGAATCTTTTATTTTTATTTTTCATTACAGTATATCTAAAGTGGTAAGTTGTGGTAAAATGTGAATAAAAGTCCGATCCGCCTTTAACCGGAACTATATTGTTTACCCCTTCGTTGAAACCGGGTCGGCTCTGAGAAAATATTATATCTGCTATAAAACGGATTTTAATGGAGATTTGGAGGAGTATAAAAATGATGATAGCAGACAGGCTCAATTACGGTGATACGATAGGGCTAATATCTCCCAGCCACATAGCCGAACCGGAAAGATACAAGCGCATCATATCTGTTTTAAACTCTTTGGGATTCAAGGTTAAAACAGGAAAAAACCTTTATAAAAACACGTACGGATATTCCGCAACGGAATTGGAAAGAGCGGAAGACTTAAACGGCATGTTTTCAGATACGGATGTAAAAATGGTTTTCTTCGGCGGCGGTGAAGGCGGAAACGAATTGCTCCCGTATATTGATTTTGAAAATATAGCGAAAAACCCGAAAATAGTTTGCAGTTACAGCGATGGTACAACCATTCTGAACGCAATATATTCGAAAACGGGATTGATTACGTATTATGGACAAACACCCGGAATTTTTGAGGATTTACGATATTATGACTATATACAGTTTACTTCCCATTTTATAAACGGATACGAAGGAGAGTTCGTAAGCAACAGTGAATGGCAATGCATTTGCAAAGGTGTTTGTGAAGGAATACTGATAGGAGGCTATTCGAGAAATTTTGCCTTGCTTACGGGCAGTGATTATTTTCCGTACGACAGGAAAGAGCGGTACATTTTATTCCTCGAAGACCATGAAAAGTTCAGCAAACTCAATGAACTCAGTTCATATCTGTCACATATCGAGCAAAGCGGCTTTATGCGTAATGTTACAGGGCTGATTTTCGGCCATTATTCATTAACGCCGAATCCGGAATTTTTCCAAAGGCTTGAACGGATAGGGAAAAAACACAATATCCCCGTCGCGTATTGTGATGATTTCGGGCATGGAGTAAATCATGCAATATTGCCGATCGGAAATTTTGCGAGATTGGATGCCGGAAGCAAATCCTTGTATATTGCTAAATAAAGATAATTTTTTTTCAGAGGGTGCATGGCATTCTTTCATCACTATATATTAATGGAAATTTAACCCGTTTAACGATAAGAGGGTGTACCCGTCCCGGGTGCTGTGTAAAAATAAATCTGATTTATATTAATGAAGGAAGCGGTACAATGGAAGACAGCGTCACTATGATAAATGGCATTGAAGAATATTATCAGCTTACTAAGCAGCCGTGGGGGAAATTGTTTTACGAAACGATATGGGAACAAATAGATATTGTAAACGGTAAAACCTGCAATATTCTGGACTTTGGCAGCGGATTCGGGATAACGGCAAAACATTATTCGGAAAATCATAATGTTATCGCGGTAGAACCTAATCCGCTGATGCTCGAAAGAAGAATTACAGGCGGTTATGAGCAGTTGACAGGCGGAATAGAGCATGTCATCGCTTTTCCGGATAACTATTTCGACTTCGTAATTTGCCATAACGTTCTTGAGTATTGTGAAAACCGCGAACAGATCTTTAAAGAACTGGCGAGGGTAATAAGGAGCAAAGGCCGTTTGTCTTTGATTAAACATAATAAGGAAGGTAAAGTAATCCATACCGCGGTATTTGATGCGAATCCGCGGAAAGCGGTCGAACTGTTAAAAGACATAGACACCGACTGCAGCAAATCTTTCGGGAAAAGACATGTCTACAGTGAA
>JAAZLQ010000236.1 GCA_012799255.1 Bacillota bacterium
CTTTGCCAACGGTTGCAAAATACACTCAATCTTTAGCGTTATTAGCACAGGATAATCTGGTCAACTTTATTGCTGGTGGCGATGACTTGAAGAACTATGATAATTTCGTAGATGCTTGGAAGGTGGCCGGTGGTCAAGAAAGCACAATAGAAGTAAACAATTGGTATCAGTCTCGATAGAGGTAAAAGCAAGGAGATTCTGGGGCAACCCAGAATCTCTTAACTTACTAAACTTTTGGAGTGAAAATAGTGTTTGCTGAGGATAGTACCTTATATCGCTTCGGTAGTTGGTTAGTAAATCTTTTTGTCTTAAACACCCTCTGGGCTATATTTAGTCTACCTATATTTACCATAGGGGCTTCCACTACCGCTACTTTCTACGTGGCCCAGCATTGGGTGCGGGGCAAGGAGCCACCGATTTGGGAGAAGTTTTGGACCAGCTTTCGGCAGAATTTTATCCAAGCAACCTTGATTTGGTTCTTCTTTGGTGGTGTGGGGCTTATGCTCTTGATAAATATTCGAGCGCTGTTTACCAGCGGTTCCTCGGGGACCATGTTATTCATACTGCAAATTGTGGCCCTCTTTGAACTGGCCCTAGGTGCAGTTTATGCCTTTTCCCTCTTAGCTCGCTTTAACACACAAACAGGAGATTGTTTGCGCTCCTCTTTCTTGATGATCCATCGTCATCTGCAGACTTCTGTCTCCATTTTGGCATTATTAATAGTGTTAGGGTGGTTAACTGTTCGCTGGCCGAGCCTATTCTCACTTGCAATTGCTCTTTTTTTGTGTGGAGTATCCTTGCTGCAAATTAAGATCTTTGCCCCCTATGAGTACGACTCTATTGATTGACCGCTTCCACAATAGCCCTAACCGCCTCAATATCCACGAAGTTATGGTAGGTTTGGACATCTTGGGCCCCCATCTTCACTTCTGATTCTCGAGGTTGCATCTTTGATGGTACCTTAACACTACTTCCAGTGTGGACTTCTGTAATGTTTAACGTTAGTAATTCTTGCACATTGTGGGGACGGACGCCACCACCTGGCATAATTGATAAACGGCCTTGGGCTTGCTTAACTAACTGCTGAAGCAGGGGAAGACCTTCCACTGCAGTCTTGGCTTGTCCCGAGGTGAGGAGGCGATCAACGCCCAGATCTAGCAAGATATCTAAGAATTGCTGCGGCTCTCGAGCTACATCGAACGCACGGTGGCAGGTGACTTCAAGGCCTAAACTTTTAGAAAGCTGCACTAAACTAGACATGGCGAGAACGTCAATGAAGCCAGTCTCATCTAGGATCCCAAATACTACTCCCTTGACACCTAGTTCCGCCGCGATTTTAATATCATCTCTCATTACATCTAACTCTTCCTTAGTGTACAAGAAGTCTCCACCTCTTGGGCGAATCATGACCATTACATCAAGATCTTTGAGGGCTACACTTTGCTTAATCAGACCGTAATTGGGAGTAGTACCACCTGCACCGGGGTCGGCACAAAGCTCTACTCGCTTGGCTCCTCCTTGTTTCGCTCGGTAGACATCTTCAATTGAATAGCAGACAACTTCAACTAGAATACTCATGAGAATCTCCTTTCAGGCAAGAACAGCCTTACCAAGAATAGTCTGGTAAGGCTGTTTATTGAAGCAGTTGTTTATTTTTC
>JAAZLQ010000077.1 GCA_012799255.1 Bacillota bacterium
AACGGCGTGAGTATTTTACCGAAATCTTAAGACAAAAACTCCCAGAATTAAAGAAGATCGAGGGCTACCCAATCGGAGAGGATGAGGACATTCTTGCTCTCTCCGATCCTCCATACTATACAGCTTGCCCAAATCCCTTTATTAATGATTTTATTGAGGAATGGGAACAAGAAAGGAAGAAACACTATGGCGGGGGAGAGGAAGAGTATCATAGGGAGCCGTTTGCAGCTGATGTGACTGAAGGTAAGACCCATCCCTTGTATATGGCACACAACTACCATGCAAAGGCTCCACACCAAGCAATCATGCGGTATATTTTGCACTACACCAATCCTGGCGATATTGTCTTAGATGGCTTTGCGGGTACCGGAATGACAGGAGTAGCTGCTCAGGAATGTGGAAGCCGTAGCGCAGTTGAGGAACTTGGCTACAAGGTCCTGCCCGATGGGAATGTAATTGATGAGTCGGGGAACATTGTGTCAAAATTAGGGGCTAGACGAGTAATAATAAACGATTTATCTCCGATAGCTACCTTTATAGCCTACAATTTAAATCATCCAATTGATGTTCAGAAGTTTAAGAAGGATGTCAAAGATCTAGTTAAACAGATTCAGGATGAATGTGGTTGGATGTATGAGACTTCTCATGTCGATGAAAATAGTCTCAACTCCAGTAAGGGCGATACCACAAAAGGTACAATCCAGTATGTGATATGGAGTGATGTCTTTCTGTGTTCAACGTGTGATAAGGACGTTGTATATTGGGATATAGCGGTTGATGGCGATACAGGAAATATGGTGGTAGATATGCAATGCCCTTCCTGTAGTGCCTCATTAAGAAAAAGAGACCTAGAGAGAAAATGGGAATTGTTTTTCGATGCCGAGTTAGGGATGACAGTAAGACATGCGAAACAGGTACCAGTTTACATAGATTACATGTATAAGGGCAAGCGTTATCGCAAGAAGCCTGATGGAGAAGATCTAGCGTTGTTGCGGCACATATCCGAAATTGATATTCCATTTTCTTTTCCGGCCAACCCGCTTCCGTGGGGGTATAATACCAGGCAGCCTATAAACTCGCACGGAAAAACTCATGTTCATCATTTTTTCACTCGAAGAAATCTCTTAGTATTGGCATCCTTGTGGAGCAAAACAGAAGGAAATCCAACTCTTCGCTTTCTACTCACATCCTTCTTGACAAAGACTGCAAGTTTGTTACACAACATTGCCATAAAGGACGGTAAAATAAATCTTGCAGGTGCCATGCCTAATGTTTTGTATATTCCAAGCAATTTGGCTGAACGTAATCTTATCAAGTTGCTCCAGAGCAAGTCTAAAGACATTGTACGCGCTGGTTTGGATGAATTGGTTGGAGGTACTCTTATTTCTACAATGTCTTTTGGGGCCGATGTGATTAGTGAAGATACGATTGATTACATTTTTATTGATCCTCCATTTGGATCCAATTTGATGTATTCCGAACTGAATTTTATTTGGGAATCGTGGTTGAGGGTTAGAACGAATAATGAGCATGAGGCTATTGAAAATGAGTTCCAGGAAAAAAGCTTAGATGGCTACCGCGAGATTATGGCCACGGCGTTTGGTAACGCTTATAAAATACTAAAAGCCGGACGTTGGATGACCGTAGAATTTTCCAATACAAAAGCGATAGTCTGGAACGCAATTCAAAGTGCCATTCAGGAAGCTGGTTTTGTAATTGCTAACGTGAGTGCATTGAATAAAGGGCAAGGAACTTTCTTTTCCCAGACCAATCCTGTCTCTGTTAAACAAGATCTCGTAATCTCGGCATACAAACCATCCGCATCAATGATCGATGAAATCCGAACCACGGAGAATACAGAGGAATCCGCTTGGACCTTTGTGAGGAATCATCTCCAGAAATTACCCGTGTTTGTTGGCAAGAAAGGTGAAGCAGATCTAATCGTAGAGCGCACCCCACGGGTTTTATTCGATCGCATGGTTGCTTATCATGTCCAAAATGGCTATTCAGTGCCCATTTCATCGGCAGAGTTTCAAGAGGGCGTAGTCCAACGTTTTCCAATGAGAGATGGCATGGCTTTCTTAGAGACACAGGTTACCGAATATGATAAAAAGCGTCTTTTGGCAAAAGAATTTGTCCAGACCACTCTGTTTGTCTCGGATGAGAATTCTGCTATTGAGTGGTTGCGCCAGCAACTTA
>JAAZLQ010000123.1 GCA_012799255.1 Bacillota bacterium
AAATGTTATAAAATGTGGCAACAATAGTAATAAATTATTCTATAACTGACCTGTTTCTCCTCCCCGGATTTTAAGAAAGAGGTGTCAAGGAGAGGGTTCGAGACCACTGAAAAAGTACCATAAATGTCATCTTGAGGAGCCCCGGGCGGCGAAGGATTTTTTCCGGAAGCCATCGGGAGCACGGCTCTCTTGATATTTGTTCTCGAACCATCCCTGGGTTCGGATAGGGTTGACCTAACCGCTATAATATCTTGTATAATCTTACTAGCGTTGATATTAGTGCACATTTCGTAATCAAGGGTTGAAAGGATGGGAAGGCTATTGCGTGACAATACAATACCGACCGTAGAGCAATTACAAGAATTATATGAGGCGGCAGCCGTATTCAAACGAGAGCAGCCTTGGGAATTCCTGTTTGATTCCGACATCATCTGCGTTGAAAATCCTAAGGATAAGATGGTCGGCTATTGTTCGGTCATGGGGATGGGCGGTGAACACTATGCCCTGGGAGTATATCTGGGCGAGAACGGCTTCTCTAAATTCTGTCAGTTGCTCGAACAGGGGGACACCATCCCTCACCATCAGCTACTGCATTATCAGAATTGTCTTATGTGCTCATTCGAAGATAGAGACCTGTTAACCAACCAGGACCGCAAGCAGATTAAAGACCTGGGGCTATCCTTTCGGGGGAAAAATGCCTGGCCGTTGTTGCGACGCTATGAACCGGGATATCCGCCCGGTTATATAAATGAGGACGAATGTGCCTTTTTGACCCATGCCCTCCGGGAAACGCTCTTGGTGGTGGGCCAGCTTATGACCGGCCAGTTGGAAATGGATATGGCTTACGGAAGGACTATCAAACGGTATAGCGTAGAGAAGAACGGCCGGTTGGAATGGTATAGCAAAGAGATGCAATTAATGGTACCGAAGGTAGTATACCGCCCGCTTATCATATCTGACGACGTGTTGTTCCAACAGATCAAAAGGGCAGGAAGCATGCGGGATGTTTCTCTGCAAGTAGATACCTGCTATTTCCCTTCGATAGTTCAGGAAAACAAGGCTGAACGCCCCTATTTTCCAAGAATATTTGTCCTGGCAGAAGCCCTCTCGGGGATGCTTCTGGACTGTGAAACCTTCGAAAATATCAGTGACGACGCCAATGTAACCATCAATCGGCTGATCGATATTTGTCTGGAAAAAGGTGTACCCCAGGAGATACAGGTGCGCGGGGAGGCCATGGAGGCCATATTGGAGGACTTCTGCAAAAAGGCCGGCATCAAGCTGAAGGTCGTCAAACGACTGCCGGCGATTGATAGTTTTATGCGGGAAATGGAAGAGGGGTTATAGGGCCGATCAGGGTGACGGGATAAGAGAAAACATAATGCTGCTGGTGGTAGAAATGTCAAGGTTTTCGGTGGCTTCGAGCCGCCCGAGACCACTGAAAAAGCTATTTTGGTGTGTCATTGCCCTAAAGGACTACTGATGTATCTTAGCGGATACAATTAGGGTTGCCATGTAAAAATGATTCTCACCTAAGTACGGTAGGGGCAAACGACCCTGTTTGCCCGTTGTCCACACGGGGCGACAGAGTCGTCGCCCTCTACGATATAGCGCGGGGCGATGTGGGCATCGATGCAGGCACCAGAGCCGTCGCTCCCTACGATATAGCATGTCGTGTACGGTAGGGGCAAACGACCCTGTTTGCCCGTTTTCCGCACGGGGCGACAGAGTCGTCGCCCCCTACGAAAGCCTCCCCTACACCCAAGGAAGTATTTTCTCCCACCGTCACTCTTCTCCCGGCGCGGCAGGTAGCCGGAGAGT
>JAAZLQ010000005.1 GCA_012799255.1 Bacillota bacterium
ATAGTTTGATTGACTCATAGTGCAGATCGTGATACGATTTTTACAAAGAGCTAAATTTACTTAATAAAATTAGCTAAAAGGAAAGTTAAGTGGGGGATTTTAATTAATCCATGTAAACGTCAAAAGGCATCTGATCTCTTGTTTGTTCTATGAGGACACATGAACGGAGCGAAGGAATGCTTGGCAAGGAAAGGAGAATTTTATGATGGATAAGAGATTGATAGCGGTTGCATGCGGAAAGGAAGCTGCTGACCTCGTTATCAAAAACGGTCTTTTAATCAATGTTCACAGTGCTGAAGTATACGAGGCAGATGTGGCAGTTGTTGGCAACAGGATTGCTGCTGTTGGTCAGCTGCCTGAAGCCGCCTGTGGTGTTGATACACAAATCATCGACGCTAAAGGCAAATATCTGGCACCCGGTTTTATTGATGCACACATTCACATTGAGAGCAGCATGCTCAGTTATAGCGAGTTTGCCAAGATGGTCGTTAAGCGCGGAACTACCGCTGTCGCAACGGACTTGATGGAAGTAACCATCGTTTCCGGTGTTGAAGGAATGATGGAAGTGCTGGCAGAAGCAGAGGGAACTCCTGTGAAGCTTTATTACGTTGTTCCCGCATTCATGGAGGAAAGCGGCTTACAGACGACCGGGTCCACCTTGAAGACAGATATGATGGAAGAATTGATCCAGTTGCCTCAGGCGATTGGCTTGGCAGAAGTGCTGGCTCCTCCTATTCTTGCGGGCAGTGACGCGTCCGCGAAGATTTTAGAGCTAGCAAAGAAGTATAAAAAGACCGCTGAAGGTCACGCACCTGCTTTATATGACGGACCTTTGAATGCGATCGCTTCAGCGGGTGTTAATTCTGACCATGAAAGCACAAATAAAGAAGAAGCTTTGCAAAAACTGCGTGCGGGACTTCGCGTTTTGATGCGCGAAGGTTCAGCCTCAACTGATTTACGTCCTTGTCTCAAAATTATCACAGACAATAATGTGGATGCTCGTCACTGTTGCATGGTGTCGGATGACATTGATGCCCTACACATCAAAGATCGAGGTCATCTGGATAATAAAGTCCGCATTGCCATCGAGGAAGGCGTTGACCCTGTCACCGCAATCCAGATGGTGACACTGAATCCCGCCGAATCTTTCCGTATCGACGGTGAATGTGGATCAATTAGTCCTGGTAAGTACGCAGACATTGTACTGCTGTCATCTTTGGAAAAGTGCCAAGTTGATTCCGTTGTGGCAAAGGGGCAACTTGTTGTAGCAGACAAGAAAGTGGTCCATGAGTTTAGCAAATTTGAATACAGCGATAAACTGCGTGACACAGTGCACCTTCCCGAAGTTACGGGCGACGATCTCCTTATCAAAGTGGATAAATCAGCTTGCACAGCGAAAGCACACGTCATTGGCGCTTCGCCAATCTCGCTTCTGACGGAAAGTTTAGTCGTAGATCTGCCTGTAGTGAACGGTGTCGTTCAAGCTGATCTTGATGAGGATATTATTCATATTGCCTGTGTGGAGAGGTATGGCAAAAACGGCTCTATCGGCAAATCGTTCGTCAAGAATTTCGGCTTGAAATCTGGCGCCGTAGCCATTTCCGTTGCTCACGACCACCACAATGTCATGGTCGTGGGTGTAGATAAAGATGATATGGCATTAGCTGTTAATCGTATTCAGGACTTGGAAGGTGGCTTGGTCTATGTTGATAAGGGCAAAGTCATTGAAGAACTTGCTCTTCCTATCTGTGGCTTGTTAGCAGATGAGGATGGTGATATTGTTGCTGAAAAACTGCGCGCCATTACCAAGGCTATGTCTGAGCGCGGTTGTACTGTTCCGTCTCCTAACGTCACGTTGTCCTTTATCAGTCTGATCTTTATTCCTGAGCTTGCCATAACGGACCAGGGACTCTTTGATGTAGCAAGCTTCTCCATCATTGAGCCTGTTATTAGCGTAAATTAAGGAATTTGATTAGGGGGTTGAGCATGGGACAGACTTATCTAAAAAATGCGTATGTTTTATCAATGAATGCTGAGGACACTGTCTACGACGGTGGCGGTGTCCTAGTAGAGAACGACAAGATCATCGCCGTTGGCAAAATTGACCCGGAAATGGTTTCGCCGGACGCAGAAATAATTGACCTGACAGGGAAATATCTTTTGCCCGGCTTCGTGAACACCCACGTACACACTTCTCAGCAACTCAGTCGTGGTGTAGGGGATGACGTGGATTTCATTACCTGGTTACACAAGAGAATGTGGCCGTACGAAAGCAATATGACAGAAGAGGATTCTTATCTTTCCACTTTGGTCTGTAGCTTGGAATTGATTCGATCAGGCGTTACAACTTTTGCGGAACCAGGCGGACAATTCGTCAGCGGTATGGTCAGAGCGACTGAGGAATCGGGCTTGCGAGCCAAATTGGCAAAATCAGTCATGGATTGTGGTGAAGGATTGCCTAAACCGTGGCAACTGAGCACAGATGAAGAGCTTGAACGACAGGTTGCTGATTTAGAAAAATACCACAATACAGCTGATGGCAGAATACAAGTTTGGTTCGGACTGCGCACCATTTTCAATAATACAGATGAGCTTTGCATACGCACAAAGGAATTAGCGGACAAGTACGGTGTCGGCATCCATATGCACGTAGCCGAGGCAAAAGAGGAAAAAGATTACACTTACGCCAAATTTGGTGTTGGTACTGTTCAGCATCTAGAAAATCTCGGCGTATTAGGTCCAAATCTTTTAGCAGTCCATGCTGTCTGGCTGAATGATGAGGAGTTGGAACTCGTCAAAAAACGCAAAGTGAAGATTTCACACAATCCGGCTTCAGCGATGCGCGTACTGGGTTTTGCACGGGTGCCGAAAATGTTAGACATGGGCATCAACATTTCAATCGGTACGGACGGTGCTTCCTCCTCCAATCGCATGGATATGGTCGATGAGATGTGGCTTACGTCTCTGATACACAAAGGATGGCGTTTGGACCCAACAGTTGTTCCAGCTCACGATATTTTACGCATGGCAACCAAGTGGGGTGCAGAGGCACTGTTGGATGAGGATCTTTACGGATCGCTAGAAGTTGGCAAAAAGGCCGACTTGATTGTCATCGACCCCTACGGTCCTTCCATGATGCCCGTTAATGACAAGATCGCCGCCCTAGTCACGGCCATGCATTCCAACAATATTATTTCCACTATGTGCGATGGAAAATGGCTCATGCGCGACCGCAAGATACTATCGCTAGACGAAGATGCAATCCTGCGCGAGGCGTCTGACAGGGCCAAAACAATTTATAAAAGAGCGGGAATCAAATTGCCCGATCGTTTTCCCGTAATCAAAGTTGACTAAAGCGGTTACCTGCCTTCGGGGTGATTCTTCCTGAAGGCGGGCAATAATATACGAAAAAACACGATGACCTGGAGGTTGATCAACATGAGAAAATTAATCGCGTTTGTACTGGTTATCGCGCTAGCTGTCGTGTGTCTCTTCGGTTGCACTCCCGCTGGTGATGATAAACCACAAGAGAGTAAAGATCCATCAAAAACGGACGGAGTCGATCCGAGCGGCAAGAAAGCCGGAACAGCGTCTGGACTACCTGCTCTTTCGTTGGATGATCTTAAAGTAGGCTTCCTCTACAACACCACAATCGGTAGTGAAGGATATGTCTATGTGCACAATCTAGGGAGAATAGCCTTAGAAGAAATGGGTATTGAAACTCTCTACTTGGAGAATGTACCTGAAACGAGCGATTGCGAGAAAGCTGCGAGGGACTTGATTGAACAGGGATGCAATGTAATTTATGCGATTAGCTTTGGACACATGGAATACATCGCAAAAGTTGCTGAAGATTACCCTGACATTTACTTCAATCACTGCACCGGTTACATCACCAAAAACAACATGTCCACCTACATGGGGAAAATTTATCAGGCGCAGTATCTGGCAGGGATTGCCGCAGGCATGCGTACAGAAACAAACAAAATAGGTTTTGTGACAACATTCCCAATTCCGGAAGTCGTAAGACAAGTTAATGCCTACACTCTTGGTGCACGCTCGGTCAATCCGGAGGCTACCGTTGAAGTTAAGTGGACTAGCTCATGGTATGATCCGGCAACAGAGAAAACAGCTGCGAGCGAACTTCTCAATGGTGGCTGTGATGTAATAGCGGCATACTGCAACTCCATGAATGCGCAGATGGCGGCTGCAGAGCGCGGCGTGTGGGCCACCGGCGGAACTTCACCCGGCGGCGAAGCCGTCGTACCGGACGCATTCCTTACGGCGGCAAACTTTGACTACGCAGCGTTCTATGTACAAGATATTCAGGAAATCCTTGATGGCACCTGGTCGAGTGCTGAAGGTTTTAAGTGGAGAGGGCTTGATAAAGGAGTTGTCAAGCTTGACACGATAACCAAGAACTGCGCTCCCGGAACAGTAGAGAAGATTGAGGAAGCTAAACAAGGTATCATCGACGGCACTCTTGATATGTGGAAAGGCGTCCTCAAGGACAACAAAGGCGTAGTAAGAATAAAAGAAGGTGAAACTCTTACTGATCAAGATTTGCTGGCAATTGACTGGTTTGTAGAAGGTGTTATCGGCACCGTTAACTAATGGCAAGTGATATCTGCTGATGTGCTGACGTGCATCAGCAGATATTAATTTGAACATTTTTTTCGATTTCAGAATTAACGACTGGCTTGGAAAGTAAAAATGCATACATCTGATACTGACTATGTGAGAATGCTGAATATAAGCAAGCGCTTCGGAAATGTGCAGGCAAATTCTGCCGTGAATTTTTCTGTTAGAAAAGGCGAGATACATGCTCTCCTGGGAGAAAACGGATCAGGCAAGAGCACTTTGATGAATATCTTGGATGGCATCTATGCACAAGATGAGGGAACAATCGAAATTGATGGGCATGAAGTAAAAATTAATTCTCCCGCTGACGCAATTCGTCTTGGTATAGGCATGGTGCATCAACATTTCAAACAAGTTGATGTGTTTACGGCCGCAGAAAACATCATTGGTGGTCTTGCACGACCTATTCTTCTCAATCAACAAAAAATCTACGGAAAGATTCAGGACTTGTGTGAACGCTATGGTCTGCAATTAGATCCCAAAAAGCGTTGTTATGCGATGTCCGTCAGCGAAAAACAGACAGTGGAAATTGTAAAAGTTCTTTACCGCGGGGCGAAGCTGCTGATCCTAGATGAACCAACGGCAGTTTTAACACCTCAGGAAACAGATAATTTATTCTCAATCCTCAGGGGTATGCGTGATAAGGGTTGCTCAATCATTATCATCACACACAAGCTGGACGAGGTCATGGCAATCAGTGATCGTGTCACTATACTTAGAAAAGGGCATAGTATTTGTACTGTTAATACTGCCGAAACGTCCCCGCAGCAGTTAACTGAAATGATGGTTGGCGCAAAGGTTGATTTAGATATTCCGTATGTGATGATCCCGGACGAACAGAAAGAAATTACACTGGAAATTAAAGATTTGACAGTTAAAGGAACAGGCGACAAACCAAAGTTGAATCAGATTAATCTGGATATTAATTCTCACGAGATTTTTGGTATTGCTGGCATTGCAGGTTCCGGTCAGAAAGAGCTTTGCGAAGCAATTGCAGGCTTGCAACTCGCTGAAGGTAGCATTTTGTTGAATGGACAGGAGCTGTTAAACCAAAAACCCAGCCAGCAAATGAGAAAAGGCGTTACGCTGGGCTTCGTTCCGGAAGACAGGCTTGGCATGGGACTTGCAGGAGGACTCAACATTGAAGATAATGCGGTGCTCAAATCTTATTGGAGACAAAAGGGCGGTATCGTAAACAAGAAATTTAGTGAGCACGAGGCAAATGAAATCATCGACAGTTACCATGTGAGTACTTCCGGTACGAAACAAGTGATCAGAACCTTATCCGGAGGCAACATTCAAAAGGTTTTACTCGGCAGAGAGATCATGCAGAAGCCATCACCGTCGTGTCTCATCGTGGCTTATCCTGTACGAGGACTCGATATTGCCGCCTCTCGCTTTGTTTATGAAGAGCTGAACAGACAAAAGGAGCAAGGTGTTGCCGTCTTATTGATCGGCGAGGATCTAGATGTCCTGATTGGTCTCTGTGATCGTATTGGCGTCCTTCATGATGGTTCTCTCATGGGAATAGTTGATGCAAAAAAAACGACCAAAGAAGAGCTTGGTTGGATGATGCTTGGTCAAAAAATGGAGAGCATTAATGATAAAGGTAGTTAAACGAACACAGATGTCCGCGGGGAAGAGGGCTTTATTGCAACTGCTTTCCATCGTCTTGGCCTTAGTTTTAACAGGTCTTCTTCTCTTGTTGTTAAAATATAATTCAATAGCAGTCTATCGCGAAATGTTCTATGGAGCCTTAGGGTCTCTATACAGGGTACAACAGACGATCAATAAGATGATACCGCTCCTAATCATGGGGTTGGGTTTATCGGTCTGCTTCCGAAGCCAGTTCATGAATATCGGTTCTGAGGGACAGTTTTACATGGGAGCGATCGGTGCAACGTTCGCGATTCGGTTAATTGGTGATCGCCTTGGAGCGTTGACTCTGCCAACGATGATGTTGTTTTCATTTATTTTAGGAGGTCTTTGGTGTCTTCTGCCTGCCCTGCTCAAACGTTATTATGGCGTTAGTGAGACTCTCGTTACCTTGCTGTTGAACTATATCGCTATTAGAATTGTTTCGTATTTGCAGTATTCAGCTTGGAAAGATCCCGAGGCATACGGATTCCCGAAAATTGCGAATTATCCGACTGCCGCTTTATTGCCTAAAGTATTTGGAGTTCATATCGGATGGATTATTGCTCTTATTTTGGTGGCAGTTATTTATTTTCTACTTTTCAAATCAAAGCTCGGTTATGAAATGGCAGTCATGGGAGACAATCTGCTAACAGCCCGTTATGCCGGAATGAATACAAGCAAAATTCTGCTAGCTTCAGCCTTGATCGGGGGAGGCTTATGTGGTCTTTCCGGAATGATTCAAGCATCTGGCATTGAAAGAACGATGAATGATCAGATGTCGTCTGGCATGGGGTTTACAGCTATTATAGTAGCTTATATGTCTCGACTGAACCCTTTAGCCTTAGTCGTGGGCTCATTTCTTTTTGCCGTCCTGCTTCAAGGCGGTGAATACATTCAGAGTTCATTACAGATTTCGTCTGATATTGCCCAAATATTACAGGGAATGATCTTAATCTGTGTACTGAGCAGTGAATTTTTCACCGAGTACAAGCTGTCCCTGAGACATAAAACAGGCGATGGGGAGTTGGCACATGAATGATCTTACTTTGTTTCTCCAGTTATCGGTACAGTTGGGAACACCGCTCCTGCTAGCCACTTTGGGCGGTATTTTGAACGAGAAAGTGGGAAATCTCAACCTTGGTATCGAAGGCATGATGATGGTAGGAGCCTGTGCAGGCTTTAGTGTTGCCTACAACAGCAATTCGCCATTATGGGCGATTGTGGCAGCCGGCTTCGCAGGTCTGGCTCTCTCATTGATTTACGCATTGGCAACTGTGACCTTTAAAGGCAATCAGATGGTTACCGGCTTCGCTCTTACTATCCTCGGAACAGGAATTGCGAATTTTGCCGGTGACAAGTTGTCGGGACTCACCTTGTCGGCTGAATTTATCGAAAAAGTAGGGATTCGTCCTATTAGAATATTAAGCTCAATCCCACTAATCGGGACAATGCTCTTTTCACAGAGCAATCTGGTCTATGTCAGTCTTATTGCCGCTGTTTTAATCTATCTCTATATGAAAAGGACAAGCATTGGACTGATCATGAGAATGGTAGGTGAGAATCCTGCAGCAGCAGATGCCAGCGGTGTCAATACAACACTCTATAAGTACATTCACATTGCTTTAGGCGGTTTTCTCTGCGGCTTAGGAGGTTCTTTCCTTTCACTTGTTTTTGTGCCGCGTTGGCAGGACAACATCACGGCAGGCATGGGTTGGATCGCCGTTGCGCTCGTTATCTTTTCAACTTGGAATCCACTAAAGGCTATTTTTGGCGCCTATTTGTTCGGTACGTTGAGAGCACTAAGCATCAAGTTTCAAGTAATCTCTTTTAAAATTGGCGATACCAACATTGTGATTACCTCGCAAATTATTGATATGCTACCCTACCTGCTTACAATCATTATCCTCATCCTGACCACATTGTCAAAGAAGAGAGAGCAACAAGCTCCTGCTTGGCTCGGCAGACCGTACTTCCGCGAGGACCGGTAGATGCTCTCGTGACATGACAAGATCATACAAGATCAAAAGAATAAGTCTGCAGCTAAAAATTGTTCGCGCGTCTTATCAAGTTGATGAGACGCGCGCATATATAAAGCTGAGTTTTTGAAAGATGTAGTTTCTGAAATGTCAAAAAGCGTTGTAGGTCGTGACAGCTAGGAATGTAGCCGTTTTGTCAGTAGGATTCTTCCAGCCGTGCTTGTTTCTCGCAAAATAGTATGCCATATCGTCCTGCAGAAGCCGAGTGAAAGTGCGATTTTCTATTGTTAGCACAATCTCACCTTCCAAAACATACAGAAACTCTTCACCGTCATGAGATTCCAAATCGCCAGAAGAGCTGTACGGCGGCATGTGCATGACTGTTACCTGCATGCCAAAAAGACTTCCTCTTGTTAGAAAATCTTGTTTCGTCCCGTCTTTAATATTTTGCGTGACAGAAATCCTGTCATCTTTGCGCACGATCAAAAAATCTTCTTCATCTTCGGGCGCAATTAAAACCTTTATGGGAACATCGAGCGCATGTGCAATGCTGAATAAAGCGGATACTGTGATATTAGTCTTTCCATTTTCATACTTGCTCAAAAAGGAAATAGACAATCCTGTAGTATCGGATAGTTCCTTTAAGGTAATATTTTTCTCTTTCCGAATCCTGCGCGTATTTATATAGCTAATATCTTCCAAAGTATCGTCCTTTCGCAATAATACAAGTATCTTTTTACCAAAGTGAATTATACACTATGCACTTTTCGTGTCAAGCCTAGAGTGATGATATGACTCACAACGAATCTGTATTTTGCCATACGATGTTCTGGAAAATCAGACGTTATTTGACACGGTGTTATGTGTTGTTAGATGCTCAACTTTCTATTGCGAGCAGTCACCGTCCATACATCACAGATCTTTCCCTTTTCTACTACTAACACTTCCGGGTATAGTGCCGTTGTAGGGCAGATATGACCTGGAATGACGTATATAACGCAACCAATACGTGGACGATCATCTCTGAATTCAGGTTTCATTTTAAAAACCCAATGCTCTTCGCTCTGCAACACTTCACATACCTTGTCGCTTAAGCCCAAAAGGAAACCTCTGCCATCTTTAGGATCTGCCGCTATGCCCTTGTGCCCTAGATCTATGGTAAAGATGTCTTCGGCAGGATGACTTATAACTCGGGTGACGAGTAAGGCAGCGGGAGTAATATCCAAATCTGGAATATTTCTATAGTAAGTATAGTCAGACAGAAAAATCGTTCCCGGCGAGAGGTAAAAATCTGAACTAGCAGCGTGACCTGTGAACGCAGGCGTTCCGCCGGCAATAACAATTTCACAACTGTGTCCTGCATCTGTTAGAGCCTTTCTGATACTCTTGATGCGAGAATCCACCTTAGAAATCTTTTCGAAGCGTACTGTTCTGTTCACATCGGTATGATGACCATCGTAGCAATGTAATCCATTAAGGTTTAAGCCTTCCAGGACTGATATTTTTTCATAGTATTTTTCTACCAAATCAAGAGGGATACCGGTACGATTCATTCCTAGATTAACATCAAGGAGCACATTAACTGTAATATGATTGTTTTTAGCTTCTTGCGCCAACAGACTCGCCTGAAAATAGTCGTCAACTAATGCCCATAATTTTGTTTTTTCACTTTTTCTACACAGAGAAATAAAACGCGAAATATTAGGACCGACCAAAGGATAGCTCAGGACAAGCTGATCCACTTCACAATCAATCAACATCTCCGTTTCAGCAATGGTAGCGCTCTTGAACTTGTTGATCCCCAAACTTTGCTGCAGCTTAACCATTTCCTTCATTTTGTGAGACTTTACATGTGGCCACAAACGTCCGGCATATCCTGCCAACTCAATGGCTCTTTGGGTATTGCTGACAATTAAATCGCGATAATACACCAAGTTGGGCGTCAAGACATTTTCTATGTCTGCAATACGATAATTGTCCACATCTAGCATCATATGATTCACCCCTTAC
>JAAZLQ010000059.1 GCA_012799255.1 Bacillota bacterium
GCTGTGGTGAGCTTGTCGTATGTTAGGGTCCTGTCCCTACCGATAACTACGAAGTCCACTTCCCGGGGATCAACATTCTCCGCAGAAAGAATCTCGATACCCTCCTTAAGGAGTTCTGTGTGGAGCCCCTTTGCGCCGAGCACGTACGCCCGGGCATTTGGTTTTAGACGAGCAATGTATTGACTCGTTTCTTCACTGGCCAGAAACAGCTCTTCGTCAGCTATCTGAATACCTGCACGGTTAAACTGATCTATACATTGTGCCCGGGAACGGGAGCTGGTATTGGACACAAAGAGCACGTGTTTTCCGCTGCTGCGAAGGACTTCAAGCAGCTCTTTCGCGCCTGGAATGGCTTCCTTGCCTAGGAGCAAAACTCCATCTATATCGAAGAGATATCCTTTGATGTCGCTTAGTTTGGTCTGTTTCTCTGCTGTGATCATCACGGCACCAACTCTCTGTTGAATTTACTCGTAAAGAACGTTATATCGCTGTCTAAGGTCATCCAGACGCCGCAATGCGGAAACAGCTTCCCCGCCTTTCTTGCGCATCAAACCAAGAATAAGGGCGTCCACTAAGGCTGCAACCGGACCCATGGGACGAAAAGCATCCATGGGTCCCCGCCGCACCGTTAGTACTTGCGTGGCTAGTCCATGCATTTTTGAGGCAAGCAGATCCGTTACCAAAATGGACTGTCCTCCGCATTCAGCCATTACCTCCAGAAGGGCCACTGCCTCCGAAGTCGGCCTCCGGAAAGCCAGAATGAACGCCACATCCTCGCTCTGCGCCCGGAAAATGTGGTCGTAGAACCGGCGCCCCGTCTGCGTGGTCTTCTTCACCTGCAGGCCCAACCGGGAGAACCAGAAATCCGCATGATGGACCAGTGAGCCCGGCGCCCCTTCACCATAAAGAATCACCTGGCGGGCACCGTTGAGGCGGTCAACTGCCTGCTCCAAATCTTCTTCAGATACATTTTCCAGCAGCTGATTGAGGAAATGCACAGTTTGAGCTACGATTTCGTAGAGGGTGCCTGCGTTTTCCACAGGTGCGGACACCATGGTCGCCACCCGCTCAGATGATCGAACTTCGTGCAGAAGTTGTTCTTGCAGTCTTTCCCGCAGACTGATATACCCGTCAAATCCCAAGGTTTGTGCACATCGCACTACAGTAGCTTCGCTAATATCCAGCTGCTCGGCGATCCTGGCACTGGACATTAGAGCAGCTTCATACGGATTTTGGAGAATATAGTCACACAAGCGCTTCTGACTAGGTGTCAGATTTCGATAGTGATCGTTAACAATGTTTTCAAGGGTTTGAACCCTGCTCGTCGCCACAACACCACTCCATTACATACAACATGTATCTTTTACATCTCCACTCTTCAACATATCTTGCACAAATCCTCCTTTCTGCAAGATATCTTGCGGAGATGTTGAAAAAAAACATCCCCTATGTCTGACTCGAGGACTTCTGGTCTCTTCTCTCACCCGTAAGTGGATGTGCGCCGATGCCTAAAGCAATCAGCAGGCAAGCAGCAGCCGCATACACCAGTTCAAACCCTACAGTCGCGCCTACCCAATACCCGAGAACGGGACCCACGGCAGCCCCCAAATCCTGCAGCGAGTTGTACCGACCGATGATCTGACCCTCTTGGGCACCCCGGGTAGAATCACCTAGGGCGGTGTCCAAAAGCACCCGTTGGGCATTCAAGAAGACAAAGAACAACACGGTACACACCACCGTCACCAGCGGTGCTGCCCACAGAGCCAATATCAGCATGGCAGTGCCCTGCAGGGTTGTGACCATTACGAAGGGCAGCCGCCTCCCAAACTTGTCGCCAAGATGGCCGGCGATGGGTCCAACCACCATGCCCGTGATCCAGCGGCTGGAAA
>JAAZLQ010000013.1 GCA_012799255.1 Bacillota bacterium
CTAGCAATGGAAAAGTCACACCTGAAGAAACCTATAATTCCGACAAAGATGACAATTCGAACAAAGATAATGATGGCAGCCCTCAAACAGGAGTAGAATTTCCCTTCACTTCGGTTATCCTGTTGGTTATCTCCTTTGCAGCGATTGTAGCTATGTTAATAAAGCGCAATTGCGGCTTGTTGCGAGACGAGAACCGGCCACTCTTTTAGGAAAGGAGAAAGTCTTATGAAAAAAGTTGCGAACAGATTCATTGCAGTAGCCCTGTTGTTAGCGTTTTCGCTAACAACAGTCGGCTGCGGCGCAAAGGTGAACAAAGGGACTTCTGACAGCGAGTCGGGGGTTACGTCCGAATCCACCGGCACTGCTATAAATGATAATTCAAATCCACAGGACGATAATGTCCCGGGCAATGGCGATGACACCACTTCAGTGCCTAACAATACCTCCGGAGAAAATAGTCAGACCTCAAACAACAATAACAATAATAACAAGGATAATAACAAGGATAGCACACAAGCAAATTCAAACTATAACGAACCGAAATTTAATTTAAAGGGCAGAGAAATTGTAATCGCAAGCGAACATGCTGTGCCAAATATGTCCAAGTCTACCATTTTCAATGAAAGCATTAAATTAACCGAGAAAAAGTTTAATGTTAAGTTTAAGTTTGTGCAGCAATCCAACTATGAAACCCTGTATAGAACTCTGATTAACGACCATGCGGCAGGAAAAGCTACATATGACGTTGTCAATCTGCGCGGCTACGAGGTTTATCCTAACGCTTCCAATTCAGGAGCTATTCTCGAACTTGACAAATATTATGACTTTGCTAAGGATCCTACTTGGAATGTAGATATTTTCAAAACACTGGGTACATTTAAAGGGAAACGATATGGAATTCCCTACTCCCCCAATGATATGGGAAACGGGATTTGGTACAATCGTGAACTTCTCAAACAATTCAACGTCCCCGATTTGTGGACCTATGTTGAAAAGGATCAGTGGAATTGGACAACCTTCCGTGCAGTAGCCAAGAAGCTGACTCAAGATACCAACGGTGACGGAAAGCCCGATTATTGGGCATTTACATCAAGCGACCCCTGGCTGGATTTCATATACTCCAATAACGCCACCTTGATCAGCTCAGGTGTGAGCGGCGCTCCAAAAATTTCTCTGGATAGCAAAAATTCGTTAGAAGCCATTCAATTTATTGCTGACCTTCACATGATAGACAATACCATTCCGGATGGTGCCGAGTTGGGCGCTATCACCGACAAGCCTTTTAATGCTATATTCACCGGAAAGGTCGCCATGGCAACTTATCACGCCCGTTACGGCGCCGTTATGGAGCAAATGGGCATTGCGTCCAAGAATATCGGATGGGTATATTTTCCCAAAGGTCCGGCGGCGAAAACATATGTAGCGGCAACCGGCACTATGCCTGATATGTATGTAATTCCGCGTCATGTCTCTGCTCCCAAAGAAGTAGTGGCTGCCGTTCAGGATTTGGCTGCTTACTGGGATGCCTCACGTGAAATCAAACGGGATATTTATGCCAAAACCGAAGAGCTGTATAAAGCTTTGTCCACATCACTGGATGCAAATGCTAAAAAGCTTCTGTTCTTCCAGGCAAAGAACCCGGTATTTACCCTATCCAATAACTACAATCTATCGCATACCTTGCAAAACGAATTATGGCCCTCCATTCTCAACGGAAAATCGGTTAAATCGGCTGTAGATTCTGTAAAGTCAAAAATGCAAAAGGCAGTAACCAATAAGTATAACGGAACTGTTGTTTCATAGCGTCCAAAACTCGGATAGGATGAAGAGTTGTTGTAGTCTGAATCCATAGGGATATGAAAAAGGACGACTCTTCATCCTTTTCCAACGGTTAAGGAGGAACGTATGAAGTCTAAAATCAAATTTTGTGCCATGGCATGTGCCATGGGTGTGTTTTTCTCGTCGATAAGTGCATTGGCGCAAGATTCTCAAAGCTCTCAAAGCTATATTACATACAGACAAATGAATGCAGATAAGGACTATACGGATGAAGTTATCACCGTATTCGGGCATCAGTATGCCTCTTCAAACAATGCAAATGCAACCGTACTATCCGAACTGGACGGCAAAAAGGATATTTTATCCACCGGAAGCGAAGGATATGTTGAATGGGAATTCTCTGTCCAAAAAGCTGGACTTTACAATATAGAAATAAGCTATTACCCCTTAAGGGGCAAGGGAAACACTATCGAGAGAAGGATGTATATCAACGGTGAAGTCCCCTACGATGACCTAAACAGTATCACCTTACACCGTACATATACAGATTTATTCGATA
>JAAZLQ010000184.1 GCA_012799255.1 Bacillota bacterium
CGGGGGGTCAAGAATCTTGACCCCCCTTAAATTTTGTAAATCAGGCAACAAAAAAGAGAGGTTTTTACCCCTCTCAAACATGCATAAAAACAAAATAACCGCAGTAATGCTGCGGTTTTTCATTGTATCAACCTTTCGGTCGTTTTGTGGCAGCGGGAGAAGGATTCGAACCCTCACAAACAGAGTCAGAGTCTGTCGTGCTACCTTTACACAATCCCGCTTTGTTCACTTTTCATCGGTGAAGATTTTGCTCTCAACGAGAATAGATTATAACCATTTATGCGGAATATGTCAAGGAGTTTTTTACATACTTTTCGATGATTCGTTCTTTTCCCGTTTCTTCTCGTGCCTCTTCTGTTCGTTAAGCGTATTGCGCTCCCAGAAAACACCGTCGCAATAACCCTGAATGGCGGGGTTTTGCTCCGCTATTTCAAGGCGCTTTTGCGCAAGAGCGCAGTACTCCGCCTCCCGTTCGATACAAATAAAGCGCCGGCCCAGCTTCTTTGCCACAACAGCGGAGGTGCCCACCCCGCCGAAGGGGTCAAGCACCAAGTCGCCCGGGTTGGAGCTGGCGAGAATGAGCTTGGCCATAAGTTTTTCCGGCTTTTGAGTCGGGTGGGGCGTGTTTTCCGGCATGGACCAGTAAGGAATTGAAATATCGTCCCAGAAGTTTGAGGGGTGTGTGTCACGGAAGCGGCCGCTCTCCGTCTCCACCCAGCCCTTGGGGCGGCCGTTCTCACGATAAGGGGCGACAACGCGCCGCCGCTGCATCACGGCCTGGACGTTGAAGGTGTATGTATCCGACACTGTGGCAAACCAGATATCCTCCTGCGCGTTCTTCCAGTTTCTCTGGGCACCGCGCCCCTTTTCCCTCTGCCACGTGATGCGGTTTCGTACCGTGAAGTACTCGCCAAGCAGACTGCCAATTATAAGGCTGGAGTCCCAGTCGCAGCAGACGTAGACGGAGGCCGTCTCCTTAAGGGTATGGCGCACTGCGTCGAGCCACTTGCGGGTAAACTCGGCGTAGGCGGAGGTGTTCATCCTGCGGAAGACGCTTTTGCCGTAGGTTTTGCTGAGGTTATAGGGCGGGTCCACGATGAGAAGGTCCACACAGCCCTCAGGAAGCCGTCTGAGGGCGTCAAAGGCGTCCCCGATGATAATCCGGTCTTCCGGCAAATCGTCGATTTCAGAGGCTCTGAGGCACTGAAGAAGGCATTGGGCCTCCTCCTCCGGCGTGAGCCTGAGGGTTCTGTTGCGCGGCGCAGTCTGTTTGGTGTTCATCTTCCGCTCCTTGTTTTTATCCTGATAAAATCGTGTCTATCCTACCACAAACCGGCCCGCTTCACAATGCCGCCCATCGTTGACACGGTGAAACTTTACTCTATAATGATAAGGGAAGACGTTCGATAAGGAGCCGTGTATGATAACGATAGACGAAATGCAGGCCATGCTGGATGAGATTGTGGAGGAGTTTCCGGAGGGGCTGCTCATGGAGCTCAACGGCGGGATTCTTCTTCTCGAACAGGTGAAGCTGCATGAGAAAAGCCTAAACGACGATTTCTTCATCCTCGGCGAGTACAACGCCGGCGGCCCGTTAGGACGCTTTATCACCGTGTATTACGGTTCCTTCATGCAGGTTTACGGCCACGAACCTCACGGCAGTATCAAGCGGCGCCTGCGCAAGACGCTGCGGCACGAACTGCGGCACCATATCGAATCTCTCGCCGGTGTGCGGGACCTTGACGAGGAGGACGCCGCGCACATCGCACGCTATCTA
>JAAZLQ010000030.1 GCA_012799255.1 Bacillota bacterium
GATTACTTAGTTTTAAAGAAACAAAAGACATTCTCAAAGCACTTGCTGGTGCAAAAAAGAAACAAACACTGGCCAACGAATTACTCGCAACCATAGACAGTTTCAAGACTCAACTTGACGAATTTGAAAGGCAGATAATAGCCTCCCTCACCGACATCAGTCAGAAAGCGCAAAGCCAGAGCTTGATCAAGAAAGAACGCGACGCATCGAGCTATATAAAAAAATCCAAACAAAATACGAAGAACTTCGAGAAACATATCAAACCGTACTTGACGATTTTCTACAGCAAGAATCCTCTAGGGGAATCTTAAGCGATTTGCACCTCACTGCCACCATAGACTTTGATATTGATGGTCTCTATCAGAAGCTCTTTGAATATGCTGACAAGAGAAAATGTCGCACTGTTGATGCCCTAAAGCAACGATATGGTTTCCATGCATCAAGTGAGTTTCTTACATGGTTAGAAACATCGATTGATTCCGCCGAAACATACGAACCTTTTTCAGAATCCATCAAACATGACGTTGTGCGTTCATTGTTTAGGCCAAGGCTGCAAATGCGTACAAAGGTCGAGCTAGACCTTAGCCGAGGTCCAGTTGCTTTGGACAAGCTTTCTCTTGGCCAAAAGGGTACTGTTGTCCTTAAGCTCTTCCTCGCCACGAACAACTGTCCTATTATTTTCGATCAACCAGAAGATCATCTTGATAACGAATTCATATCGAATATACTAGTGCCGACGTTTCTGGAAGCTAAGCAGAAACGACAAGTGATCATGATCACCCATAATGCTAACCTAGTAGTCAATGCCGATGCAGAGCAAGTTATTGTTGCCGACTTTGGAGAAGATGGCACCATAAGCTATCATCTAGGTTCAATTGAAGACCGAAAAATTAGGGATAGGATAACCGATGTACTAGAAGGTGGCGCTGATGCGTTTGCAAAACGCGAGCGAAAACTTTGTCTTAATGGCTAAGGAACTCTCCGCGTTGGTCACAACCTGATCTCTGGCAAACACGCATGAGTTCATATCACTGGCACTGGTAAGCGCCATCTTCCGTTCCAACACTTGGTACGATACTGGTTTGTGGCAAACATAACTGGATCAGTGCGGAAGTTAGTTCAGTAACCATCCGTTAAGTCAGTACATCTGTATCACTGGACTACGAGATGCCGGGGTAGCAGAGGTTCTTATAACATTTTGTCGAGTTCGGGCTTATCCAAACAGTGACGCCCCACACCAGCATCTGCCCGTAACTTCCCCGGCGTAATGCCGAAGTGTGTTTTGAAAACTCGGTAAAAGTACGAAGTATCGTTATACCCGACTGCCTCGGACACATGCTTGATTTCCATCTCACCGTGAACCAGCAACTCCTTCGCCTTTTCCATACGCTTTCGTTTTATATACTCCGATATATTCTCCCCCACATCGGCTTTGAAGGTCCTACTGAGATGCTCCTTGCTCACAAAGAAACGCTGAGCGATGCTGGAGAGAGAAATCGGTTGATGAAAATGCCCATCTATAAATGCCTGTACCGCCTGTGGATCTAAGATGCCATCATCTTTGCACTTTATGGACCCTAGATCAGGTGAATCTCCAAATCCTTCTGCTATCTCTTCGATACACCGACATAGCGATGCATTCAATTCCTCTGCATCCAAAGGCTTAAGAAGATAGTCCACAGCCTGAGATCGGATGGCCTGTTTCATATAGGAAAAATCATCATATCCACTCATTACAATGATCTTCACCTCAGGGAACTGCTCATCTATAGCCTTAAGAAGCTCTGCGCCTTCTATTCCTGGCATACGCATGTCAGTTATTACAATATCCGGCTGCAATTTCGCGATAAGCCTAAGTCCCTCAGAACCATTGTCCGCCTCTCCAATTACCCTGGCCTTAAGATTCTCCCATTTTCCCAAAGCCTTTACCACTTCTCTAGACCACGGTTCATCCTCAATGATCAGCACACCATACATTTCCTAGACCTCCACGCTGGATGCAGGGAAGGTCAGAACAACTACTGTCCCCTTCCCTAGCTTGCTAAACACCCGAACCCTGTGTTTCCCACCAAATTGCAGTTTCAGCCTGGTATCGACATTCTTTAACCCGATGCCCCGTCGTCGCTTTCCGGTATCAGGTTCCATCTTGAGAGTAGAAGCTCTCACTGACAAAGGCACCCTGAGCTTTCTTCGCACCTGGCGAAGTCGCTCGTCGGTGAACCCTACACCATTATCTCTCACCATAAATACAACGCGATCTCCAATACCCTTTACCCGAATCTCTAAGTTCCATTGACCTTCCTTGGGATGCAGCCCATGCTCAAACGAGTTTTCAACTATCGGAAGTAAGGTGAACTTGGGTACCTTGCTA
>JAAZLQ010000117.1 GCA_012799255.1 Bacillota bacterium
AGTTGGAGGATTCAATGCTAGAAATTAATATTAAAGACCTGATTAGATTAGTTTTCAGTAAATGGTGGGTTTTTGTAAGTTGCATTCTTATATCTGGTTCAGCCGCATACATATGGACAAATTACTTTACCATTCCTGTCTATTCATCCAGTACAACTCTATATGTAGGAAAGAATATTGAATCAGAAGGAATACAAACAAGCGATTTATCTCTGGGTTCAATCCTTATTAATGACTATCGTGAACTGGCAAAAAGTAAATTAGTCGCCAGAGAAGTAATTGAAGAAATGGGACTTCGAAATGTGAGCCCGGCCTCTTTAGCCGGAAAGATTGTGGTCAGCCAGAAAAATGAATCCAGAGTAATTCAAATATCAGTTAATGATACTAATCCACAGATGGCAATGGAACTGACCAATAAAGTTGCAGAAGTGCTACAGAAGAAAATTATTGAAATAATGCAGATAGAAAATGTACAAATAATTGATAGAGCTGAGCTGCAGCCATATCCTGTATCTCCCAACCACAGACTGAATTACATGATTGGAATTATATTAGGCCTTATCGTTGGTATGGGAATAATACTCCTGATTATATATTTTGATAATACTGTTAAAACGCCGGAAGATGTTAAAAAGCATTTGGATTTGCCGGTTATTGGTACTATACCGACTTTTAAAGCAGAGAAGAATGGGGTTTAATTATGTTGGAAAAAGACACAATTATTACTTATAATAACCCAAAATCCCCTGTTTCCGAGGCATATAGGGTATTAAGAACCAACATACAGTTTTTGAGTGTGGACAAGCCTCTAAAAACCATATTAGTTACAAGCTCCGGGCCTAAGGAGGGAAAGACTACTACCATAGCTAATCTTGCTGTTATCTTGGCTCAGGGCGGAAATAAGGTGCTTCTTATTGATACAGATCTTAGAAAACCGATGCTGCATAAAGTATTTCTGCTATTAAATGATAGAGGCCTTACAAATTTACTGACTTTGCAAAAGGATGCTATGTCCTTTATACAGCATGATGTTGTTAAGAACTTAGATATTCTAACCAGTGGCAGAATTCCTCCAAACCCATCTGAGTTATTAAGCTCCAATGCCATGAAGAGTTTTTTGGAAAATGTAAAAAACAAGTATGACATAGTATTAATGGATTCACCGCCTGTAGGCGGTATTACTGATGCATCAATAATCTCAACCTATGCTGATGGTACTATATTAGTGGTAAAATCGGGAAAAACCGAAATAGATGCAGTAAAAATAGCCCGGGAAATATTAGATAATGTAAACGCAAATATTATCGGTGTTGTTCTTAACCATCTTGATAAAAAGGCAGTTGGCAACAATTATTATCCCTATTATTACTATAATGACGATGAGGAAAAGACAAAGAAACTGAGAAAGAAAACTAAGGTGGACAGGAGGCAAAAATGAGAATTAAAGAAGGTTTTCTGTTAAGAGAAATTGCTGATTGTTACATAGTGGTACCCGTAGGTTCAAGGGTAATTGATTTTAAAGGACTAATGACTCTCAATAACTCAGGATATTTTATCTGGAATCAA
>JAAZLQ010000038.1 GCA_012799255.1 Bacillota bacterium
CCTTGGATGTAGCCAAGGTAGCCATTAAGACCGGTTCCATGTTGTCTTCTGTGGATCAACGACCAGATTTAATGGGATACTATGCTATACAATTTGCTGTAGATTTACTTCAAGGTAAAGAAGTTCCCAATCGGTACATGGTCCTTTAACCAATGTGACGAAGGATATTTTGGAGTAGGACTATATTAGATTTGGGTTCCTTTTCATGTTTAGCAAGGTTTGTGAAGCGCGTTTCCTTGAGGGGAGCGCGTTTTTGTTTGTTCGTAGTAGGGGTACTGTGGAAGTCGGCTTCGGCGAAAAGTATCCGAGTAAGCAATTTTTTGCTGGAAAAAGCAGAAGCATGTTAACAAAGGGGGAGGTAATAATATATTGAACAGCAGCTTAGATTTGAAAACCATAAATGATTTATTGGGCATGCACTTCTTCATCCCCTCCTATCAGAGAGGTTATCGCTGGGTTCCCTTACAGGTCAACGACTCATTAAATGATATCTGGGACTTCGTGAAAAAGGGCAAAGACGGTGAGTTTTATTGCTTGCAACCCATTGTAGTCAAAATAAGAAATCAAGCAAATAATGTTGATACTGCACAGTATGAAGTAATATACGGTCAGCAGCGCCTTACCACCATCTTTATTATCCTCCAATACATAATGCACGAATACTTTAGAACGGACACATTAGTGTCCGAATACGGAAAAGAAATATTTCGTACAATATGAAACAAGGGAGCCAAGCGCAAGCTTTCTTAAAAGCATCGCCTTCCATGACCACGAAATACCTGATCGGCAAAACATAGACTTTTACTACATGTCCCAAGCGCAAGGATGTTCACTGCGAGGCGGATTCTAAAAGGAGCGTGATGAGCAAAGTTCCGGCCCGTGGTCTTCCATCATTTTTAGTTTTCAAGATCAATGTCCCTTCTGTTCAGGGCATATTTGGGTAGTGATAGGCAATTGGCCTGGACCAACGTTAGGATCCTAATTTTTGTATTTTTACCATGAGAAAAGCAGGGTTTAGAGAGAACTGTGAAGAAATTATTAATTAAAATCGTTTTATGGTAACGATTATTCCGGGGGGGAGCGTAATGGGCAATAATTACTACATAGTAATCGTCAATAATCTACGCTTTGGCGAAGAACAATTAGAGGCATCTCAAATTGTAGAGGCCCTCTTTGCAGAACGGACCTGGTTATTTGCACAAAGTACACCCGGCGTAGAATCACTACAAAGTGGAGATAAGGTAGTGATATGTGGAACCTCTAACGGCAAGGGGTATTTTTTAGGTAGCTTTACTCTAAAAACATCCCCCCAGCCCAGAACACATGCAGCATCAAGTAACATTGTCAACCGCCTCAGTCAGCTTTTTTCATTGAGTTGTGAAATAACCGATGAGGTACTATGGGAGAATCACAAATCCATCGTGGATTTACTGCCTAACTTTAGTTTTCTAGAGGATAAGGAGTATTACCCGCTCTATTTACGGCAAGGCCTACGACAACTATCCCAGAGTGACTATGAGCAAATCACAAAAGCAGAGGAAAGCGCCGTAGAACAGGCACCAAGCATTCCGAATTTCGAGAGCTCCATGTATGATTCCGTGTTAAGCACGGCTCAGTGGTTGTTGGAATTGATTAATGAGGAAATTCCCAAGCGACAAGACGCCATGGTGGACCTTGTGCAAAGTCTTCATCGTATTCCTAGGCTCGAAGAGGAATTCGCGCATCTGCAGAATCTATTGGAAACCCAGACTAGTAACGTGATTCTCCTGCAAGAGGAAAATAGAAAACAGGCCCAGCGCATTGAGGAACTCTTGCTTTCACAGAGTGATTTAGCTAGACGCGAGGAGGAAGCTAGGCGAGCTTATGAGCAAGAGCTTCAAGAACTTAGGCTGGAGCGGGGCGCTCTAACTGAAGTCACAGGGGTCAGGAAAACGCTTCAACGGATTTTCGAGACACTCCAAGGTAAGCGTGATGATTCAACCCTATCCCAATAGCCTGATGTGAGGTGAGCAAGGATGCAATTGCCAGCTACTAATTTGACTCAATTAATAGAATTTGAGCAGCGTTTTCAAGCTGAGCTTGCCAAAGGGATGCCCAAGCTTTTTGGTGACCTCCTCGTGTCGCCGGAAGAAGTGGAAGAATTAGGTTTGTTAATTGGACAGCTGATTCAGGAGAAAAACCTGCGTATATTGAAGGAAAATTGTTCACTTTCAATTTCTCTTTTTTTGGTCTGGTGTTCCGTTTATCATTACAAAGAAGGGGATTTATGGGGACCGATTGTTTCTGGGTTAGGCTTAGAGCATCCGCCAAGAAACATTACCACTTGGTTAGGCGAACTATTCCTTGCCACTCTACACGATTATGATCTACAGCTTCCGTTGGTTGAACAAGGTAAAAAGTATATGACTCCCATCCTGATGCATGGTTATATTAGCGATTATTACGCACCCCAGTTCTTAGATTATTTAAACGCTGTTTATAGTTCGTATTTAGAGTATGATCTTTCCGAACAGGCGTTAGAAAGCCTCTGGACCGATTTGTTTGACTATGATCAAGAACAAGTCGGAATTAGGGACACCATAAACAAATTGGTTATGGAGGAGCAAAGACTCAAGAGCGAACTCGCTGAATTTCGTTTGCCCAGTTCTTTGGATGAGAACAGTAAGGAGCAGGTTGACCAATGGCAGGAAGAAATTCAACAACACAAAAAGGTCATTGACGACTATGAGGCGCGATTGGAGAATTTACAAGCCAACTTGTGCGGAATAGGGGAGCTATCTCTCCAGTTTCAGGAATGTGCCCAGGCCTTAGAGGATCTAAATGAATGGAAACCGAAAGAATGGGACTCAGTTTTTGCGGAGATTACGGCTTTAACTGATCCCATTAAAAAAGAATTTGAGAAAGAAATTGAAGACTTGCAATGCGAGGAAAGAG
>JAAZLQ010000361.1 GCA_012799255.1 Bacillota bacterium
CTATGTAGTCTTCGTTATAAATAGTAACCGTAACCTTATTAACCTGATTTCTTTTTTCACCCACTTATGAAATGCCCCCTTTCGCCAATAAATATTACTTCGCTTAATGTTTTTCATTTCCTTCATACCATTATAGACAACCACAAACTAAAAGAACTGAGCCCTGTTTTATTCAGAACTCAGTCCTTGGCACTCGGTTAGGTGTAACCTTGGGATGCACTTCGTTTCCCGGGCGTTTTTATTTTTAAGCATCGCCTTGTTTCTCCCGACGGCGTGCTCTGGCATTTATGTCAATACGCCGACCTTCCACCACAAATACTACTATTTCGGCCAGGTTGGTGGCATGGTCAGCAATGCGTTCCAGGTGTCCAGCCACCAGCAACAGTGAGGTAGCCTGAGCAATATTGCGGTGATCCTGCATCATATATAATAGAAGTTCACGGAAAACCTGATCATACAAACCATCCATTTCTATTTCCATGGGGACAATGCTCATAGCCAAATCAACGTCTCGCTCAATAAATGCCTTCATAGCCACATCCACCATATCCTGACCTAATTTAGCCATACGCGGGATATCGATCAAGGGTTTTATATAGGTCTGTTCATGGAGATCAAGTGCTATCCGGGCTATGTCTTCGGCATGATCAGCCATTCTTTCAATATCAATAATAAGACGCAAAAACGAGCCTGTTAAACGCAGATCACCTGCCATCGGTTGTTTTAAGGCAATCAAGCTCAGGGATTTTCGTTCTATATCGTTTTCCATTTGGTCAATGATCTCATCCTTTTCAATCACCTGTTCCGCCAGATTGACATCTTTATCGATCAGAGCCTTGACCGCATTGTGGATTTGCTCTTCCAATAAACGCCCCATTTTCAATACTTCTTCGGATAGTTTATCCAGTTCATTCTGTAATGCTTCATGCGCCATTTAATAATCCTCCCCCATTAGCCAAACCGCCCCGTGATATAATCTTCAGTTCTCTTATCACGAGGATTGACAAACAATTCATCTGTACGATTGAACTCCACCAGATAACCATTCAAGAAGAAACCAGTATAATCAGATACCCGAGCCGCCTGCTGCATATTATGAGTTACTATCACAATGGTATAGCTCTCCTTCAGCTCAGCTATCAAAGCCTCCAAGCGACTAGTGGATATGGGATCAAGAGCAGACGCCGGTTCATCCATTAGGATCACTTCCGGATTAACGGCCAGCACCCGAGCAATCACCAGTCGCTGTTGCTGCCCGCCGGACAGCCTGGCTGCCGGTGAATGAAGCCGATCACTCACTTCATCCCAAAGGTTAGCTGCCTGCAGACTGTTATGCACGATACTGTCCAGATCATATTTATTCTTAATACCGTGTATTCGAGGACCGTAGGCAACATTATCATAAATAGACATGGGAAATACCGAGGGCTTTTGGAATACCATGCCCACTTTTTTACGCAAGGCAACTACATCTACATCCCGCGAATAAATGGGCTGCCCATCTAAAAACACCTGTCCTTTGACCTCTGTACCGGGAATCAGTTCATTCAAGCGGTTCAGAGTACGCAGGAAGGTGGATTTGCCGCACCCGGAAGGGCCTATCAACGCGGTGACCCGATTTTCCTCAACATCCATATTTATTTCATAAAGAGCCTGGAATTTATTATAGAATACCTCAACATCCTGACTTTTTATCTTTACTTTATTCTTATTAAGACTGGTCATATCTCACTTCACTCCTAACCGGCTGCCCGAGACAGTCGCCGCATACTCCAGTTGGCCAAAAAATTCAATATCACTATCAAAACGATCAGTAAACACGCGGTGCCAAAGGCTCTTTCCATGGAAATGCCTTCCATAGCCAGAACGTAGAGATGAACAGCCATAGATCGGGCTGGGTCAGATAGATTTATCGGCATACCCAGTGAACTACCCGCCGTTAAAATGAGCGCCGCCGTCTCCCCTATTGCTCTTCCGATAGAGAGAATAATACCAGTAGTTATGCCAGGAACTGCGGATGGAAGTACTATCCTTTGAACAGTTTGCCACTTGCTGGCCCCTAAGGCCAGACTGTTCTCTCTTAACTCCGGTGCCACCGCTTTAATAGCTTCCTGTGAAGTTCGCATTATGGTAGGCAATATCATTATTGCCAGAGTAAGACTGCCCGAAATCACTGACCAGCCCATATTAAGGAAAATGACGAAAAACACAAACCCAAACAAGCCAAATATGATGGACGGTATGCCCGCCATAGTTTCCGCCGTCAAATTCACTAAATAAGCAAAGCGACTGTTAGGGTTAGCATACTCTTCCAGATATACAGCGGAAGCTACCCCCACCGGCACGGATAGCAACAGCGAAACTACTGTAAGATAAAGGGTTCCCACAATAGTGGTTGAAATACCGCCCTCTTTACCAGCCCGTGAAGGCGGTTCCAGTATAAACTTCAGATCAATGGCACTGATCCCATTAACTATTATATAGCCTATGATGAGCACCAATACTCCCACAATCATTAATGCTGATAACCAAAATAGCCCGGTTAGAGCTTTTTCTTTAACATCAGCTAAGCCCATCTTTTTTGGCCCCCTTTATTACCATATTGACCAGCAGATTCAATATGACGATGAAAACAAAAAGCACCATCCCGGTAGCAAACAAAGCAGCCTGATGATCACCGGAAGCATATCCCATTTCCAAGACTATATTGCTGGTCATGGTACGAACCGGCTCCAATATGCTGCCGGGGACTATGACAGCATTCCCAGTTACCATTACCACAGCCATGGTTTCACCAATCGCTCGCCCCATTCCTAAAACGATGGCGGTGATAATACCGGAACGAGCCGCAGGCATAATAACATGGAAAATGGTCTGATAATGAGTGGCACCCAGTGCCAGTGAGTTTACTTTATAATCCATGGGAACCGCCATTATCGAATCTCTGGATATATTTATAATAGTGGGTATAACCATAATGCCCAGGATTATACCGCCGGCCAACACACTCAATCCATTGCCTCCGAACGTCTCCCGGATGAAGGGTACCACTACGATTAGCCCAAAAAATCCATATACTACCGAAGGTATACCTGCCAACAACTCCACAAACCTGCTTAGCAATGACCCCACCGCACTGGGAGCGATTTCAGCAATAAACAAAGCCGCCGCTAACCCCAGAGGAACAGCCCACGATAAAGCCACCAGGGTTACTCCCAGCGAACCAATGAACATAGCACCGATGCCGTATATCTTGTTGGCAGGGTTCCAGGTCAGGTTAAACAAAAAATTGCTTAAGCCTACCTGGGTTACCAGAGGTATTCCTCGCGCAAATATAAATACGGTAATCAGAATAATGGACAATATGGATATGCCAGCACTGATCATCAACAGTTTTTCGATCACAGCTTCTCTGGTTACTTTCCTGGCAGTGCTGTCTGCCTTGCTAGTAGACCCGGCAAAATCAATATTATTAGATGTAGTGGATATGCTAATGTTTCTCACCTCGTTCACCTGCCTTTTATGAAGCCATCGGTCACCTGCAGGGGCACCCATATTACTGATAAATGCCCCCCACGAGGAGGGCGTAGAAATCTTTACTGCACAGGGTCTAGAGTGAACTCCTCTAGGCCATTAATTTACGCTAAAAGCGCCTTCTTCTTCAACAATTCTCTGGCCCTCGTCACTCAGAGTGAAATCAATAAAAGCCTGGGCAAGATCACTGGTTTTGTCAGTGGTAATGTAGTGGAAAGGTCTCTGCAATAGGTAACTGCCATTCTTAATATTCTCTACACTAGCGGCTACACTATCAATGTCCAGCGCCTTTACTTCCTCATTCAATGAAGCCAGCGAAATATAACCAATAGCATTGGGATCTCCTGATACCGTGGTTCTCACTGCACCGGTAGAATTCTGAACGATAGCCGAAGAAGTTATCTCCTCTTTAGCCATTATGATGTCTAGAAAAGCGTCGCGGGTTCCGGAAGATTCCTCCCGGGTCACAACGGTTATAGTAGCATCGGCTCCGCCCACTTCTTTCCAATTGGTAACGTTACCGGTATAAATGCTTTTTACCTGGTCAGCAGATAAATCACCGATAGAGTTGTCCGGATGAACTACAATGGCGATCCCATCTATAGCCATCTTGATCGGAGCTACTCCCTCAGCTATTTCTTCTTCCTTAAGCTCGCGAGAGGCAGCACCAATATCAGCTACTCCAGATACAACAGCAGTAACTCCCTGGGAGGACCCTCCCCCTTGAACATTGATCTGTACATCTTTATGAAGCTTCATAAATTCTTCGGCCAGTACTTCACTAAAAGGCTGAACTGATGTTGATCCAGCTATATTGATAGTGCCGGACAATGCCGCATTGGGATTCGCATCAGCCTGGCCGCTGTTCTCATCTGTCCCACACCCGGCAAATATTAAAGTACCTAGTAGCAAAATAGCGAGTATAGCAAAACTGGCTGTTCTCCTCACCTTTTCCTTAAACATTTTCTTCCTCC
>JAAZLQ010000347.1 GCA_012799255.1 Bacillota bacterium
ATTTATAGGTAATCAAGTAGGACAGAATATAACTGGAACAAGTAGTAACAACGTAATACTTGGCTCGTCATCTGCTAATCTAGCAAAAACTGTAAATAGGAGCGTAATAATGGGTAACGAGGCGGGTAAAGGATCAACAAGTAGTAACTATAGTAACGCCATATTTATAGGATACCAAGCTGGCTACAACAATACTACAGGTTCAAACAACGTGTTTTTGGGTACCAATTCTGGGCGTACCAATTCCACGGGCGAAAGTAACGTTATGATAGGCAACTTGACTGGTTATAACAACACCACAGGTGGCTCCAACGTGTTCATAGGAGACCAAGCAGGCAAACAAAACACAGTGGGCTATTGCAATGTATTTTTGGGGTACAATGCCGGTTATAAAAATATTAAAGGCGTAGGCAACGTGTTTATAGGAGACGAAGCAGGATATAGCAACGATTCAGCTAATTTTAACGTTTTTGTAGGTATTAGCGCTGGTCATGACAACACCTCCGGTAAAAACAACGTGTTTATGGGAACATCTGCTGGTAAAGCAAATATCTCTGGTGAAGGTAACGTATTTATGGGAAATTGCGCTGGTGTATATAACACCACTGGATATTACAACGTATTTGTTGGTGGTGCTGCTGGCTTTAGAAATACTAGTGGTCAAAGTAATACATTTATGGGAAATTTGGCTGGTTATTATAACACTGAAGGTCAACACAACGTGTTTATAGGAGACTATTCCGGTCTAGACAACACCACAGGTGAAAGGAATGTGTTTATTGGTTCACATGCAGGCAATAATGTCAATGGAAACGATAACATTTACTTGGGTTGTGGAACAGGTTACTTTAGTTCTGCTCATGTAGAAAACCACAGATTGCGAATTGGAAGCAATAATCTTATTTACGGTGAACTTGATAATAATAGAGTAGCAATTAACACAGATAATGCCAACAATTTGACTTTCTATGTAAATGGTCTAGCTGGAGGCACGAATCCATGGCAATCCCCTAGTGACAAACGCCTAAAAACCAATATTAAACCTCTACACGGCGCACTACAATGCGTGCTAAAACTACAGGGAATAACCTTTAACTGGAAAGATGAAACCAACCATCGCCCTGGACAAAACATTGGCTTTATTGCGCAAGAGGTTAAAGAGATACTACCCGAAGTTGTTAGTGGCGGCGGGAAAGATGAGAAAGGCAACGAAATTTATTACTCAATTGAGTATGCCACACTTACGCCATTGCTGGTTGAAGCGATAAAAGAGCTAAACGAAGAAAACCAAACTCTAAATGAAACAAATAAAAAACTTGAAGCAAGAATAGAGGCTCTAGAAAAATTAATACAAGAAAAATTAAAATAATCACTTTTGTAGAAACTTTTGTAGAGACGCCATAATATGACGTCTCTACATTGAAAATATTATCCACATTACTAATTCGTAATTGAACATTGTTAATTATTTTTACATTTTAACTGATTACAAATTTTAATTTTTGACATATGAGACATATATTATCAATACTGTTAAGCATAACACTATTTGCAACAGTAAACGCACAACAACAAGGCTTTAACTATCAAGCCGCCATACAAAAACAAGATGGCACAACACTTCAAAACAAAGAGGTTAATTTACGGATTAGTCTGATTAACCAAAACAGCAGCTCCGTTTATTACTCTG
>JAAZLQ010000357.1 GCA_012799255.1 Bacillota bacterium
TGGTATTGGCTTATCATTAGCCCAGTCTATTGTGGAGCAGCATGGGGGCGAACTCATAGTACGCTCCTCTGCCAAGGGTAGCGAATTTACAATGCGTTTTTATCCGGAAATGAGCAAAGAGGAGAGGCTTGTTTAGCTAAACAAGCCTCCGAAGCCATCAATAGTCTTGTTGTAATGCGGTAATAATGCTTTGTTGGAGCACCTTGCGTTTTCCACTCGCCATGGCTGCCCAAATGCCTAAAACACTGACCAAAAAGAATAAAATCAGGAGCGGGAAATCTAGGTTGAAAGCCAGTTGCCAAGGCGAAAACATAAAACGGTTTTTAGCGGCAAGAGCAAAAACCCCTCCCGCCAACATCAGTACATAATAGGACATCACCCGCCGGATCAGGAAAAATCCTTCGTAGTGAAGCATCTTTTTCATTTGGTCTTCTGTCATGCCTGCACTTCTCAGCAAAGCAAAGTCCCGAGTGCGGGCTTTGAGATTCATGTGAAAGCTGTTATAGGCATTAGACAGACCAATGATCACAAAAAGAATTTGGGCGCCTAGAGTTAGGATCAATTCATTACGGTATTGTTCTTCCTGACCAGCCAACTCACTGAGTTGATTTCTCGTCGAAGTGTCTGTCTTTGGGATATAGTTATGCAAGGTCTTCATTACTTCTTGCGTTACTTGAGGCAATACCTCTAGATCAGCTGCCACTTTTATGCGATAAACGATGGAATGGTACTCGTCCACCTTGTCATGCATAAGACGGAAATCCTCGAGTTCCGTCATGGAGGTGAAGAGGGCAATCTGATCTGACCATAGGCGATGGAGTTCAAATGGGAACTCGTCGAGGCGCCCCGTTATTGGCAAATGGTAACGTTCATTATCTTTGCTATCTTGAACCACTAAAGTGGTAGCAGTGCTTTGCGATAAAGGAATATACGTGCGGTGTTTATAGGCTTTGTATGGATTTTGTGCTGTTTGGTCTAGTAAAAGAAAACCTTCATGTTCCGATGCGCTAAATCCATTTTGCTCCAAAACCATCTGGAAATCGGCGTCTTCTAATCCAAAAACTGTCACCTTGGGACGATAAGTGCGTCTTGTTGCTTCATCGTGCAGGGAAGCTTGCAGTTGATCAGAGATGAAGTCTTGGTTGTCAGCTGGTAAATATCGAAAATCGTAACTAGTAAAGACATGACTGGCTCTGATGTCGGGGATTTCTTTGAGATCTGCCAACAGATTCCTTGGTGCCCTTTGTACAGTGAAAAAAAGACTGGTCAGCGTATAAGGAGAATCTGGTTTATCATACAGATTCTTTAGATCCCGTTGTGATTGGGCAATTAGTACCGTACTAAACACCATGCCGGCTAAGGCCATAGATAAAGCAAGACCGCGGAAAGTACGCCTGTAGCTTACGCTATTATCTTTGGCTAGGCTCCTGGCAATGTTTTTGCTATCGCTGGTGAAGCGTAATCGCAGCTTGCTCTTATGGGGTTGGGCACCCTTCATGGCATCAATAATGGAAAGTCTGCTACTCCGTCTTGCTGGTCTGAAGGCTGCCAAAAACACACAGAGCAGGGCCAAAAGAAACAAAGTGATGAACACAAATGGATTCGGAGTTACCATCTGAAATTGCCTAATTGGCCTATACAGGTGGAGGTTCTTCTCATTTAACCACATGAGATAGAAAAGCACGTTGGTGAGACCATAGGCTAAGATTAATCCCAAAAGTATGGGGCGCAAGCTTAAGCGTACGGCTTTTTCAATCACTAGTCGGCGAACCTGCCTTGGGGTCATACCAGTACTCTTTAACAAGGCAATTTGGCGGAGATCTTGGCTACTCCATACATTAAAGGCGTTGTAAATCATAACCACAAAGAGGGCTAACATGCAAACTAGAAGACCAACTCGCAGACTCCAACGTTCTATAAATTCCCGCGAAGGAATTAAGCCTGACTTAAAGATGAGTTTACCCTCTAAATAACCGGTGTTGTAATTTAGACCACCCTCTCTAAGTAAATCGTCTTCGCTCTTTCTCCCCAGGTCTTGGAGGATCTGACGCATCAATGGATAGGTATCTCGTTCGTTTTTGAACCAAATGGTAGCATCAACACCACCAGCGGTTTGAAAAAGAGCAGTTGGGTCTTCCCAAGAGAGCTGACCGAAGAACAAATAGTTTTTATTAAAACTCATGAGGTGTTCTTTGAAAACACCGCAAATGCGGTAGTTTTTGGACCCTAAACCTATTGCCTTCCCTAAGGAGTAATCAGGATTTTCAAGAACAAAGGTTTCCGATACTAATATTTCATCACTTTGTTGTGGCAATCTTCCTTGTAACAAGCGCGATTGAAAAAGACCAAATGTGCAAGAATTTAATAGTGCAGGGGTTTGTAAGTATAGATCCACGTTCCGGCGCTGAAAGGGGACGTTTTCTAAGAATATGCCCTTGGAAAGCTCCAGCGTCTTGATGTCCGCATTTTCTTGTAATTGTCTATACTCCTCTTCATCTATGTTGATTAGCATGGCATGATAATCGCCAAACATTTCTTGGTAAGACTTCCACTGACTCAATTCAAGATCGCTGTAGATGAAAAGTAAAGTCCCCATCATGATGACTGCAATAAGGATGGAACTGAGAATGGCTAAGGAGTTTTCGCGATTTTTGACACTTGCTTTAGCTAAATCATGAATGATTTTCATGAAATCCCCCTTTCGTATAATTCACCATCAACCATGGTCAGGATTCGTTCACAGGAGAGGGCTACCTTTTCATCATGAGTGATAAGAATAATCGTGGCTTGGAATCGCTGGTTAACTAGACGGAAAAGTGAGGTGATCTCCTCAGTGTGTTTTCGATCTAGATTGCCGGTGGGCTCATCAGCTAAGATTACTGCAGGTCGTGTCACCAAACTTCGGGCAATTGCCACTCGCTGCTGCTCACCACCAGATAATTGTTGGGGAAAACGTTTCAGTTTATTCTCAATTCCCAAGGTTTGAATTATTTCCTGGAAAAAGACTGGGTCGGCTTTTCTTTGATCCAATAGTAAAGGGAGCAAGATGTTTTTTTTCACTGTTAAGTTCGGAATCAAGTTGAAAAACTGATAGATGATACCGATATTTCGTCGGCGAAAGACGGCCATATCTCTTTCTTTTAAAGCGGTAATATCAACATCTTGAATGAGGATCTGACCTTCAGTGGGTTGATCCACTCCCCCAAGCATGTGGAGTAAGGTTGACTTTCCGGAGCCACTGTCTCCTACAACAGCAATGTGTTCGCCTTTGCTTAAAGTCAGATTTACCCTATTTAAGGCAACTACTGGCTCAACACCGGGATAGATCTTACTCAAGTTTCGCGTTTCTAAGATTGGCATATAAATCTCCTTCCAATAGTGGTTTGTGTTAAGTATACGGTACTTAAGTGACATGAAAGTGACGGCGAAGCATTCCGCGACTTCACACCAGGAGTTCATGGCTTATTGGGACCCAATGGCGCGTGGGCACGATCTTAGGAGATAAGCAGCAGATTCGTCTATTCTTGGCTATCTACCACAAGATTTTGGGTTTTATCCCAAGCTTACGGCCGCTGAGACCTTGGATTATCTAGCGATCCTGCGCTTCATCAAACAACGGGAACCTCTTAACAGTGGAGCGCACCTAACTGAACCTAACTTAGAAGATGGCTATTTGGCTCTCCTTGGAAGGGAGGTGCGCCATCTTGTTAGCGCTAATTCAAAAGTATCTTAGGTATTCCATACACTGTTTACACCGGCAATACTGATCGCATCGCTTTACTTACGTATTCCTCTGGGTCGGAGTTTGCCTTCCGAAAGGCTGTGACTTCAGAGGCGGACCAATTAGGCATCAACACCATGGCCCAAGAATGGGCTCATCGTATCAGCTTTGCCTCGACTGGGATTTCTGGATTGCTCGTAGCGATTGTAGTATGGTACCACGTTAGTCGAGTTTAATCGTACGCGTTTCCAAGAACTTGTCTATGTTCGTTCACTAGCTACAAGAAACATCATGCTGATCAACTTGGCTGCCATATCCTTAGTCATGCTTATACCGATCCTAACAGGGATTGGTTTAGGAGTACTGTTGACAGGCGTGTCCAAAGGGTTGTGACCTGATCTGGGTTTGCTTATTCAAAGTATACTGTTCAATGTAATTCCTGGATTAACTGTTCGGATCATCCTGATGGGAGCCTTAGGCAGTATGGCCTTGGATTTGAAGGTGTTGGTGTTTCCCATTGCTGTTCTGTGGATGGTGCTTATGAATATTCCAGCTACCTTCTTGTTTTGGTTTACAGAGAAATAGCCAATCCCTTAAACCCCATAGCTGATCGCGGCAGTATGGGGCATCTTGCTTATAGTGGTTTGGTAGCTTTGGTAGGGGTCTTTGTTTGGTGGATTCTACTGTATCAATAGCGAAACGGTATTTCCTGGTTTAAGCAGAAGAAGCGTGCTGGCAAGCAATTTCGCGCTGCATCTCATGCTTGGTTGGGACCCGTCTCTATGATCTAAGGGTTGTATTGGGCTGGAAATGAGCTGTGGGGTTACTTGGTGTTACTGGGTTAGCTCTTGTTCTGGGCGGTCCGTTGGGTTCAACGAAAGGTCACCCCATTCAATTACAGCGCTATTTTGTTCTGACCTTTCGGAGTTATTGTTTCCTCTCTTTGGATTGATGGTTTCTTGTAGTGCGGTCACCATGGATCAGCATTTTGAGGTGACAGAGATTGTCAGTCAGCGGCCAGGAGGGGAAGGGATACTTTTTCGGCAGAAACTGCGGGGACTCGCTACCTATTTCTTCTTAATGTGCTTCTATTATTCATTTCTGCTCCATTGGTTGAAGCTTACTTCGAGGAAGCGTTTCCTTGGATGCTCAGTCCGTTATATCATCTTGCGGAGTATTCCTTTAAGCTGCAGCGAGATCTTCTGGTGCTCAACAAATTGAGCCTGACTATTATGTCCATGATGCTGTTTGTATTAGGTTTCAGACTGACCTGCAAAGAGGTGCTTTGGACAACCCAAGTTAACTTATGATTTTTGCGGCGAAATGCCATGGATTTTTTAGGTACAAGGTTCTTCTTATTAATGAGGGCGTCAAAGGTTTTTTCACACAAATTAGAAAGGTGTCCCGTTTTACGCTGTTAAGCTGGATAGTTTATGAAACTAGCGGGGTTTTGAAACTTACGGTCTCTGTCCAGACCGGCAATTTGGGAATTGTTCACTCTACAATGAACCGTGGTGAACTGAAGATGATGTTGGAGGGTATGATAGGTCTGTGTTGAAATGATACCATATCGTACCACCGTGAAAAGCTCTTAAATGTGAAGTGTTATTTCTAACAAAGGAGTTGATGGTGTGGCGAGGACTGTCCATGTAGATGTTAATCCTGAGGTTCTGCTCTGGGCTGTTGAGAACTCTGGAAGGAAAGCTCAAATCGCTAAACAGCTTCCGATGTTGGATAAATGGTTAAGTGGTAAGGTGAAACCCACCCTCTGCCAGCTCGAAGATTTGGCGAAGAAAGCTTACGTTCCTTTAGGCACGCTGTTTCTATTGGAATCTCCGGAAGAGAAACTATCCGTTCCAAGTTACAGGACTTTTGGAGATGATTTTGTTGACCGCCCTAGCCGCAATCTGCTCGACACTGTTAGGGTGATGGTTAGGCGTCAGTCTTGCCTGAGAGAATATTAATTGAAGACGGTGCGCTCCCGAAGGGATATGTCGGAACATTTACAGTCAACGATGACAGCAGACCACAACGTAGAACGAGCTTGTAATGCAATTGCTGGGGAATTCTTGGTTCCACAAGCAGACTTCTAGAAGAATGGCGAAGTTCTGATAAGCTTGGTATTCAGCGGAAGGTTTCCATTCCTAATGTCTGCCGGGCATTTGGCATACCCTATGTTGACACGTTTACCTTAATTCGGAAGCTAGCGGTTGTCCTCTAAGACTTGCTGATTAAGGTGACCTGTTTGGGTTGCTATTTCCGGGAAGAGGGCAGTCAGACGAAAACCCAGCAGAGATCAAGAGAAGCTTAATGAGAGGGCATTAAGTTGTTAGCGGGGCCAAAAAGACTATCTGGAAAGTGAACTACGGGAATTATGGGGGAATGTTACCTGAGACTGTCACCGGAGTGTGAGAAGCGAATTGTGGATTTTTTGGTAAAAGAGTTTGATCCGCAGATGGTTTATCTCTATGGGTCATTCGCCAGAGGACACGGACGAGTCGACAGTGACATAGATCTGGCAGTATACCCCAATCGCCCAACAGACTCCTAGGAGCTCTTTCTAGTGGCAAACGAATTAGCCATGCTCTTGAAGCGAGATGTGGAAATAGTTGATTTGAGAGATGTGTCTACTGTTCTCGGTGCGCAGATAGTAAGTACCGGGAAAGTGCTATACTGCCTTGATGAAATGTTTAGAGCTAACTACGAGATACGTGTCTTCAAGGATTACGCAAAACTAAATGAGGAGCGAAGCGTGATCCTGAAGGCGATTCGGGAGGATGGTTCAATCTATGGTATCTGATGTTCTGTTAGGCGATTTCTACGAATTAATAGATGCGGTCAAGGGGTGGACTTAGAGTTTGCATTTTTTGAAGTTGGCTTCCTCTGTAGTCAGGTATAATTCTCAATCTGCTTTGGCGTGTAATGCCCAGTCTAGGTTGAACAAAGATTCAAAAGGTGGTTCGTTTTTATGTTTTTAAAAGAGGAAAACTTAGTAATCAGAAACGCAACAGAAGAAGATGCTCATATCCTGTGCAGCTGGTGGAATGATGGCAAAGTTATGGCACACGCTGGTTTTCCTAATGGATTAGGAACCACACCCGAAGCGATTGCCCAAGGATTGGCCAATGACAGTGATGAAACTCAGCGCCGGTTGATCTTAGAATTTGATTCGATGCCGGTGGGTGAAATGAGCTATCGGAATATAGGTAATAGAGCAGCTGAAATAGGGATCAAGATCTGTAATCCCTCCAAACAAAACAGGGGTTTTGGAACGCGGTTTCTCAAAATGCTGCTTGCTTCTTTACTCGATGAAATGGGTTATGAAAAAATCATCCTAGACACGAATGTCAACAATACTCGGGCTCAACATGTCTATGAAAAACTTGGATTCAAGCAGGTAGGCGTTAGAGTGAATGCATGGAAAAACCAGCTTGGAGAACTGCAATCATCCATTGATTACGAATTAACAAGGGAGGAATTCTACAAGGGAGAGGGAAAGCTATGATTGAAATTGAGAATCTAGCCCATTATTAAGGAAAACCGATTTTATAAGATATCTACGCCCATTATACCAGGATTTCATAGCTTGTTGGGGCCCAATGGTGCTGTTAGTGGCGATTCGGGAGGATGGTTCAATCTATGGTATCTCATGTTGTGCTGAACAAGATCGAGATATTTGAGGGCTGTCTAAATAGGGTTAGAGTGGTTTGGAGGTCAGACCAGCGGGGAGGTAATAGCCTTGATTAACAAAAAGGAAGTGGATGAAGCTCGTGCTGTAGCCGTTGAGGTCTTAAACCTGTTAAACGATGTAGAGAAAACATTAAGAAGCGCTAAGGGTTGGGGTATTTATGATATCTCGGTGGAGGCTTTTTCTCTAGTATGATAAAACATGGGAAGATTGACCGAGCAGAGTCCCTATTAAAACAAGTACAGAGTCAACTTATTCGGTTACAAAAAGAACTGGGAGACATTAACGTATCCTTGGCTGCCAGTGTTCAAGTAAGCAGTTTTGAGCGTTTTATGGACATTGTCTTCGATAACGTCTTATCTGATTGGATTACTCAAAGCAGAATTAACGACAGTTTAAGCGAGGTCACGATAGTTAAGTCTGAAATTCGGCGGGTGATTGCAACATTGGATAGAATTGAAAGAGAGTACTGCTAAGAACAAAGAAACGTATATGACCAGCGGTGGATTTGTAATTGTTCCACCGCTGGTCATTATTTTGTCAGGAATACTCAGGGGCGTTGGTACTGAGCCACTATTCACAGAATACATCCTCTTGAAGAGAAGTTTAATGTCATAGTTACTTTCTCGGAGGTTATATAGCAAAAAGCGTCGAGTTTAATCATTATGAGCACTGAGGAGAGGGATGTCACTTCTAGCCCCAGTATGACAGAATGCCTCCGCTCCCATAAGAAATCTCTTGAAAATATGTTTATCCGGTGATATACTATGCTCAGAATGTTAACGTTAACACTGCAAGAGGGGAGGTGTTGTATGGCTACTCTCGAGGATGTTGCTGAAAAGGCTGGAGTTTCGGTAATAACTGTTTCCCGAGTGATTAACTCACCGGAAAAAGTGAAGCCAGAGACGCGTGAACGAATTCGACACATCATGGATGAACTAGGTTATTCACCCAACTTCGCTGCAAAGGCTTTAGTGCGAAAGAAAACCGGGATCATTGATGTGTATATCCCCGCCGCCATCAATCTGAGTAATCCGTTCGTAATGCACTTTATTTCAGGAATCAGCGAGGTGCTGAGTACACATATGTATTCGTTCCTAATTCTTCGAGATAGGAGCGTGGACCACGCTTGTGATGGATACATTGCAACTGGTCTCTTGAAAAATGAGATAAGAGATATGTATCAGTATGCAAAGAAACGCAAAAGACCTCTTGTTCTTTTCGGGCATACCGATTCACTGGATGTCGATTACGTCGATGTAGACAACGTCAAGGGTGCTAAAGACATTACGGAGTACTTGATCTCAATGGGACACAGGAAGATCGCTATGATTAACGTTGATGAAGATAAGGACTATACTGTCGATCGGTTGATCGGATATCAACAAGCTTTGGCCGAGAGCGGTATCGATGTTCACGACAATACGGTAGTCTATGCTAGGAATAATGTTCAAGGGGGATACGATGTAACAAAAGAACTGATAAGGCAAAGGGATGTAACAGGAATTTTCTGTGCTACCGACACATTGGCTCTAGGAGCAGTTCGAGCAATTACGGGATTAGGTCTAAGGGTTCCTGAGGATATTTCAATTGCGGGGTTTGACGGCTTAGGTCATCATCTCCTAACAAATCCGCAGATTACTACCGTTCAGCAGCCGATATTTGAAATTGGCAGGATGTTAGCGAAAACATTACTGGATAGAATCGAAGGTATTGATGGTAGAACACAGCGGTTGGTGAAACCTTCTTTAATCATCAATCAGTCAGTCGCACGCATCTGATGAATCACAAGTGGGAAACGTTTTAAAATCAAATATTATGCAGTGGAGGGTTATGACGTGAAAAAAAGAGCATTAGTATCAGCTGTTGTATTCGTTTTGTCCCTTACCCTTCTGGGGTCTGCTCAATCGGCAGCGAGCGGTTTGAGCGGAAAACTTACCATTTGGTCTTCCGCCCAGGAGCTAGGACGCTTCGTGGAAGGTTTTAACGAGATTTACCCTGATGTAACTGTAGAAATAACCATTGTTCCCAACGATGATTTTCTGGCAAAATTGACTCCTGCCTTAGCTAGCGGGCAGGGTGCTCCAGACATCTTTACTGGGGAGTCAGATTACGTCAAGTACTTGGTGGAATCTCCATTTTGGGATGATCTGCGTGATGAACCCTATTGTGTCAATGAATATATTTCTGATATGTGGGAATATGTGGTAAGCGTTGGTACCGATTCTTCCGGTGCTGTTAAGGCTCTGAGTTGGCAAGCATCCCCTGGTTCTTTTATCTATCGTCGCGATATGGCTGAAAAGTGCCTAGGCACAGGGGAACCTGCTGAGGTCAGTGCTATGCTTTCGAGTTATGACAAAATGCTTGATGTGGCTGCAAAATTAAAGGCTCATGATATTAAGATGTTTGCTAGCTGGCAGGATCTTCTCAACATGCAGTTTTCCAACAGAGATAAAGCTTGGGTTGAAGATGGTAGATTAATTTTTGGACAGTCTACGGTTGATTTCTTGGATTTGGCCAAAACCATTGTGGAGAAAGGGTATAGTCTGAACGCGGATCCCTGGTCACCTGAGTGGATTGCTGCAGTAGAGAGCGGAGACACTTTTTGTTATGTACTGCCAACATGGGGTTACCAGTTCGTCGTTAAACCAGCTGCTGATTCAACTAAAGGTCAGTGGGGATTAGCGGAAGGACCTGTTCCGTATGTTAAAGGCGGAACTTGGCTGGGAATCTTCAAGAACAGTTCGAATAAAGATATAGCTTGGGAATTCCTAAAATATGTGACCCTAAACAGTGAAGCGCAGCAGGTTTATGCCAAGGAATATGGTGAATATGTATCCCTCAAGTCGGCCGTTGAAGTCCTAGCTCAAGAACCTGGCGAAGATGTGTTAGGTGGTCAAAACCTATTTGAGTTTTACAATGCTCAAATGGCGAAAATCCCAAGTGATCTCATGACACCTTATGATGGTCAGATAAACAATGCTTTCTTGTCCGCCACCAAAGCGTTTGCTACCGGTGTTATGACGAAAGAAGCCACTATTAGGCAGTTCAAAGATGATGTGGCAATGGCCTATCCTGATCTAGTCATCGAATAATTAGCGTATAGACAGTGGGGGGTTCCCCCACTGTCTTGAAAAAGGCAGGGGAATTCACGGATATGCGAAACATTTTTCAAAGAAAGAAACATGCCGATAAGGGTCGCTATGGTTATCTATTCATCGCTCCCTTTTTTGTCGTATTTGTCATATTTGGTCTGTACCCCATGATTGATACCATTATTCTGAGCTTCCAAAAATGGGATGGTTTGATGCCCGCGAACTATGTGGGTATGCAAAACTTTCGACGTCTTGTTTCGGATAAGGTGTTCTATTTGACCATTTGGAATACTATAAGAATCTGGATTATGAATTTCGTTCCTCAGATTCTGACGGCCCTTCTTTTGTCGGCTTTATTTACATTTAACAAAATTAGGGGGATGAAGTTTTTTAGAGCGGCCTATTATCTCCCGAATCTAATCACGGCAGCTTCTGTAGGACTTTTATTCAATCTGCTCTTTAGCGGTGATAAATCGGTTGCAAACTACGTTTTAATGCACTTAGGTGTCGAAGGTGCCCCGTTTAGTTTCTTCAGCAGTCCTCTCTTTACATCTTCGATTGTGTCTTATATTCAATGGTGGATGTGGTTCGGGTATACCACAGTAATAGTCATGGCCGGTATAACAACTATCGATAATAGTGTTTACGAAGCGGCGATGATAGATGGAGCTACGAAATCTCAGACGTTTGCGTATATAACGCTGCCCCTTATTCGCTCGACACTTCTCTATATCACAATAACTTCAATCATTGGCGGGATGCAGCTGTTTGATGTACCAGCGACGCTGACTAACGGCTATGGGGAACCACAAAAGGTCATTTTAACCACATCTATGTATATGTACAACCAAGCATTTAAAAGCCATAACTTCGGGTATGCGTCTGCTATTTCTGTAGGGTTGTTTCTAATTATTGTTTTCCTAAGCACCCTAGCATTTCGATTAGTGCGCCGTAAAGGGGGTGTTTATGGTGATTAAAGCCAAGCAACTAGGTTCAGCTGTTATTATCTATGCATTCTTAGGTTTTCTGCTGCTGTTAAGTATTATCCCTTTCTATATGATGATCGTAAACAGCACCCACTCCAGTTTCGATATTGTTACTAGGCTGAATTTGTGGTTTGGAAATAACCTTAATGACAACTATGAGACGATGCAGTCAAGTGTAAATATCTGGCGGGGGTTCATTAACAGCCTGTGCATTTCTGTTCCGTTTACCATTTTTACGGGATACTTTGGAAGCTTGGCTGCCTACGGTTTTGCAAAATACTCCTTTCGTGGTCGAGAGCTGCTTTTCTGGATGGTTCTAGCTTCCATGATGCTGCCCAGTCAATTGAGTATTATTGGATTCTATCAACTGAATTTGCGGTTGGGGTTGATTAATTCCTTTCTTCCTTTTATTGTTCCTGGGATCGCCAATGCAACAGCTGTATTCTTCCTGCGCGGTATTATTGAACAGGGCATTCCCGATTCTATGCTTGAAGCGGCACGGCTTGAAGGATGCTCCGAAATCCGCATTTTTAATCACCTGATCCTTCCGTGCATTCTGCCTGGTGTAGCCACAATGTGCATTTTCAATTTTGTTGCTAGTTGGAACAACTATCTTGGTCCCCTAGTTATTATGACCAGCAATGATAAATACACAATGCCCATTATGATTGCGACGATTAAAGGTCTTTATCTCAGTAACTATGGTGCCATGTACCTGGCAATTGCAATCTCAGTTGTTCCCATTATTTTGGTATTTATATTTTTCTCAAGATACATCATTAACGGTCTTACGGCAGGGGCTAATAAATAGGAAGTGAGCGTTATAGGGGGGAGTCAAATGGAACAAGTCAGATGGTATTATTCTAATGAAGAAAAGCAGTGGGCGTCTAAACAGGGCAGAGTGATTCAAGATGGGAAGATGTCTCTGTGGCTCGATGGTAATGAATATCAAGAAATGATGGGATTCGGAGGCTGTTTTAACGAGCTGGGATATGAAGCTTTATCCCATTTAGATTCGGAAGATCAGGAAGCTTTGTTGAAAGAATTGTTTCTTCCCAGTGATGAGGGGGCTAACTTAAATTTTTGTAGGCTACCAATGGGGGCTAATGACTATTCAAAAAGCTGGTATAGTCTAAATGAAACCCCTGGTGACTATGGAATGAAGAAGTTTTCTATTGAGCGGGACAAAAACTGTCTTATACCGTATATAAAAAGGGCAATGGAATACTGCCCCGATTTGAAGTTGTTTGCTTCGCCTTGGAGTCCGCCGACTTGGATGAAAAACCCGCCAGTCTATAACTGGGGCAAACTGATTCCAACCGAAGAGAATCTGCAGGCATACGCCTTGTATTTCGCTCTTTTTGTGGAAAATTATGAACGAGAGGGCATTCATATCGATCAAGTCCATGTACAGAATGAACCGGTGGCTAATCAAAAATTCCCTTCGTGTATGTGGACTGGTGCTGAACTGCGGGACTTTATTAAGGGGTATTTGGGGCCAACCTTTGAGCAGCGAGGACTTGATACAGAGATCTGGTTAGGTACCATTAATGCCCCAGGGTGTGATTACAACCGCCTACTGTTTGATAAATGGGCTGCGGAGGACTATGATTACTTTGCAAATACAGTACTGTCTGACGAGGAAGCTCTCCAGTATATTACTGGTGTAAGCTACCAGTGGGGTGGAAAGATTGCTGTCCAAAGAACCTTTGAGAGCTGGTGGCCCCGTATTCGGCTGATGCAGTCGGAAAACGAATGTGGTTTCGGTGACAATACTTGGGAGTATGCTAGATATAATTGGACAATGATGAAACACTATATCTCAAATGGTGCTGAAAGCTATATGTATTGGAACATAATGTTAGAACCAATGGGAACAAGCACTTGGGGTGATCCACAAAACGCAATGGTCACCATCGATCCAGTCGATCGCCGTGCCATCTTCAACCCTGATTTCTACGTAATGAAACACTTTTCCTCAGTAGTGCGGCGTGGAGCAGTTCGTTTAGGCGCCAAGGGACGTTTTGCCGGAGACACCGTAGCATTTAGAAACCCAGACGGGACCATTGTACTGGTGGTTTTTAATCCCTTCCAGAAGAAGCAGCTGTTAATTACTGAAATCAATGGAAAGCAATATGAATTTGAACTAGAAGCGTTGTCCATCAACAGTATAGTTATATAGAACTACTACATCGAGTAATGAAAGTTGGTTTGTGAATGCATGCTACGATTTATACAACGTGCAGTGAAAACAATGCTCGGATCACCATGAAAACGGAAAAAGACTTTGCTGAGGATTTAGGCAACCAGGAACTGGAGATTATAAACCTCTATCCTCAAGTTACGTTTCAAGAAATAACAGGCTTTGGTGGAGCAATTACCGAAGCCGTCGGTGTAACTTTAGGCAAAATGCCCGAAGATATTGTGCAAAATGTGATCCAAGCCTATTTTGGTCCAGATGGGTTGGGGTACACGTTTATTCGTTCCCCTCTTGATAGTTGTGACTTTTCTCTTTCGAACTATTCTGCCGTGGAAGATGTGGAGGACGTAGAGTTTGAGACTTTTTCCATATCTCGTGATGAAAAGCATATTATCCCATATATTCAGGCTGCCAGTAGAGCTGCAGGACAACCTGTGCCCGTTATGCTGACACCGTGGTCACCGCCGGCATTCATGAAGACGAACGGCAGCAAGAACGGCGGTGGCAGGTTAAAGAAGGAGTATTATGCTGCGTGGTCAGCATATATCTGCCGTTACGTGACAGAATATCGCAATCGCGGTATAAATGCAGCCATGCTTTCAGTACAGAATGAGCCTAACGCCAATCAAACGTGGGATAGCTGCCTCTTTTCTGCGCAGGAAGAAAAGGTCTTTTTGAGGGATTATCTTGCTCCTGCCTTACAGAATGAGGGTCTTGCAGATGTGGGTGTCTATATATGGGATCATAATAAAGAGCGCATGTTTGATCGGGCATTGGCCATTATTGATGCTGAGACGGACCCTCTTATAGAAGGTATAGCATTCCATTGGTATAGTGGAGACCATTTTGATGCTCTAAAGTTAGTAAACCAAGTTTTTCCCAATAAGAAACTGCTTTTCTCTGAAGGCTGTATTGAATACAGCCGCTTTGATGCAGATAATCAACTCCAAAGTGCCCAATTGTATGCCCATGATATGATTGGGAATTTCAACGGCGGTATGAGTACTTTTATCGACTGGAACATCATATTAGACCAAAACGGTGGTCCAAATCATGCTCACAATTACTGTGAAGCGCCTATCATGTGTCATACGGATAGAGGAACCTTCCAAAGAAGACTCTCTTTTTACTATATTGAGCATTTTAGCCGCTACATTAAGCCTGGGGCAGTGCGAATAGGCACAACCCAGTTCACTTCTAGGTTGGAGATTACAGCGTTTCGCAATCCTAACGATTCTTTGGTCTTGGTGATTCTGAATCAGGAAGATGATTCTATCGACTCCTTCGTTCGCCTAGATCATCAGTTGCTGTCTGTTTCATTGCCGCAGAATTCCATCAGCACAATCGTTATTCGACCGTCTAGATAAGGACAATATGAAACCGGTGGGAATGGTCCGAGTGACCTGTTCTTCACCGGTTTTGCTTTGATGATAATGAAATCTAAATTCGATAAATGATCGAGACACCGCATAGAATTAAAGGATAAGATCTATCTCCAGTCCAACGGGACAATGATCGCTTCCCAATACATGATCATAAATTTTCGTATCAACCATCTTGTCTTTCAGTGCCTCTGATACAAGGAAGTAGTCGATTCTCCAACCAATATTCCGCTCTCTTGCCTTGGCAAAATAAGACCACCATGTATACGCATCTGTCTTGTCTGGATAGAAGTGTCTGTAGGTATCAATAAAGCCCTCATTAAGAAGAAGGGAGAACTTGTCCCGTTCTTCATCAGTAAAGCCAGCGTTTTTCCGGTTCGTGCTGGGATTTGCCAAATCTATCTCCTGATGAGCTACGTTTAGATCCCCGCACACAATCACTGGTTTCTTTTCGTTTAGACTTAAGAGGTAGGCGCGAAAGGCATCATCCCAAGTCATGCGGTAATCTAGACGAGTGAGTCCCCGCTGTGAATTGGGCGTATAAACCGTTACGAGATAAAACGTGTCATACTCCAAGGTAATGGTGCGCCCTTCGTCGTCGTGCTCTGTTTGCCCAATTCCTTTCACGACAGATAGGGGCTTATGTTTAGTAAAAATGGCCGTACCTGAATAGCCTTTTCTTTCTGCGTAATTCCAATACTGTTCATAACCTGGCATTTCCAATTCGATTTGGCCTTCTTGGAGCTTTATCTCCTGTACACAGAAAAAGTCACTATCTATCTTATTAAAGAAGTCCATAAATCCCTTGTTTATACAAGCCCGCAGCCCATTTACATTCCAAGATATTAGCTTCATTACAGCATCGCCTCCTGCATCGATTATGGCTTAGGTGACCACTCCTTTCGATAATCATCCCTATGATCCCTGCTGGGACTCAAATAGCGGTTTAAACTAGTTGCCCTTTCTTGTAACGCGGGGAGGTATATGAGTTGCTCATATGCCTCCTCGTTGTGTGCTCGGCATGTCTACTGCGCCGATGGGTTGAATCAAAGTGAACAAAGACCAACCAAGAAACTGTCAGGAGAACACAACAGGCACTGAAA
>JAAZLQ010000207.1 GCA_012799255.1 Bacillota bacterium
AGTTGTGGCACATGAGTCTATTGTTTCCCAAGCGGACAACATTCCTTTCCAGAGTCTAATCAAGCATCTTATAGAATTGAAATTCATTGAGTTGCCCAAACTGATCAAGGAGCTCTCAAGTTACATCGAATCAAGTAATGGGGGAGCCGGTGATCTCACAACTTTGAAGGCAGCTTTGGATCGTTGTGTTCCTGAATCAGGTTCCCTATGTATTACGGATATTGATGAACTTCTCCTTTTCCGATCGGTAGTTCAAGAACAGATTGCAGAGTTGGAGAGTATGGGAACGACAGAGTCCAATATTACCGTAGGCTACTTACAGAACGCTAGAGTAGAAGCATCAGGCGAAGTTGAAGTAAAAGGTCAAGGATGTTTTTATTCTACCGTCTTAGCAGGTACAGGTTTTAAAATCGCAAACGGAGTCTTTCGCGGTGGCGAGGTTACAGTTAATTCGGGTAACATAGCTGCAAAAGAGTTAGGCGGTCCTACAGGCATTGCTACTAAAGTACAATTGCTTCGGAACGGGCGAATTTCCGCTAACCTAGTTCATCCCAATGTCTCAATTGTAATTGGTGTGCAAGCTTATAAGTTCGATGACACAGCTTCACAGGTAAAAGCATATCTCCACGAAAACATACTTACAGTTTACAGTGGCCCACTCAAAATTCACGGTTAAAGGAGCACTACCCAGTGGCGTATTCCAATACTCGACGTGTGGTCTATCTAGGTTTGTCAACAGGCTTAGCTCTAGGGCTGCACATCTTTGAGGGTCTTATACCCATGCCAACCGATTTGGTTGTCCCAGGCTTTAAACTAGGCTTGGCCAATATTGTAACTCTCTATGTTGTAATGAACTTTGGCACCAAGGACGCAATTTGGGTATCAGTGCTACGCACGATCTTAGGTTCATTGCTTTCTGGAACATTCATGACGGTGACGTTTTTCTTCAGCTTCTCCGGGGGATTAGCGAGTGCAATCATCATGGGACTTCTGTACAGGTATGGCTCGAAATATTTCAGCATGCTTGGCATAAGTCTAGTTGGTGCCCTTACGCATAATGTCGCCCAGCTTGTAGTAGCGTCGTATATCATTCAAACGGTAGGTATTTTTGCATACCTGCCATACATGCTGTTCTTTGCTTTACCTACAGGTGCTTTTGTAGGTCTAGTTACCGCCCAGGTCAACAAGCATTACTCCATGAACAGATACTAAAGGATGTTTTGTAGAGTCAGGATTTCTTGTTCCCGCAGTTGCGTCAACTGAGTTTGGATCGTTTCTATTTCAGCCAAGGCCAAAGCTTTTTCGTGAGTCTCGATGAATACTTGTAAACGAGCCAAATGTGAAGTCACTAGATCCAAATCATGATTGTGAATGAATGGATCCCAAACGTCTTTCTGTTTACTCCATTGTTGATCAACTCCATCACGTTGCTGCATAGCTTCAGACCACTGGTCATTTCTCACCGCCTCTTTGATGCTATCCAAAGAGTGAGAGAAATGGTTAGTGGTTTTTAGAATTGACTGTTCCAAGAAAGATCCGCCGACAATAATTAGTAGCATAACTAGAAACATGACGATCCAGAGTTTCATATCTAGCTCCTTATGTTTTATGTGTCAATTTTGCTTCTTTAACCTGAACAAAAAGGTCACCTGTGCTACTTAATGTGGCCACCAACACCTGGGCAGGATCGTTGATTTTTTGTTTTTTAAGCTGAGTTCGGAGCCAAGCCTCGCCTAGCTGAGCTTTTTTTAGTTCCGAATCCAATACTTGCCCATCAAGAATTAGAACTAAGGGAAGACCTTCGTAGTCTGTTTCAATGTTCAGATCCTTGGGCGTTACCGGTCTTTTTTGAGACTTGAGGAGAACACTAAGTTCACCGCTGGTTTCTAAGATGGCAAACTCTACATCACTAAGATCAAAAACAGATTTTAAGCGCAGTTGTTCGAGAAGTTCATCAAGATTGTAGCGCGCCTTGCGTAGTTCACTTTCTTGAATCACTCCATTGGCGATAATAACATTATAACGTCCGTCTAGAAAGTACCTAAACCTAATGGATTTTAGACTTAGAATACTGAAGCTGACTTGAATAAAGAGTAAAGTGGAAATGGCTATAAAACCATTGATGAGTGGGATATTTATGTCTTGCATCGGTATGACCGCCAGTTCTGCGATCATGATAGCGATCACCAACTCGAATGGTTCAAGTTGAGCAACCTGCCTTTTGCCCATAAGGCGCATGGTGATCACTACTAAAAGGTAAAGTAACACGGTACGACCTAAAGTAATCAGCATGTCGAGCCCCCTTAGTAAATTATGTCCCAAGCTAGTTCTAAGAATACTGAGGTACGTGCTGGTTTTTTGGTGGTTACCTAGAAAACTAGGTCGAGTAATAGTATAATGAGAAGAACACTTATTTATTTTCTAAAGGAGCACCGAACTGATGAAAAGATTCTATCTCAAAACCATGGGATGTCAGATGAACGACCATGACTCCGAAGTAATCAAAGGCATTCTTCTGTCTTTAGGTTATCAGCAAACTGAAGAGGTGGAAGAAGCGGATTTTATCCTTTACAATACCTGCTGTGTCCGGGAAAACCCGGAACGTAAAGTCTACGGGCATATCACAGCATTTCGTCGCCTTAAAGAAGTGAATCCTAGATTGGTTATTGGCATTTGCGGTTGTATGACCCAACAGAAAAATGAGTTGGAGAAGATCTTGGCACAACTTCCCCATGTGGATCTTATTTTTGGAACCCACAATATTCACCGTCTTCCTGAGTTATTGGAGAGGGCAGAGAGTGGAGAACGGGTTGTGGAGGTTTGGGATGAAGCACAATACGAAGAGGGACAAGACTTTCGCGATAGTCTTCCTGTGCAACGGGATCATCGCCTCAAAGCCTTTGTGAACATCATCTATGGGTGCACCAACTTTTGTACCTACTGCATAGTGCCCTATGTGCGTGGCAAGGAGCATAGCCGTTTACCCGACAAAATCAAGGAAGACGTTGTTGGACTAGTGGCTGAAGGTTACAAAGAGGTTACCCTCCTAGGGCAAAATGTGAATGCCTACGGAAAGGATTTACAGGGGAGAACTTCGTTTAGCAAACTCTTGGCTGAACTGAACACTATTCCTGATCTGGCTAGAATTCGCTTCACAACAAGCCATCCCAGAGATATGGGGCCAGATCTAATCGAAGCTTTAGCCAACTTGGATAAAGTGTGCGAACATCTACACTTACCTGTACAAGCAGGGAGCAGCCGCCTTCTTCGGAGAATGAACAGGGGATATACCCGCGAATACTACTTGGATTTAGTAAGCAAAGTTCGTGCTGCGGTTCCAGGGATTAGCCTGACCACTGATCTTATTGTGGGTTTCCCAGGCGAGACAGAAGAAGATTTTCAAGAAACGCTTAGTCTAGTACGGGAAGTAGGCTTTGATTCAGCCTTTACCTTCATCTATTCACCCAGGGAAGGTACGCCGGCTGCCAGATTTACAGATCAGATTCCCGAAGAGGTCAAGAAGGAACGTATTTACCAGTTGATTGAGCTGCAAAATGAAGTTAGTGCTAAGAAGATGCAAGGATTGGTTGGAACCACTCAAGAACTGCTAGTTGAAGGCAAATCTGAGAGTGGTCTCGTTGGTCGCACTCGAACCAACAGACAAGTTCATTTCGTAGGTCCGGAAAATTTAGTGGGTGAACTCGTTGCCGTTACGATCACAGAAGCTAGCACCTGGAGTCTCCAAGGACGGATCATTTAGCAGCAGTATTTCTAAGCAGGAGGTGAGCGATCCTGAAACTAACCCCAATGATGAAGCAATATTACGAAATTAAAGAGCAGTATCCCGACAGTATTCTCTTCTTTAGACTAGGCGACTTTTATGAGATGTTTGGTGAGGACGCCAAAGTTGCATCCAAAGTGTTAGAAATCGCATTGACTTCCAGGGAAGCGGGACCTCAAGGTAGGATTCCCATGTGCGGTGTACCCCATCATGCTGCCGAAAGTTATCTCGAAAAGCTAGTTCGCAGTGGTTACAGGGTAGCGCTTTGCGAGCAATTAGAAGACCCCAA
>JAAZLQ010000121.1 GCA_012799255.1 Bacillota bacterium
CGCAATACGCAAAGAGCTAAAACAAACTTAGGCATAAGGGAAAAACATATCACTTCACTTTAAATGCTCTTTTTTCTATTTTTTTCTAAAAAAACATCCAACCGAAGGGCAGGTGTTACGGGGCTTTTTTTCGTTTTTGGCTATCCAAAAACATAACTTGCTCCTAACGTACTTTTTTAATCATTTTCTTTCGGCTCCTGGTCTTTTATTCTTGGGTCTTTATCCAGGCGTTTCCAAACCGCTCCGCAATTATCACAGATCAGGAGTTCCCCCCATCTGGGCACAGGAGAATAAAACCGAGCATTTTCGCAACAAGTGTAAGATTTGACGTTTTCAGCTATTTTTAGCCCGTCTTTCTTTCCCTGGTACCTACTTCCGTTTTTTTTCCTAAAAGCCTTTAAACGGCAAAAATCGGAGCAAAAACGGGCGGTTTTTCGCTTTCCCGCCATCGAGCCGCCACACTGTTCGCATTTTTTCATTCTCTTAGTATTTAAGTAATAAAACGGAATGCCTTTGTATAAATTTGATTTATACAAACATAGTCGTTTTTTTAATGAAACGAAACGGCACGGAATGGTTTGTTTTGTTCTCTTTTATGCTTTGCTTTTTTGTTTCGTCTTATTTTTTCCCTTATGCCTTATAAATCAAGGTTTTCAGGAGTTATCAACAACTAAACATCTTATGCTTGTTTAGAAAGCATAACCTGTTAATGCTTATCACTTCGTTTTTAATCTTTCTGTATTCCACATCAGTAAAGGGCTACAGGATTTTTTACTTTCTCTAAGTACGAGTTTTCTAATACCAAGTACGAGTTTTCTAATACTTTTCTAACTCTGAACTACGAGTTTTCTAATACTTTCTTGATTAATTACGAATTTTATTTGTCTGACTCGTTTTTATTATTTAGATTTACATCTATTATCGCAATTACGAGATGTTTAATACTTTCTTAACGCTTACAGGAATGGCAATTATAAACAACAAAGATGTTTTGCAGTCTTATGTTTTAACTGCGGCAAAATATAGTTATTCCGTGCATGAAAAGCGCATTTTATACCGTCTGGTTGAGCTGGCACAATCTGAGATTGAAGGCTTAAGTTTTCGCGCTGGAGATTGCAAGAAAATACAGCATGATTTGTTTGGCTACGTAGATATAGAGATGCCAGTTTCATCAATTCTGGTAAACGAAAAAGATAAAAATCACACAGTTGCAAAACGAGCTCTTGAATCCCTTTCTCAAAAATATTTAATCTATGAAGATGATAAGGTATGGGAAAAAATAAACATAGTTTTGTCGCCCAAAATAGAAAAATATAATAGCATCATCAGGTTTAAATTAGAACCCAAAATTTGGGATTGCATGCTGGATTTTTCTAAAGGCTACAGGAAGTATGAGCTAAAAACAGCAATGGAGTTTGAGAGTGAATACTCGATGCGTTTCTATGAGCTTTTGAGTGGGCAAAAAAGCCCTTTAAGTTATTCTGTTGAAGCCTTAAAAGAGATGTTCCAAATTCAAAACAAATACAAGCAAATTAATGATTTCACCCGATTTGTTATTGACCCTGCAAAAAGAGAGCTGGACGCAAAGAGCCCTTATTCTTTTACCTACAAACCTGAAAAGCCCAGCCGCAAAATTATTGGTTTTACATTCTTTCCAGTTTATAACCCTCAGCACAGGGATGATAATTTGGAAACTGCAGAACTGCGTAAAAAAACATCTCCGGCATGGGATTTATCCCGTCCTGTTCTTCAGTATCTCAAGCATCAATTTGAGTTTACTTCTACTGAAGTAAAAACACACGTTGAATTATTCAAAAATGCACAATCAGGGATTGATGATTTTATGCTCTTCCTCTCGAAGGTGAAAGCAAGAGCAAACAGGGCAAAAAATCCCAAAGGTTACCTGATTAACGCAATACGCAAAGAGCTAAAACAAACTTAGGCATAAGGGAAAAACATATCACTTCACTTTAAATGCTCTTTTTTCTATTTTTTCTAAAAAAACATCCAACCGAAGGGCAGGTGTTACGGGGCTTTTTTTCGTTTTTGGCTATCCAAAAACATAACTTGCTCCTATACGTTTTTTTTGCTCATTTTATTTTCTTTCCTTCCTGATATTCTATTTTATCCAGTCGTCCCCAAACAGATCCACAACTATCGCAGATTAGAATCTCTCCCCATCGACCTGCAGGAGAGTAAAAATGTGCATTTTCGCAACAAGTGTAAGATTTGACGTTTTTAGCTGTTTTTAGCCCGTCTTTCCTTCTCTGATACCTACTGCCGTTTTTCTCCCTGAACGACTTTAAACGGCAAAAATCGGAGCAAAAACGGGCGGTTTTTCGCTTGCCCGCCATCGAGCCGCCACACTGTTCGCATTTTTTCATTTCTCTTTTTATTTAAATCTGAAACGGCAAAAATATTACTTCATTGATTAACACAAATATAATCGTTTTTTAAATGA
>JAAZLQ010000340.1 GCA_012799255.1 Bacillota bacterium
AAACACTCTATTTTTTCCCAACTGGGAAGGGAAATAACCCAACTCAAAGAATGATTAGTGAAGTGTTTGTGAATCTTTGATCAAAATTGGAGGGAAACACTTTGCAAGTTAGGACTAGGGTAATTCTAGCTATACTGATGATTGTTCTTTTAACCCCTTTTATCCAAGCCGAAGAACTGCTGCGAGACGATTGGTACATTTTGGAGCAAAATGGTATACCAGGCGGTTTGGGTAATGATCAGATGCTTAAAACTGAGGATGGGTTTCACTATCGAGGTTTTTTTCAACTTAACATGGATTTACTCGGCACCCCGTTTCTAGTTCTCGAACAGACAGAAGCGTGGGTGGATGAAGAGTTTAGATTACTGAAAACGCTAAGAGTAAGCGATGTGGATGGGGTTCAGACGAGACAAGAAGCGGTTTTCTCCTATGGCTCAGATCTAACTGAAATCCACGTGACCACCATAGACACTACGGGAAACACCACCTCTAGTTACTGGAGCTGGGAGGGACTGAAACCGATTTATACTTCCACATCCTTTGTTGATAAACTACTCCAAGAGGACGCGCTAGTAGTTGGCGCAGAGTTCAACTTTGACAGCTGGAACGATGGGGAGGTCAAATCCGTACTGCTTAAAGTGGAAGACGAGGATACCTTAACCTATAACGGTAGCGAGACACGGGTCGTTATAGCCACCGAAAATCTAGATAATCTCCAGATGAAGGCACATATCGATGCTCAGGGACACTATTACATCACTGAAGCAATTGGTCAAAACCTCAGAATCCTCAAGGTGGAGGAAGATGCCCTTCCTGAGTTGCAGACAATTGCAGCTGATGTACTCATGGTACCATCAAATATAGTAGTACAACATCCTTATCGCAGTACTTACAGCTTGATCACTGTAGACTGGCTCGACGTGCCCATGGAGGACTTCAGTTGGGAGGATAACAGGCAAGAGTTAGTACAAGTCTTGGGGGAAAACGCCGTCCAATTAATGATTAACCGTGACACCAGGGATTTCACTAATCTCATTCAACTTCCAGTTCAAGGCGAAGAGTTTGCGCCCTATCTGGCCGACACTAGCTTTATTACTCCCTCAAGTCCCAGAGTTCAAGAGTTGGTTAAAGAGATTTTGGACGGTGAAACTGATGCATGGAAAGCCACTGAGCTAATCCTCGATTGGGTGTTTAACCATATTACCGCGAAAATGGTGGCCCGGACCCTGACCACTGAAGAAATACTTCTTTTAGGCGAAGGCAAGTGCGCTGAGTACGCTACGCTCTTTGCCGCCCTGGCCCGAGCGGCTGGGCTTCCCACGAAAGTTGCCTTGGGGGAACGCTATCAAGGCAATATTTGGGTAGGACACCTTTGGAACGAAGTTTGGTTAGGAGAATGGGTTGCGGTTGATCCTAGCCATAACCAAGTTTCCCCCGATGCCCTTTTGATTAAGTTCATTGATAGCGATACCCTAATGGGAACCCAAGGGGTACGCGTAGGATTGGTCAACAAGTTAAATATCACCATTGAAGAGGTAGAAATCGGCCAAAATGAAAACGAGTTTCTGCTCACGACGGGTCTTGTGGATCGGAGATACCAAAATGCCGAGTACTCCTGCGAAATCACGATACCAGAAGGTTGGATGGGCCTAGAAGATGAAGAGCAAGGATTTCCCATGTTGGTCACCTTCGAACCGAGCCATCCCGAATTTTCTGTAGTGCTGCTTATGACGAGTGTACCGCCAGGCACAAAGGCAGAGCAACTAATGGCGAGTCGCATTGCCACACTTCCCAGTTTACTACCCAACTTCGAGCTTCGGGAGCAGAAGACCACACTGATTGCCGGTCAAGGGGCGGCGGTAGCTTCCTGGTCCTTTGGTGATGCACCTGCATTTGTGCAAGAAAACCGCCTCTTGGTAAGAGATGATGTAGCCTATCTCTTTGTCCTCACAGGACCTGAACTAACCTGGCACGGCTATGAAGACGTGATCAAGGAAATACTAGATAGTTTTGTTACCTATCGATGATCGCATTAATTATAACAGGCGTGGAGTTTCCTCCACGCCTGTTTTATCCTTTTACTGCACCGCCCAACAAGCCCCGCACAAAATACTTCTGTAAGGAGAAGAAAACGATCAGAGGAACTACCATCGAAATGAAGGCAGCTGCAGTCAGTAGATGCCAATCTTGCCCATGCGAACCCACTAAACTAGACAGCCTTACAGTCAATGGCGCCACTGCCTCGTGGCCACCGAGATAAATTAAGGCTACCAGCAAATCATTCCAGACTGCTAGAAACTGAAAGATGACCAGAGAAGCTATGGCGGGCAAAGACAGAGGTATGGCAAGCCTCATAAACGTTGTCCATACTGAAGCTCCATCAATATGAGCTGCCTCAAAGAGCTCATCTGGCAATGATTCAAAGAAGGTATGCAACATAAAAATGGAAAAGGGCAATCCATATCCTGTATGCACTAGCCATAGCCCGACAAAAGTCCCAGACAAACTCAGTTTATTATACAAGCGTAATACAGGAATAAAGGTCATTTGCGTGGGAACCACCAGCATCATAAGGATTAACCCAAAGAAGAACCCACGCCCACCAAAATGCAACTTCGATAAACCAAAGGCTGCTAGTGCCGCTAAGAACACGGGAATCACAGTCCCGCCAATAGTAATCACAAAACTGTTACGAAAGGCAGTAAACATTCCACCACTGGAAAGGACTGACTGATAGTTCTCAATCGTATATTGTGTAAACTTAAGGGGGCTCGTTAGTGCCGTCCACCAGCCCGAATAGGCCACATCACTAGCTGGACGGAAAGAAGTGACAAGCAAGCCTAATGTGGGAAGAATCCACAACAGCATCGCCACAAGTACCACCACGTTAATCACAGTTTGTGGAGCTTTACGTTTCAGTTTCAGCGCGTTCACCTCTGCCCCTCCCCCTTGAGTTTTTGCCTGATGTTACCATACATAATCGGAATAATCATCACAAACAAGATCACCGCAATGGCACTAGCCCTACCGGTATTAGCAAACTGGAACATCTCCTTGAACATGCGGTTGGCAATCACTTCCGTTCCAAAATTACCATTAGTCATAACGTAAATGATGTCGAAAATTTTCAACACATTCACCAGCATAGTAGTGATCACCATGGTCAAAGTAGGCCTCATTTCAGGAATGATAATATGCCAGAAGACCTGTAGCTCACTAGCCCCATCCACTTTAGACGCTTCAATTAGCTCCTTGGGAATCCCCTTATAGGCAGCAGACAGGATCACCATACAGTACCCTGTCCAAATCCAAAGTCCCACGAGAATCAAGGCGAAGTTATTGATCGGACTTTCCAACAACCACCCCTTTGGTTCAAACCCCAGAACCACAAGAATCTGGTTTAAAAGACCTATTTGCTCGGAACCAATGGGCTTATAGGTATACATAAACTTCCAGACCACACCGGCCCCGACAAATGAAACTGCCATGGGCATAAAAATGATCGACTTGGCCATACTCTCATACTTTACCCGGTCAACTAAAATAGCAAAGAGAAGTCCTAAGCCTACCGTACCAGCAGTAAAGAAGATAAGCCAAAGTAGGTTATTCTTAAATGCCCTCAGCATCACTGGAGAAGTAAAGACGTAGGTATAATTGGTTAAACCTACGAAAGCCTGAGAACGCCTATCCATAAAGCTCAGATAAATAGTCTGCAGGGCAGGATAGACCTGAAAAACTAGGAGGAAAAACACGGCGGGGCCCACATAGAAAACGGGCGTTAGAGCATATCGTTTCCGCCTCACCACAATCACCCTTTCCCTCATCACTGGGAAAAAGGCACGCCCCCTAGAAGGGCGCGCCCTAATTCACCTATCTAAATCTGACGTTCCTAATAACTATCAACAGCAACTTCTTCAATGAACTCAAGTACTGTGCCTAAATCCTCTCCACCAACATACATGAGGGTACCTTCCCAGAAAGCGCCCGAGCCAACAGCAGCTGGCATGGAGTCAGAACCATCAAATCTGAAGACATCCGCTTCATTAAGTAGAACTGCCATTTCGCGGGTTAAATCGTCTGGATAAACGGCAGGGTCAATTTTATTATTGGTACCTAACTTACCCAGTTTGCTCACCCAAATCTCTTGAGCTTCTGCAATGGCTAGGAAGTTCATGAACTCACGCGCCTCAGGAGTATCCCTAAACTGTGCAACCATATCGCCGGCCCCAAGCATTGGACTGCCATGTTCTGCCTTAATAACCGGGAAACCAAAGAAACGAACATCCTTACCAATTTCTACGTTTGGATTGGCGTCCTGAATAAAGCTGGTAATGAAACTGGCTTGACGATGCATCATGGCCCGCGGTGGGTCAGTAAACAGCTCTGCTACCGAATCACCAAAGTTAGTAGCCAAAACAGTCATCGGTCCACCATAGACATAATCACTGTTTCTCACAATCTTACCGAACACTTCGAATGCTTCTTGAACCCTTGCATCCGTCCAAGGAATTTCATGATTCACCCATTGATCATAAACGTCTGGGCCTGCAGTCCGCAGCATAATGTCTTCAATCCAGTCGGTTGCTGGCCAACCGCTAGCAGCACCAGATTCGAGACCAACTGCCC
>JAAZLQ010000115.1 GCA_012799255.1 Bacillota bacterium
AGTTTTTAACGAGTGACTGTCCCATATTTTTGTATTACGCCCTTTCAGGGCTTATCTTGTTTTTTGTTTTCTTTTCCGATGGGCTATACCCATCGTTAGCAGATGCCACCCCTTCGGGGCTTCGCAATTCCCCCGCAAACGCCTTTTGCAAGATGGATTTTTTCAGTTCTTCCAAATCAGCTATTTTTTGTTGATACACAGCTTCCAACTTTTGTGTTTCGGCTCGCAGGGCATCTAATTGGCGGACGATGGTTTGTTGTTCATCAAGTAGAGGAATTGGCATTTCTATTTGCAACAAATCCGATTTCACCAAACTAGGTCGCCCTGAACCTTTATCTTGTTTTGTAAAATCATAGCTTCTACAGAAGTAAAAGAGAAATCTTTTATCCAATTGATTTAATGCGTGTAAACCGAATGCAGTATCAACATTCCAAAATTTCTCTTCTATGTACATGGGATTGTTTATAGTCCCTTTTCTTCCAACTATCGTTGTACCTTCTTCACAAATGAAATTATTTGCATAGCCCATTACTTTTCCTGCACTACCTAAAATTGGGTATTCCCCGTTTGGATCTTCAACTTCCTTTTGATTTCTTCCGCTTCTAATTTCTAAAACATTATTCCATTTTTTCTTCTCCCAATTTCCATTCTCAAACACCCCCTGCAAATAACTTTCAAAAAGTTCTTTGGCGTTTTTGAGGTTTTGTTCGGCATTGGCTTTTGCTTTATCAATAGCCGTAAAACATTGGTCTAAAATAGCAACAATGCGTTGTTGTTCGGGGAGAGATTTTGGGTAGGCAACATTTATTTCTTTCAAGAGCCTATAATGTCGTGCATATCCTAAACTTCCTAAATCAACATTTTGTAAAAAATAATAAAAATACTTTGAGTTAATCTTGTCTTTTGGTTTTAGAATTTTCACACCATCAGCACCTAAAACGAAATCGAAATCAATGAATTTTATTACTTGCGTGTGGTCTCCAAATATTACAACTGGTTTATCTACCTTAAATAAATCTTCTTCATTATCCCAATAGCCATTTATAAAATCTTTTTCTTGCGAAACGATTGGGTAAATGCCATCTTCTTTAAAATCCTTTCTCTGGATTTTATTTGTATAAGTTACCTTTTCAAGGCATTTTTCAAACTCTGCTATTTCCCAATCTTGCTTCATATCAGTTCCAAAATTGAGTTTAACAATTCAGCACTTTCTTTGTCCAATGCTTTCATTTCTTCCAAAATTTCTTGTGGTTTACGCAAAGGCGGTGCTTCGGGCGTATTGGGGTTTTTTACGCTCAAATCAAAAGTGTTTTGGTCTATGTCATTTATGTTTACCGTCCAAGAGTTTTCACTATCGGCAAAGGTTTTTTGCAATTCCACAAACTCCGCCAAATCTTTTTCGTTCAGTGGGTTGGTCTTGCCCAAATTTCGGTCAAGATTCAATTGGTAAAACCAAGTTTTTTGAGTAGGCTTCCCTTTTTCAAAAAACAACACCACGGTTTTCACACCTGCTCCCGTAAAGGTTCCGCCTGGTAAATCCAAAACTGTGTGCAGGTTGCAGTTTTGTAAAAGTTCTTTCCGTAAAGCAATGCTGGCATTATCTGTATTGCTCAAAAATGTGTTTTTGATAACAATACCAGCTCTTCCGCCTGCTCTCAATATTTTAATGAAATGTTGCAAAAACAGAGATGCAGTTTCACCTGTTTTGATGGGAAAGTTCTGTTGCACTTCTGCACGTTCTTTCCCTCCAAAGGGTGGATTGGCAAGCACCACATCATAGCGGTCTTTTTCTTGTATGTCGGCTATGTTTTCTGCAAGTGTATTGGTATGGACGATGTTGGGAGCTTCCACGCCGTGCAAAATCATATTCATCGTACCTATGATATACGCCAAAGATTTTTTCTCTTTTCCGTAGAAAGTTCGTTTTTGTAGAGTTTCCCAATCTTTGGAAGAGAGTCCAGGTTTGTTCATATAAGCAAAAGCCTCACACAAGAATCCTGCACTACCTGATGCTCCATCATAAACCGTTTCGCCAATCTTAGGGTCAACGACTTTTACAATCGTTGTAATCAGTGGACGCGGTGTGTAATATTCACCACCATTTCGTCCAGCATTTCCCATATTTTTAATTTTATCTTCGTAAAGGTGGCTCATTTCGTGCTTTTCTGCGTGGGTTCGGAAACGTAATTCGTCAATGAGGTTAATCACTTCACGCAAATTGTAGCCACTTTGTAAACGGTTTTTCAGTTCGCTGAAAATTTCACCAATTTTATATTCAATTGTATCGGCACTTTCGGCACTCAACTTAAATTGTTTGAGGTACGGAAAGAGTTTATTGTTTACAAAATCCAATAGGTCATCGCCTGTAAGGGCATTATAGTCTATTTTACCATCGGCTAATTTCGGAGCTGCCCAAACGCTCCATTGATATTCCCGGTTGATTATAGGCGTATAATCCTTACCTGTGAGTTCGGCTGCTGTAGCACGGTCTTTCTCCAAGTCATCCAAATACTTGAGGAACAAAATCCATGAAGTTTGTTCGATATAATCCAATTCACTACCACATCCAGCATCTTTGTGGAGTATGTCATCTATATTTTTAAAAGTCTGTTCAAACATTCGTTTTCTTTATTTTAATTCGTTCGTTTCTCATTCAGTTTCTGTCGAGCGTTGGCAAAATTCAAGCTCTTTTGGTTTTTCAGCGTTGGCTTTGCGTGTCGGCAAAAACCAAATGTGCTTGAATGTGTGTTGGCTTTCTTTGCATGGCCCACAACGGTTCTCAGCTATACGCAGGTAGCGGATTTATCAAATCAGGAAGTTCCGCGAGGAACGAACTGATGCAGAAAAATCAGCGGGTTAGACGGGACACATTGCCCGCTATTGCATATAGCCATTGTTAGCAGCTGTTTATTATTTTTGGTATTTAGAATTTATAGCACAAACCCATTGTGCTTCCATAAAAATTTAATCCAATTTTTTCTTCATTTAATTTTTGACCTGCTTTATAAATATTTTGAATTGCAAATACATAACAGATTAATGAACCCGCACTAGCAATTTTACCTATACCTAATTCAAGACTATTGTCCCTATTATTAGGGTTACTTGCTAAATAGAAGAAACTTATTCCTGTTAGAGCTAAAGCAAGACTTGAATTGTATAATTTGCTTCCTTTTATTAAGTAATCACCAGAACTAAAATTCTTTTTTATTAAAGATGAATCTTGTTGTTGTGCATGAGTTGAATTTAATATTAGAAAAAAGAATGAACTAATAATTAATAATTTTTTCATGAGTTTTATTTTAGATTTCTAATTGAATTTGTGTATTCAAATTTTATTTTTTCTTGTATTATATCGCATTTTTTTATTGAAATAGCTGCTAACGTTTAGTATA
>JAAZLQ010000172.1 GCA_012799255.1 Bacillota bacterium
CTTGGAAAAAGGCGCGGTAGCCACGCATGGCCTCATAAATGTCAGCTTTGCTGGCGACTTCCCAGGGAGCATGCATGTTATGGACTGGGACTCCGCAGTCTACGACATCCATACCATACTCTGCGAGAATGTAAGCAATGGTGCCCCCGCCTCCTTGGTCGACTTTGCCGAGTTCCGCAGTTTGCCAGGTCACATTGTGCTTGTCCATCAGCTCGCGCATTTCTGCTAAAAACTCGGCGTTGGCATCATTACTGCCCCCTTTGCCCCTCACACCGGTGTACTTATTGAAGGAGAGGCCTTTGCCAAGGTAAGCAGAGTTCTTGGCCTCCGTTACGGATGGGAAATTCGGATCGTAAGCGGCACTCACATCGGCTGATAGCATTTTTGACTTGGCAAGACATCTTCTCAGCTTGAGTTCGCTATAATCACCGGTCAAGTTCATCACTTCAGCCATGGCGTTTTCGAAGAACTTTGATGTCATACCGGTTGCACCAACACTGCCGATTTCTTCTTTGTCCACCATCAACGCCACGCAGGTCTTCTTGGGATCCTTGACATCAAGGATGGCCCGAAAAGCGGTGTAGGCACAGACTCTATCATCATGTCCATAGGCCATGACCATGCTCTGATCAAAACCATAGTCTCGAGCTTTACCCGCAGGTACGGCCTCGAGCTCTGCAGAGACAAAGTCTTCTTCCGTGATTCCATATTTGTCGTTCAAAAGTTTGAGGATGTTCTTCTTCACTCGATCTTTATCCTCTTTGTCGCCAAGGGGAATGCTGCCTACGGTGATGTTTAGGTCTTCCCCTTCAATGGCCTGGGACATTTTCTTGTCCATCTGATCCTTGGAGAGGTGGATCAAGAGATCCGATACGCCCACAACCGGGTCATTATCCTCTTCACCAATCACGACATTGACGACGGTACCATCTTTCTTGACAACGACCCCGTGAATAGCGAGGGGCGTGGTCACCCATTGATACTTCTTGATTCCGCCGTAATAATGTGTTTTCAGCATGGCTAGGCCAGAGTCTTCGTATAATGGATTCTGTTTCAAATCTAGCCTGGGAGAATCTACATGCGCGCCGACAATCCTCAGGCCATTTTCTAATGGTTCACGGCCGATGACAAAGAGAACCAGTGCCTTTTGGGCTGTCACAGCGTAGATCTTATCCCCTGACTTTACCTGGTGCCCCTTGTCCAGGAGGGCGTCAAGTCCTACAAATCCCTGTTCTTCAGCAATACGAATGAACTCCGTGATGCATTCGCGTTCCGTCTTGCATGTGGAGACAAAGTCCTTATAACCCTCAGAAAAGTCCATTGACTCTTTGGTAGAATCGTCAGAATAGCTGTCCCATACATATCCGTATACCTTTTCTAAACTCTCAGTCAATACTATCGCTCTCCTTTGTCGCGTCGGTTATACCTAGCCTATAACTCATGTTACCATGTGTGCGATGAAGATAAAAGGTCTATTGATACCAAGCACTAAGTGTCTCACACAGTCTTGATACCTCCATTTAGCCATCGGCGGAAAAACCTTATCGCCTATTCTACAATGACAAACTCGTGCCTTTGTTCCACAAGCGGCTCCAAGAAATGATCGTAGAAAGTCACCAAGGTACCCTCACCGCTCTTCACTGCCCGCAAAAGAACGCTTTCATCCGACATTTCCATTTCCCCAATGGTCAACACGACTTGAAAAGCGTCACCTTCCTGCTCATACCAGGTACGAGAACTGCGAGTTTGCATCAAGGGGATATATACCAAATCTCCTTTTTGAATTACCATCGGTTCGGGATTTTGGAAAACAAACTGATTTTCCTCTACACTCCACGCAAAATTGGGAATATCTGTGACCAAGACAGGGATTTCCTGCATCACATAAAAACGCATGTTGTCCCTGTGCGTTCCCACAGGTTCAATGAGGGCGAAGACATAGCCACCTTCATCCACCCTTCGCTCTAGACCTTCTACCCATACATAGTAACTCCCTGGACCTGAGAGTAGAACTGCTGTATCGCTCTGGCTACCCAACACTCCCCCTTGTTCCCCGTATTCTGCAGGGGTTACGAAGCCATCATACAAGTAAACACGCTTGCTAAACGAGGTAAGATCCCTAGGTGTAGCTAAGTCGGTCAAGGGCAAAAAAGGTGACTTCGTTAGCCCAGGAACCAAGACATGGGCTGAGAAGTCTCCTAATTCAATTCTTGCTACCCCTTCCTCAACAACGACTAGTCTTAACTCCTCGTCGAGCAAACTGAAAACACCTAACTCGCCGGTATGAATGTCAAGAACATCTCCTGGCAAGGCCGTTCTTGTTTGATCATTTTCCACCCTAATGTCCAAACCTTGTCCTTCCACTGTACCCACAAAACAGCAAAAAACCAAAACCACATACACGATTCCAATACATCTTTTCAATTCTTCACCTCCCCACGTTACTAATTTGACCACACCCACAATGTTCCTGCAAAAAAATGACAGCACAAAAACGAGGGAGGAGATTTTCACGAGTAAATCTACGATACATCGCCATCCAGCTGTTGCTCGGAAAAAGATCTGAGCAATCGAGTAGGAGGGGGCGCCTAGCCCCCGTCCTCTCACACCACCGCTCATGCGGATCCGCAAGCGGCGGTTCGGTTTCAGTGAATCTGGCATAGTATCCCTTGCACAGTCTATCCTTGGTCACTAA
>JAAZLQ010000348.1 GCA_012799255.1 Bacillota bacterium
AATAAAAGGATTTAAACCTACTTCAAATGCAACAGTAGCAGTACGTGGAATAGCGAATAAGGGTCCAATTGTCAAATATAAGGCACATGTAAAGAAAATTGAATACCCCCTATTAACAGGCTTAGCCAAATCATATAAACTTTCACTTTGGGAAAGGGCAGTTGCAACAACTCCTAATAAGGGAAGGCCTACTCCTGTAATTAAGAATCCAAGGGTTGCCTGTAATGTATTACTACCAGCCAACTGTCCCATATGAACGGGGAATATCAAATTGCCTGCACCAAAGAATAGTCCAAATAGTAATGAACCTATTAGTAAATTCGATTTAAAATCAAGTTTCTCTCTCATATACAAAACTCCTTGTCTGTTTAATTATTGTGAATATCCCTATTAATACTAAGAAAACTAATAATATTTTGGTTGTAAATATTTAAAAGTTAAAAACATAACAATAATTGTAACTAAATTCCACATAATTTACAAGGCTAAACTAGGTTTATTTTCCCAAATAGCCAATTTTGATTCTACACTCATCACACATCATATAAAAGCAATACCACAGGCTAAAAAGCCTGTGGTATTCCTAAATCTATAATGTTTTCACTTTATTTACCTAAAAGGTTGTAAAGCACCTGTGCCATCTCCGCCCGGGTGGAATTCCCTTTTGGATCAAGCTTGTTGTTGAATCCTGTTACAGTTCCAGATTTGACCAGGGCAGCCATGGCTTCAATAGCCCAAGCCTCTATACCATCATTGTCAGTAAAATCGGCAGGAGTCTTACCATTATCAGTGGTTGGCAGTTTATCCAGCATCTTCAAGGTGTTATATAGTAGGGTAAACATCTCCTGTCGTGTAATTAACTTGTCTGGTGCAAATCTATTGTCCCCTACACCCTTTGAAATTTTTAACCTCTTTGCTACACCAAGATAGCCAGTGTAGTAAGTGTTACCAGCGTCTATAAAATTATCAGCAGCTTCTTCATCCGGTTCAATACCGTAAGCCCTCAACAGCATGGTAATGAATTGTCCCCGTGTCAACGCTTCATTAGGACTAAATGTCCTTGCAGAGGTACCCTTAGTAATTCCCTTTTCTGCACAGAAGCTGACTGCACTATAGAACCAGTCTGTCTCCTTCACATCTGTAAAAGGATTTACCCAAGCAGGCTTTCTAGTATCCTGTCCCACCACATATATAGAAGGATGGTCAGGTTCAAAGCTTACTAGGCCTTTTTCTAAAGCGCTATCAAGCTTTAAGACTTCTCCTTTTTCATTCCAGTACCAAACTGCCACAGGACCTTGGCCAGTATAATTGACCTGGACCTTGAGTGTCCCGTCAAAGGTGTTAATTTTCTTTCCAGCAGAGGTAATGTTGATATCTATCACAAGGTCACTGCTCTTTAACGCTTCCTTCTGGACAGCCTTGAGAGACTCCATATCCACATGTTTAAGTTCAAAAGTCAAGTTACTGCCTGATGCCTCCTTGACAATTGAAGCTGCCACATCAGCCTTAAGAGTGACTGAACCAATAGGTAACTTAATAGTTGTAGATCCGGCCTTGGAGAAGGCTGTTAAAGCATCCTTTGAAAGGGTAACAGCAGTCACTCCCTTCGCCTTGGAGAAGTCAAATACTATTTCATCATTATCGGTCTTTTCAATTATCTCATTGACCTTAGTATTGGACATCAGGAGGGTAACTAATCCCTTTGACATGGTATAGTTCACTTCCACCATGCCCTTTCCTACCCGAATTGTGGAAGTTGACGGGCCACCACTATAGCCGCTGCCACCAGTATTGCCACCACTACCCTTTTCAGGAGCCTCCAATACTCTAATATGAATTTGTTGTTTTATTGATGAATTTTCAGCCATTACTGTTATTATTCCTATACCTTTAGATACAGCTTTTATTACTCCGGATGGGGTAACTGTCACCACCTCTTCGTTATCCGACCAGTACTCCACATTTCTTTGTGTGGTATTAGCAGGGAGTAAGTTGGGCTTAAGGGTATAAGTATCCCCTGGGTAGAGTTCTAGTGATGTCAGTACATTCCCATTTGCATCCAATATATTGATGCCTGTAACAGCAATGGGAACTGGAGGATATTTTACCCTTACGTTAAATTCTACACTTTTACTTGGATCATCTAATGATGTTGCAAGTATTTTTGCTGTGCCCTCAGCCTTAGAAACTATTTTCACATCAGGTGTATTATCCCAAATTTGTAC
>JAAZLQ010000064.1 GCA_012799255.1 Bacillota bacterium
CACCGTTGTCCACGCTGCAACCATGCAAGAACTTTCACTTTTTATATTGATCCTGAAACGGGGAAGCCGATTCACAGGACAGTGGGCCGATGCGATCGTGAAATCAAGTGTGGATATCACTACACTCCCAGGGAGTATTACAGGGATAATCTTCCACTGTGTGGAGATCTGTTTGATGGTAACCAGTCAAAGGGAAATGGAGAACAAATCAGTGGAAATGGAAAACAAATCAGTAGAAATGGGAAGTTTAGTGATAAAACTGTTGTGACCGGAGACCTGTTTGGAGTGAACAGTAATCAATCAGGGATGAACAACAATCAATCAGAAACAATCGATTATATAAAAATTCTTGATGAAAAGATCGACTGTATCTCACACAGATACGTGATATGCTCAAAATCGAGCGACTCAAACTTTGTATCTTTTCTTTATGATCACTTCCCCGGAGAAAGGATTGAAGAGGCGATCGACAGATATGCCCTGGGGGCAACCCGAAACAGGAGGGTGATATTCTGGCAGATTGATATTGATGACAATGTACGTACCGGCAAGATTATGCAGTACAACCCACTGACCGGCAAGCGTGTCAGAAATGAAAGAGGCGGTATAAACTGGGTGCATAATATCTTGAAAAAGAGGAGCTATGTGTTTCAGAATTACAATCTTTGCCAGTGCTATTTTGGAGAGCATCTGCTGAAGCTTTTTCCCAACAAGCCTGTAGCAATCGTTGAAGCAGAGAAAACAGCTGTAATAGGCAGTATTCACACGCCCGACTTCATCTGGCTTGCTGCAGGAAACCTGAATGGACTTAATGTACCTAAATCAAGAGTTTTAAGGAACAGAAACGTAATGCTCTTCCCCGATGCCGGATGCTATGAAAAATGGGCAGAAAAGATGAAAAGAATCAGTCGCGAAGTCAACTGCACAATGGAAGTGTCCGATGTTGTGGAAAAACATGCAACAGAAGAGCAACTGATTAACGGTTACGATTTTGCCGATTATGTGATAGAGAAGTTGAAAGGTGATGGTGAGAATGAAAAAGGTGAATGTGACTCAAATGAAAGTGATTCAAGTGAACCTGCAGGTGAGGAAACAGGCCCTACAAACAATATCAAATTACCCTCTCGTGAACCAAGTCCGGCCCTGCAAAAAATGATTGATAAGAACCCTTCGCTTACTACTTTGATTGATAAGTTTGGGTTGGTGGAGGTGTAGAAACAGATTGTAGCGCATAGCGGAATCGAACTTTTTATATACTGTTTGAGCGAAGCGAGTTTATATAAACGACAAATCATACCAAATCAATACCAATCACCGACATTTCGCGACATCCTGACCGATATTTTTTTACCTCTTTTAAATTGCTGAACTTCGCTTCCGGATTAGAAAAATGGCCATTCGAGATCCTTAAGTTTAACATTTTAAAAATTACAAAAACAATGGGTAGAATTAAAAAAGGTATTCTCGGAGGATTCTCCGGAAAAGTGGGCTCCGTAGTTGGAGCAAGCTGGAAGAGTATCGACTACATCAGAAGTCTTCCGGCAAGCGTTAGAA
>JAAZLQ010000026.1 GCA_012799255.1 Bacillota bacterium
CCCAAGTTCTGGGGTAAGGCTGAAAAGGTGAGGTAAGAGCTCACCAGCAGTTAGGTGACTAACTGGCTAGGTAAACCCCACTCGGAGCAAGGTCAAATAGGGAAGAAGAGGTTGCCCGCCTCGTTAGACTTCCGGGTTGACCGCATGAGGCTTTAGGCAACTAAAGTCCTAGATAGATGATCATCCTCGACAGAACTCGGCTTACCGGTTCACTCAGATGTGAACATAAACCTGGATACTTACAGTTTCCAGGTTTTTTTATTTCGTAAATTTTTTCATGTAATAGCAGGAATTCATCAATACTCACCGAATATGGTCAACAAAGTGGTGGCAAGTGGGGGAAAGTGGGGGAGATTCGGAAGGGAGTGGTGAGTAATGTTTATGGGCGAGTATCAACATAGTCTTGATACGAAAGGACGCCTGATTATTCCCGCGAAGTTCCGAGAAGACTTAGGAGAAGGGGCAGTAATCACTAGAGGTTTGGATAACTGTCTATTTCTCTTCCCGAAAGATGAGTGGGCCATTCTAGAAGGCAAGCTCAAGACTTTGCCTTTGACCAAGACGGACGCCCGCCAGTTCGTACGTTTCCTGTTTTCTGGAGCCACCGAATGTGAACTAGACAAACAAGGGCGAATCAATATTCCTACCAATCTGAGAGAGTTCGCCTCAATAGATAAGGATGCTGTTGTAATAGGTGTGTCTAGTAGAGTGGAAATATGGAGTAGAGAAAAATGGGAGGCCTATGTGCAAGTTGCGGAAGAGTCGTTTGAAGACATTGCTGAGAACATCGTAGATTTAGGAATTTGAGCCGAGGGGTGACGCAAATGCATTATGGCCACGAACCTGTATTATTACAGGAAACCATCCAAGCCCTTGCGCTCAAGGCCGGTGAGGTCTATGTGGACGGCACTGTGGGAGCCGCAGGGCATAGTTTAGGAATGTTAGCTACAGAACCTACCATTAGGCTGGTTGGTATTGATCAAGATGGAGACGCGTTGGAACGGGCGAAATTCAGGCTTGCCAATTATGCGGATCAAGTTACGTTAATTAGGGATAACTTTCGAAATCTGCAGAGCATATTGCACAGCATCAATATAACTCAAGTTTCAGGGATTTTACTAGATATAGGGGTTTCCTCGCCGCAGTTAGACGATGGGGAAAGGGGTTTTAGTTTTCATCAAGATGCCAGATTAGACATGAGAATGGATCAGGATGCTCCCTTAGATGCGTGGACAATCGTGAACACTTACAGTCAAGAGGAGCTAGCTGAGATCATTTGGCAGTATGGGGAAGAACGTTGGGCAGCCAGGATCAGCGAGTTCATCGTTGCCGAAAGAGCCAAAGGGTCGCTGGAAACCACGGGGGATTTAGTTAATGTGATCAAAAAAGCTATCCCGGCAGGAGCTAGGGCTCAGGGTCCCCATCCAGCTAGACGTACATTTCAGGCGCTACGAATCGCTGTAAATGACGAGTTAGGAGCGTTAAAAGTTGGCTTGGAGCAAGCGGTAAATGTGCTTAAGTCAGGTGGGCGTTTGGCGGTGATAACCTTCCATTCTCTTGAGGATAGGATTGTGAAAGAGTATTTTCAAGAACTATTAGGCAAATGTACCTGTCCATCCAATCTACCTGTATGTGTTTGCGGAAGCAAGCCCGTTGTGCATCTGGTGAATCGCAAGCCTATTGTGGCCTCAGAAAGAGAGCTACAATCGAATCCTAGGGCTCGTAGCGCAAAATTGCGAGTTGTGGAGAAAATCTAAGAGAGGGATGACCATATGACTGCGGCCAGGAAACTAGTGGACCCATATCAAGAATATACTGAGGTAGTAGCCCCTGTTTCACGGCAACAGCCGAGAACCAAGGCGAAAGCCAAGCGCCGAACGCTTCCTGCTACTGTAAAGATCTGTTTGGTGGCTGCTTGTTGTGTGGTAGTCTCATTGCTATACCTCCAACAGCAAGTTACCGCCTACTATCTTAACATGGAATTAGTTCAACTCCAGGAGCAGGCAAATAAGATGGAGCAACGAAATGATCATTTGATGCTCAATTTAGAATCACAGCGTTCCCTGCAGCAAATTGAGTTAATAGCACGGACAACTCTGGGTATGGTTGAACCTGAGTATACAGCCACAATCGTCGTGCCCAACCATACAGTGGATCTGGCAGGCGATGTGGAGGGGCGCTGGTTTGGACATGCGCAAGAAGAAAGCACCTTTGGAGGCTTTTTTGAAACTCTAGCTTCGTTGGTGAACAAGGTCTTGCCGTTAGGAGGAGTCGAAGCTGGCACGTTACGACGCTAATCGCTCGCGTGTAAAACGCACGATGTGGATATTCTTTTTCTTGACATTAGCGGTTGGAGGTCTCATAGTTCGCTTGGCATATCTGCAGATCTATCGGGGTGATGAACTTGCTCACCAAGCTATATCCCAGCGGATGAGACCTCAAACCATAGATGCTCAGAGGGGCAATATTTTGGATCGTAATTATAAGACATTGGCTGTGAGTGTGGGAGCAGATGCGGTGTATGCTTTGCCCGGAAGCATCAAGGATGTGGAGGGAACTGCACGGCAGTTGGCTCCTTATTTGTCTATCTCTGAATCTGAGATAGTCCGTTTATTGGATGGCCAACGAAGTACCAGTGTTTGGTTGGCACGTGGTCTTACAGTAGAAACCGCCGAAGCAATTCGTAATTTGAAATTACCAGGGATCAGAATTGTCAAGCGTCCTCAGCGTTACTATCCCCAGGGGTCTTTAGCAGCGCATGTAATTGGTATTGCTGGCGCTGATAATCAGGGACTCGAAGGCATAGAGTATTTTTATGATGAAGTGTTACGGGGTATCCCAGGTAAGCAAGCAACGGAGCGAGATGCTTCGCAACGGAACATTCCGGGGGGAGACACGGAATTTATACCAGCCCAACCCGGTCATGATGTAGTGTTGACTATTGACACAGTAATCCAGTATCTTGCAGAGACCAAAATCAAACAGGCGGTAATCGAGAGCAAGAGTGTGCGTGGTCTGGCCTTAGTGATGGATCCCAAGACCGGTGAAATTCTAGCTAACGCCATCTATCCAACCTATGATCCGAATTACTATCAGGAGTTCTCAGCAGACCGCCGTAGAAATGTCGCCATAACCGACCAATACGAACCCGGTTCCACCTTCAAATTTGTGACAGCGGCAGCCAGTCTAGACCTGGGGATCGTCAACAATAACCGTACTTTCGAGAGTGGTGCAAGCTGGGAAGTTGGTGGCGGGCGCGTAAGAAACTCTGATGGTCGTGTGTTCGGAAGTATTAGTTTTCTAGAGGCCATGGAACGTTCGGATAATATCACTTTCGCCAAGCTTTCTGTCGAGATGGGACCACAGCAATTCCATCCTTATATTCAAGGGTTTGGCTTTGGGCAACGCCTCGGGGTTGATTTCCCAGGTGAGATCGGAGGAATGGTAATTTCACCGTCCCGTACTGGACAGACATTACAGTGGGCAAATATAGGCTTTGGTCAGGGAATCGCGGTTACTCCCCTGCAACTCATTAATGCGGTGGCTGCTATCGCAAATGGTGGTTCCCTCATGCGACCATATTTTGTCAAGGAAATCCGGGATGCCCATGGTAAGCTTATTAAACAGTTTGAACCGGAGGTAATCGGCAACCCGGTCAGTCAGAAAACTGCTTCTGAGGTCAGCCAGCTTTTGCGCTCGGTAGTGGTTAATGGTAACGGAAACAGGGCAGAGGTGGCTGGCTACTATGTGGCAGGTAAAACTGGTACAGCCGAAATTCCTGAAGGTGGGGGCTATGGAAGTGGGCGAATTACGTCATTTGTGGGTTTTGCTCCTGTGGACGATCCAGCACTTGCCATCTTAGTTCTGCTCTATCGCCCTGAGGTTGAATCTGCCTATGGTGGAGTGTTAGCTGCTCCGGTTTTTCGAGATATCATGGAGGAAAGTCTTGAATACTTGGGGATCAAGAGAAGGCAGGAAGGGAGAAACCGTTCCGCTTCAGTGCTTGTGCCCAATGTGACGAATTTTACTCGGGTAGAGGCTCAAGCTAGACTAGCTCAAGACGGTTTTTATTGGACCATGGAAGGGGAGGGGACGTTAGTTACGGACCAAACACCGAGTCCCGGTGTGAGGGTTCCTGCTCAAACCACGGTCCATCTCTTTTTTTCTAGCAAAAACGACGGAGAGGGTATTGAAGTACCCTCTGTTCTAGGTTTAAGCATGCGTGATGCTTCTGCCAAACTGGCGGATTTAGGGCTGCGCATAAAAGTGAATGGTAGTGGTATTGCCTTTGAGCAATCGCCTAGTGCTGGCACACATGTTGTAAAGGGCTCAGCAGTAGAAGTGCGTTTTAAACTGTAATTGTGTAAGGGGGACCTAGCTTGCGGCTACAGAAGGTTTTAGAGGGATTAGACTATAAGTTACACGGTCTGCAGCCAGAAATCGGCGGCATTTGTTACGACTCAAGGCAGGTACAGCCTGGGGATCTCTTTGTGGCCATATCCGGGCTTCAACAGGATGGCCATGATTTTGTGGCTCAAGCGGAAGAACGAGGTGCTGCGGCTGCCTTAGTTGAGCGGGTGGTTGCAGGAGTAAGTCTGCCACAGGTTGTGGTTGAGAATACCAGGTATGCCCTGGGGGTTACCAGTGCGAACTTTTTTGACCATCCGGGGCAGAAGGTACGCGTTTTGGGGGTTACTGGTACTAACGGTAAGACTACAACTACTTTCTTAGCCAAGTCGATCTTAGAAGCGGCTGGTTACAGCGTGGGTTTGATTGGTACCATCCAGACGATGATCGGTGATGAAGTGTTGGAGTCTGTCCGCACCACCCCAGAATCATTAGAGCTACAGCGCCTTTTGTGGACGATGGCGGAAAAGGGTGTTGACTTTGCCGTTATGGAAGTGTCATCCCATGCCCTAGAGTTGCACCGTACAGCTGGACTTTCCTTTGCTGGTGCCTTGTTCACTAACCTCACCCAAGATCACCTAGACTTCCATCCGACTATGGAGGATTATTTTGCCGCAAAGGCAAAACTATTTACCTCCCTGGACGGGTCTGCTGTCTTAAATATTGACGATCCTTGGGGAAGAAAGCTAAGCAAACTCTGTTCCAGTAGCTGTTTTGGCTTTGCTATCAATGAACATGCCCAGTTCCGGGCCTGTAACATTCAGTTGGAAAATGCGGGAGTTTCTTATATACTTGATAGTGAGCAAGGGCAAATCCCCATTACGCTGCAACTCACGGGACAGTTCAACGTTTACAATTCCTTGGGAGCTGCGGCTCTCTGCGCTAGTCAAGGTGTCTCCCTTGAACAGATTAAGCAGGGATTGGAGAAGGTACAAGGTGTCCCAGGTAGATTTGAACGTATAGCCAATGATCGAAACTTGAATGTGATTGTCGACTACGCCCATACACCTAATGGTTTGGAGAACATATTGACTTCCGCCCGAGAGTTGGTACCCCAGGGACGGATTATTCTGGTTTTCGGTGCGGGTGGGGATCGGGACAAGGGAAAGAGGCCGTTGATGGGCGAGGTAGCTGGAAAGCTAGCAGATTTGGTGATTATTACGTCCGATAATCCTCGTTCGGAGGATCCAGTGGAGATTTGCTCTAGTATAGAGAAAGGTCTATTATCGACAGATCCTCAAGCTCAGTACCGCATTGAAGTGAACCGTAGGGTAGCCATCGAGCAGGCTGTTCAGTTGGCAACTGCAAATGATCTTGTTATCATTGCCGGTAAGGGCCATGAAACATACCAAGAGTTTGCCCATGGAAGGGTTCATTTTGATGATGGGGAAGAAGTGAGGAGGGCCATTAAGGAGCTGAAGTACTAATGCGTGCATTATCACTTGCACAGGTCGCTGAATATATGAAGGGGCAAGCCATTGGTTCAGGCATTGTGGATAACGTAGTAATTGATAGCAGAGAAGCCCGAAGTGGCAGTTTGTTCTTTGCACTTCCCGGTGAAAGAGTTGATGGGCATCAATTTGTTTCTGATGTATTGGAACTTGGAGGTTTTGCGGTTGTCAAGGACGGTGCCCATGAGGGACCAGGCGTGATTCATGTGCCAGACCCCCAGGCAGCGCTGCAAGATCTGGCCCAAGCCTACTTGCAGGAACATAGAATTCCCGTAGTTGCAGTTACAGGAAGTAATGGAAAGACTTCTACAAAAGACATGATTGCGCAAGTATTGAGTACCCAATATCGGGTACATGCAACCGCGGGGAACTTTAATAATGAAATTGGAGTACCCTTGACGATCTTGGGGTTAGAGGAAGACCACCAGATTTTGGTGGTCGAGATGGGTATGCGAGGTTTAGGTCAGATTAAACGCTTAACTGAGATCTGCCCTCCGGATTACGGAATCATCACCAACATCGGTCCTGTACATTTGGAAGCCTTAGGTGGTATGGGTAATGTGGCTCAAGCTAAGGGAGAGTTACTTGATGCCATGGATGAGGCTGGAGTCGCCATCCTAAACGGAGATGATCCGTCTGTGCGTGGTCAAGCTCGTTCCTTTAAGGGAGAAATTGTCTACTATGGGTTGGATGCAGCCAATCATTTGGTAGCCAGAGGAATAAAATTGGATGCGGAAGGACGGCCTTCTTGCTATGTCCGTTTTGAAGAAGACGAGGTTGTGCTAAGTTTGGCGGTACCTGGAGTACACAATGTCTGGAATGCATGTGCTGCTCTGGCAGTGGGGTTACAGTTTGATGTTAGTCTAGAACAAGGTGCTAAGGCCTTGGAAGAGTTGGCCATCAGCGCTATGCGTCTTGAAGTACGACGTAGTTCGGATGGAGTAATAGTGGTTAATGATAGCTACAATGCTAGTCCCGCCTCAATGAAGGGCGCCCTAGACACTCTTGCTCACATGTATTGCTCAGGCCAGAGGGTAGCTATCTTAGGTACCATGCTTGAACTAGGAGAGATAGCTGAAGAAGCTCATTTAGAGGTCGGGCGTCATGCAGGAGAATCAGCAGAACGCTTGTTTTTTATCGGGGAGTTGGCCGAAGTGATGAGGCAGGGAGCTGGTCGCGGGGATGTGTATTCGACGGTCGAGGATTTCCTTTCAAACGAACCACAATTTCAAGAGGGCGATTTAGTACTGGTGAAAGCCTCCCGCAGTTTACAGTTTGAAAGAATAGTAGAAAAGTTGTTGAAGGGTGGCGCTTGATTATGTCCACGTCCTTTACGCCATTATTTAGTGCCTTGGTGGCTTTTGTCCTTTCTCTGCTCTTGGGTCCGCTTACTATCGGCTACTTGCAGAGGCTAAAACTAGGTCAGCAAGTCCGATCCGATGGCCCTAAGACGCATCTGAAAAAGGCAGGAACGCCCACCATGGGTGGCGTTTTAATCGTATTATCCATTGTAGTGGCAGTAGTGGTGTTTCGTCCTCTCACTCATAACACGATCATGATGTTGTTTGCCACGTTGGGTTTCGGTGTCATAGGCTTTCTCGATGACTTCATTAAGATTGTCGCTAGGCGTTCCTTGGGTTTGAGAGCCAGGGAGAAGTTGGTTGGTCAATTTGGTGTAGCTATCTTAGTAGCGCTTTATGCAAGTGCTAGGGTGGGCACAGATCTTATAGTTCCCTTTTGGGGAGAGAGCATTGCATTACCTGCCTTTCTATATATACCTTTCACTACCCTAGTTTTGGTGGGTGCTGCCAACGCAGTGAATATTACCGACGGATTAGATGGCTTGGCCGGTGGTAGTACGGCGATTAGTGCATTTGCCTATGGTTTAATCTTCTTGTTCTTGGGGTACGGCGATTTAAGCGTATTTAGCGGAGCAGTGGTAGGAGCATGTTTGGGATTTGTCTGGTTTAATGCTCCCCCTGCGCAGGTTTACATGGGAGATACTGGTTCGTTAGCTCTAGGGGCTGCATTAGGTACGGGCGCGATTTTGAGCAAAACCTCGCTCATCCTGCCCCTTATTGGAGGAGTATTTGTTATCGAAACGGTTTCTGTCATTCTCCAAGTGCTTTATTTCAAGGCGACCAAAGGGCGCAGGTTGTTTCGCATGGCGCCGCTGCACCACCACTTTGAGCTTTTAGGATGGGCGGAGAGTAAGGTCATGATCCGGTTTGTGCTGGTAGCCCTTGTTTTTGCAGTTCTGGGGTTGTACTCCGTACTCTAGGCGCATATAGATAGGGGAGGGGGCGAGAGGCATGTTCACAAAGGGCGGCAAACCAGATTTGATCCTGTTTATGGCAGTCATTATCCTTCTCAGCCTAGGGCTGATCATGGTATTTAGTGCCTCGTCAGTTATGGGACTGGCAGATGCGGGCAATCCCTATTATTATGTGCAAAGACAAACCATCTTGGCGGTGGCGGGTCTAATACTTCTTTTTATTCTCATGAAAGTTGACTATCACATTTTCAAGCCCTTGGCACTACCGGGTCTGGTAATTTCCTCTGTGTTACTGGTCGTGGTGCTCTTTGTGGGTACCGGGTCTGGAGGAGCAACCAGGTGGATTCGTGTCGCAGGGTTTAATCTGCAACCATCTGAAGTTGCTAAATTGGTGATGGTTAATTACGTCGCCGTCTATTTGTCAAACAAACGGGACAACGTTCGAAAGTTCTTACAGGGTCTTTTGCCGATTTTGGTTATTACTGGCATTCAGTTTGGCTTAATAATGCTTGAACCCGACTTTGGTACTGCGGCTTCATTGGTCTTTACTGTCTTAGTAGTACTTTTTGCCGGTGGTGTCCATCTAGGTCAACTAACCTTCATTGGTCTGCTTGCAGCGCCGGTCTTAGTCTACCTACTGACTATGAAAGAGTATCGAATGAAAAGAATTTTTGCTTTCATAGATCCTTGGGCAGATCCCACAGATACAGGCTGGAACGTCATCCAATCGCTACTAGCCATTGGTTCTGGTGGTCTCTTCGGTTTGGGGCTAGGCAAGAGTCGTCAAAAGTTTTCCTATCTGCCTGAACATCATACGGACTTTATTTTTGCCATTCTCTGTGAAGAGTTGGGTTTCTTAGGTGGAGTTTCCGTCTTAATTCTCTTTTTTATCATTGCCTGGAGAGGTTTGAGGATTGCTATGCGGGCCCCTGACCTTTATGGTACGTTGATGGCAATCGGTATAACAGCCATGATCGCGTTTCAGGCATTACTCAACATTGGCGTTGTTACCGGTTCATTACCAGTAACTGGAATCCCACTTCCTTTTATTAGCCACGGAGGATCTTCACTACTCGTGAGTCTAATGGGAGTAGGTATTTTGCTTAACATCTCTCGCCAGTGCCAAGATTAAGAGCCTAGTTTTCACCCATCACCCCGTACCGCATATTATAAACGGTAATTACGGGGTAGAGGTGATATAATGGGCAAATTTTTGGTCGAAGGCCAACGCTGTTTGCATGGCACGGTGAAAGTTAACGGGGCAAAGAACTCTGCTCTCAAGTTGATGGTGGCAGCTCTCCTAGGTCGGGGAGTGTTTACGCTTGAAAATGTCCCTCAAATAGCCGATGTACACACTATGGGGGGAGTTTTGGAGGCTGTAGGAGCCCGAGTGTCCTTTTCTGCACAGCGCATGGAACTGGAAGTATCATCCCTACAAGGACATACACCAGAAGATCTGGTTAAGTCCATGAGGGCATCTGTTCAGGTGTTGGGTCCACTTTTGGCTCGCCTAGGTTGGGTAGAAGTTGCTCTGCCGGGTGGATGCGCGATCGGTCCTCGGCCCTTAGATATTCATTTATCGGGCCTCAAACAGATGGGTGCCACTATTGATGTACGGAATGGTCTACTAATTGCTCGGGCGAAGTCACGCTTGCAGGGAGCTGAAATTGAGCTTCGCTACCCTAGTGTGGGAGCTACCGAGAACATAATGATGGCTGCAACTTTGGCGAAGGGCGAGACTGTGATTCGCAATGCAGCTCAGGAGCCTGAACTACTTGATATTCAGGAATTTCTCAACAGTATGGGAGCGCAGGTTCATGGTGCTGGCACACCGGTGATTAGAATTAAGGGTGTAGACGAGTTAGGAAGCACGAGTTTTTCCGTTATGCCGGATCGGATTGAAGCGGGGACCTACCTTTTAGCCTTGTTGATGACGGGCGGCGAAGGCAGACTGGAGAATGTTATTCCAGAACACCTGGAGCCACTGTTGAAGGTTGTCAAGAATATGGGCGCATCAATAGAAGTGGGGCTAGATTCAATCAACATATCGTCTTGCACATACCTGCGCCCATTCGAACTAGCAACAAGCCCTTATCCCGGTTTTCCCACCGACCTACAGCCGCAGATGGTGGCAGCAGCTATCCATGCCTATGGAGTAAGTAGGTTGGAAGAAACAGTCTTTGACCAGAGATTTGGGTACATTACCGAACTAAAGAAGTTAGGAGCGAAAATTGAACAGAACGGTCACCAGGTGATCGTACACGGTCCAACGAAGCTTCAAGGAGCTAAGCTAGTAGCTGGTGATTTGAGGGCTGGAGCGGCTTTGGTATTAGCAGCTTTAACTGCGGAAGGAGAGTCAGTCATCGATGGTGCCCATCATATTGATCGTGGTTATGAGCAAATGGAGCATCGCTTGGCCCAACTAGGCGCCAAGATCACCAGAATTGAAGACTAGGGAGGGATAAGGTGCTCAATGAATTGTCAAGCGTTAAGAATGCATTGTCTGTCTTAGTCCTGGCCCTTGTGGTCGCCCTGTACTTATTCGCTAATTCTACATTTTTTGAGACAAACCAGATTGAATGGACAGGCTTATCTCATCTCAGCGCCGAGCAATTGGATGCTTTCCTCAACATGCCGGTTATCAATGTTTGGCGGCTAGATGCCAGATCGTTAGCGGCACAGTTGACTGAGCACCCTTGGATCGAATCGGCCAAGGTAACTTGGCGATGGCCTAATCGCCTAATTGTTCGTGTTCAAGAACGGTTTCCCATTGCCCAAATTCCGACTGATGCGGGGTGGGTGCTCTTAGACAAAGAAGGTAATATCCTGCCTTTAGTACAAGGTGCAACAGTCTACTCGTTGCCCGTGATCACTAATCTCGACTTAGAGGCCAAAGAGCAGCTAATTGCTTGTGCGCGGTTGATCACTATGATTCCACAAGGGCTAAGGGAGTCCATCTCAGAATGGAACATGCAAACCCGTTCATTTGTTACACGTGCGGGAGTAGAAATCTTAATGGGACAACCTGTAGAGTTAGAAGAGAAGTTAACCTTATTGGGTAAGATTTTTGAGGATCTTGAGCTACGAGGTCAACAACCTAAACGAATTGATCTCAGAGTTCCAAAGAGTCCTGTAGTTAGCGTTTTATAGTTTTTTCCAACGGCCTTAAAGGGAAAAGCGGTTCATGTGTGGAAACTAGTAAATCATGTATTTGGAATTTGATGTTGAAGAAGGGGGATCCCATGTTCGAATTTGATCTCGATAACGTTCAGTTTGCGGACATCAAGGTTATCG
>JAAZLQ010000113.1 GCA_012799255.1 Bacillota bacterium
ATAAGATTTTAGAAGATAGTCTAAACCTTCGTGATGTTAGGATTTATGACACTATAACCGATGCTGATGGCAAGGAAAAGCGTGTACTAAATAAGGATGCAACTACTTTGGCACAGCAAAAACAACAGGCCATTAAGGATGAATTTCAAGACTGGATCTGGAAGGATGCGGACAGAAGACAGAATTTAGTTAAGAAATATAATGAAAAATTTAATTCTATCCGTCCTCGTGAATATGATGGAAAGCATATAAACTTTGTAGGTATGAATCCTGAAATCACATTAAGACCCCACCAAGTCAATGCTATTGCCCATATTCTTTACGGGGATAATGTTCTTCTCGCCCATGAAGTAGGTGCAGGAAAGACTTTTGAAATGGTAGCTGCTGCTATGGAAAGTAAAAGGTTAGGACTTTGCCAAAAACCACTCTTTGCTGTACCTAATCATTTAACAGAGCAATGGGCAAGTGAATTTTTAAGACTTTATCCTGCGGCTAATATTTTAGTGGCCACAAAAAAAGATTTTGAAACAAGAAATAGAAAGAGGTTTTGTGCAAGAATAGCTACAGGAGAATATGATGCAGTTATTATAGGGCATAGCCAGTTTGAGCGTATCCCTATGTCTATTGAAAGGCAGGAGAGGCTTCTTCGTGAACAGATTGATGAAATCTTAGAAGGAATTGAGGAAGTAAAGGCAAGTGGTGGTGAAAGGTTTACTGTTAAACAATTAGAAAGAACAAAAAAGGGTTTGGAACAAAGACTAGAAAAATTACAGTCCCAAGAAAGAAAAGATTATGTTGTAACCTTTGAACAACTAGGTGTTGATAGGCTATATGTAGATGAAGCACATAATTATAAGAATCTATTTTTATATACCAAAATGCGTAATGTGGCTGGATTATCTACTACTAATGCCCAAAAATCCAGCGATATGTTTATGAAATGCCGTTATATGGATGAATTAACAGGTGGTAAGGGTATTGTATTTGCTACAGGTACACCTGTCTCAAACTCCATGACCGAACTTTATACCATGATGAGGTATCTTCAATACAATACACTCCAAAGAAATGGACTTGTTCATTTTGATAGCTGGGCAAGTACTTTTGGAGAGACTGTAACTGTCATTGAACTAGCTCCTGAGGGATATACTTTTATAGGACGATGAAAATCGTCCTTTTAAATTGCGAAAAGATAATCAAAGACGATTGGTAAATTGAGAATGTTTTTAGTTTTTTTCAAAAACAGTTCCGCTTTACCCCTCTGTTTTCTCCTATTAGTGAGGAAGTAATATCTTTAATTGCAAAACAGATTACATAAAGAAAGGAGGAGAAAAGAATGTCAAGGACTTCAAAGATTACCGCACTTTATGAGCGTTTATCAAGAGATGATGACCTTACCGGTGAGTCAAATTCAATCATCAATCAGAAGAAATACTTGGAAGATTATGCCCGTAGGAATGGCTTCGGGAATATTCGCCACTTTACTGACGATGGTTTTTCGGGTGTGAATTTCAATCGCCCCGGTTTTCAAGCGTTGATTAAGGAAGTAGAAGCAGGAAATGTCGCAACGATCATAGTTAAGGATATGAGCCGATTAGGGCGAAACTATCTGCAAGTCGGCTTTTATACGGAAGTTCTGTTCCCGCAGAAAGATGTCCGTTTCCTTGCGATAAACAACAGCATTGACAGTGATAACGCTTCGGATAATGACTTTGCCCCATTCTTGAATATTATGAATGAATGGTATGCCAAAGACACAAGCAATAAAATCAAGGCTGTGTTTGACGCTCGTATGAAAGACGGAAAGCGTTGTAGCGGTTCAATCCCCTATGGATATAACCGATTACCGACCGACAAACAAACGCTTGTGATTGACCCTGTGGCTTCTGAGGTGGTAAAGCATATCTTTCTGCTTGCCAACGAGGGCAAAAGTCCACGAGAAATCGCAGAAATACTGACCGAAGAAAAGGTAATGATACCGGCGGCACACGCAAAGGATTATCACCCCGAACAGTATAACGGAATAAAATTTTCAGACCCTTATCTTTGGGGCATATCTGCCATTAGAACAATTTTAAGCAGGCAGGAATATCTTGGGCATACTGTTTTGAGAAAGTCTGTGAGCACCAATTTCAAGCTGCACAAGAGAAAGACTACGGATGAAGATGAGCAGTATATGTTTTACAACACTCACGAGCCTATCATATCACAGGAACTTTGGGACAGCGTTCAGAAGCGAAAGAAACGAGTGAAAAGAGCTGCGGCAAGGGGTACGCATACCAACCGATTAAGCAGTTATCTATATTGTGCGGATTGTGGCAGAAGATTGACCTTGCAGACACATTACAGTAAAAAAGACCGTTCCTTGCAGTATTCTTATCGTTGCGGTGGGTATGCAAGCAGAGTTAATTCCTGTACTTCCCACTCTATTAGTGTTGATAATGTTGAAGCCTTGATATTATCAACGGTAAAACGATTTTCAAGGTTTGTCTTGAATGATGAACAAGCCTTTGCAAAGGAACTGCAAGTACTTTGGAATGAGAAACAGGCGGATAAGCCAAAACAAAATCAATCGGAGTTAAAACGCTGTCAGAAACGATATGAAGAACTGACCGCCCTTATTCGTGGATTGTATGAAAATCTTGTATCAGGATTACTGCCCGAAAGACAGTACAAGCAACTGATGAAGCAGTATGATGAGGAGCAGGCAGAATTGGAAACGAAGATTGAAGAAATGAAAAAATCACTTGCCGAAGAAAAAGTAAATACGGTGGATATTAAGCATTTCATTTCTCTGATACGCAAGTGCAAAGAGCCGGCAGAAATCTCTGATTTGATGTTCCATGAACTCATTGACAAGATTGTTGTATATGAAGCAGAGGGAGTGGGAAAAGCACGAACACAAAAGGTTGATATTTATTTCAACTATGTTGGGCAGGTTGATATTGCCTATACGGAAGAAGAACTTGCCGAAATAAAGGCACAGGAGGAACAGAAAGAAATGGAACGATTGACAAAACAGCGTAAGCGTGAAAAAGCCTACCGAGAGAAGCGAAAGGCGAAGAAAATCGCTGAAAATGGTGGTGAAATCATTAAAAAGAAGATATGTCCTCATTGTGGGAAAGAGTTTACCCCCACAAGCAATCGACAGATTTTCTGCACAAAGGACTGTTGTAACCAAGCAAGACAGGACAAAGTGAAAGCAGACAGAGAAGCAGAAAAAGGCGATCACTATTATCGTCAGCGTAAATGCGAGGTGTGTGGCAAGTTATACTGGCCTACACACAGTCAGCAGAAATTCTGTTCTAATGAATGTACAAAGGTGAACCACAACAAGAAATCATTGGAGTTTTACCATAAGAAGCAAAAGGAGAAAGCACTATGCAAAGATTTATCACAGATGAAAGAACCGGTATCCAGTATGAACTCATCGGAGATTACTACTATCCCTGCCTAACCACAGAAGAAAAGCCTTTGCTCTCAAAGTACGGAAGAATGCGAGAGCGATATTTGAAAGAACACAAGCGAGTTTTATATTACACGCTGTTGACAAGCGGAAAGTTGAATGAACACCTTGTTGATATTGATACTTCGGCGTGTGATATGGCGGAGTATCTCATAAAAGAAATGGCAATAAAGCAAGGTGTGACAGAAAAACTGAAAGCAGAGGATATGATGAGATGGATAGGAATGATGAATAACATTCGTTCCTGCGTTGATGAGATTGTATTGAATGATATTGTGTACTCATAATTTAATACCAGCCGAAAGAGAACTGCTGTCGAGGGATAGCAGTTCTTCTTTTTCGGGAAGTATTCAAGAAGTTATAAAGTTGCGAGTATAATCGAAGAAGCTCGCTGTAATTGAAAAAGCAAGCGATTTGTGGTAGGATATTTAATGAGAAGTTGTAACTTTTATTAAAACAGATGATGATTAAGGGGTGATGATAATGAGTGATGGAATAATGATTTTCATTATATTTGGTTTGCTTATACTTGTTCCAATCATTGTTGTGGGAACAGTATTGTGCATCATTAAGCATAGACGGAACAGAAAGAAAAAAACATATTTGGGTGTTACAGAAGGACGAGTTGACGAAATCAAAATTAGAGGACTTGAATATCCAGATGTTATATTCGTTACTTATTTTGTCGATGATGTAGAATACCATATAAAAGAAGCGATTAAGTTGAAAAGCGAAGCTATAAAAATCGGAGGTATTCCTGTTGGACAACGAAAAACTTATCGAATGGGGAATGTTTCCGTGGGAGATTATATTACCGTTCAATATGATATACAAAATCCCGCAAAGGCGATTATAGCAAAAAATGACGGAGTAATGAATTCATAACTAAATTTAAGGGGAGGTATGGCAATGAAAGAGTTGCTATTTGATAAAAAGGTTTTTAATCAAGGATATGGATTTATATATTCTCTGCTTCAATATGTGTTTGTGTTGGGATTTATATTGATTGTGACCATTGTTGTATTAAGTTCTACAATGAATTGGAGTATTACCATTCCCGATATGTTCGTTCCTTTTATTGCGATATATTTGATTGCTTCGTTTGTTGGCTTTCCATTGGCTACAATTCTCAAAATAGGCTATAAACGTCTGGTAATGGGAAGTGAATTATCATATAGTGATGAAATCTTGAGATATAAAAAACTTGCGGATAAGTTATGGACAGGTGTAGGTCATGTAGAGGAATATCATCTGTATACAGTTTTACACATACAATCAGTCGTTACGACAAAACGATATTTTATAGTAACAGGAGAAATTGAAGAGGTCATAATCAACAATAATAGGAGACTTAAATCCAACAGGGTTGATAAGGTTAAAATTCCAAAGGCTTATGCGGACATGGATTTTTTATTAAAGTATTGTCAATGAGTGAAATATATTGAATTTTTAAAATTTGGGATATACTGAAGAACGATAAATCAGTGCTTGTGGGAGCATAGGAGGTATGAAAATGGTAAAATTATCAGCAGCGATGAATTTGGCAGCACAGCGTTTTGCGCTGATGTGGGCAAAAGAGCATTTGCCAGAGGAAGAGTACAAAGAAATTAAAAAATCTTATAATGAACTGTTAAAATGGACTACAGTATTTGTTCTTTTATGTTGTATCCCTGTTATAATTGCATTTATGTCTCTTGTATTTAACGCACCTTTTTCAAAAAGCGTAGAAGATGCCGTTACTCCAGACGGAGCGACCGGATATGTTATGGCACGAGCAGATTATGACGGCAATTTTTATTGGACGCACGACTCAAAGAAATATGAATATGCCCTTAAAGATTACGGCTTGTCTCCTGAGAATTATGAATTTGGCGATGAAGTAAAAGTGTATGTAAATGGTGAGCAGGACATTATTAAAGTAACGGCGGTCGGCAATGATTCTAATGTTAGGAATATAGAAGTCGGTGTTGGTGTTATTGGCTCCATTGTAGTTCCAGTTTTACTAATTATATGCGTTTATAGGCCGATTGCATATCGTACTTTCGGAAAATCTTGGATAGAATTTTACAGAGATTTTGAGGGCAAAGAAATTTCGGTTTGTTAGTATCTCAAATAGAATATGAATAACAGGAAAACATCGTAGCAATACGGTGTTTTTTGTTACCCAAAACCCGCAATTCAATACATAACCACAGGTTAGTACAAACACCTTGCGTGATTTTTTGAAAGGCTTAAAATGGGGATTTACCCCGATTTTCGCCCCGAGAAATGACGCAAACAAGGCTTAATGTATCTTCCCTGTGGTTTTTATATTTTCGGCAGGAAAGGAGGATTGATTGCTATGCCGAGAATGAGCAAGAAGCGGAAACAAGAGTGGGCGTTGTTTCTGAATGAAAGAAATCGCATTACCTACAACGAACTTTGCAGAAAATGCAGGAATAACTGTAAGCAGAGTTTTCGTTGTGTTGTGGTGCATTGCCCCAAATATTTATCGAAAAGGAGAACAAAGAAAAATGAAAATGATTGAAAATGAAATGAATGTAAGCGTACCTCTTGAAGTTATCAAGGCAAGTGAGATTGAGCCGAAAGAAGTGAAATGGCTGTGGTATCCGTATATTCCGTTTGGCAAGGTTACGCTGTTGCAGGGCGATCCCGGCGATGGGAAAAGCAAATTGATGTTATCAATCGCCGCCATGCTCTCAAAGGGAGAACCACTCCCCTTTACTGATACAGAAGAAACTGAGCCTATGACTATCATCTATCAGACAACGGAAGATGACGCAGACGATACGGTAGTACCCCGATTTAATTCTGCCGGTGGCAATGGAGAAAATCTTATCTTCATCAAGGAAGATGAAAAATCTTTATCTTTTGGAGATAACCGTATTGCTGAAGCAATCGAAAAGTATCACGCAAAACTACTCATTCTTGATCCGATGAGTTCCTATATCGGCGAAGATTGCTCAATGAACAATGCCAACGAAACACGAGCCGAGTTTAATCATTTAATCGCTGTTGCCAAAGATACCGGCTGTGCGATTGTGATTATCGCTCATATGAACAAGATGAAGGACAGCAATCCCCTTTACCGTACCAACGGTTCGATTGACATTGCGGGTGCTGCAAGAAGTATTCTTGCAATCACACGCACACCGAACAAAGAAGCACCGGCGGAAAGATATATGGTGCAGGTAAAATCCAACCTTGCCCCTACCGGTTCGGCAATTCTTTTTGAGGTCGCAGAAAAAGGAGTGGACTTCATTTCTGAAATGGAAATGACAGCAGAAGAAGCGTTTCAGTCCCTTGCCCCTAAAATGGGCAGACCGAACGATAAGGAAATCAAGGCGAAAGAATTTCTTGTGGAAATGCTGAAAGACGGAGAAATGCTTTCTACGGATTGCGAAGAAAAATTAGAAGCCGCAGGCTTCAATAAATCAACCATAAAAAAGGCAAAGAAGAAAGCAGGTGTATTCTCACAGAAGAAAGGCTTTCTGTGGTATTGGTCTTTGCCGATGGGCGACATACCGAGAGAATAAAGATAGGCTGTCTGCTGATAGGACAGCCTGTTTTTATGATCGAGGTATCTAAGGAGGTCAAGGGGGAACACCCTTGCCCACGACATCTTTGCAGACGAAGTCTGAAAGTGTCATAGTGGGTTACACACATTCAAAGAATGTTGTGTAATGGCTTCGCCCTGCCGAGAAAGGAGATTGAAAATGGCGAAAAACAGTAAGGCAGATATGAGTTGTGCAAGGGTAAAAAAGTACACTTCTGCTGATGTGAGCAAGGCAGAAAGGCACAACGAACGTAAGAATGAAACCTACGAAAATATGAATGTGATTATGGAACGAATACCCTTTAACGTGCATTTCAAAGAGCCGGCTGCACCCACCTATATGGAACAATTAAAGCAGATGGAACAGGACGGATTGGTGTCGCTTCGTGGCTTGAGAAAAGACGCTACCCTTTTCAATGAGATTGTGATTGATGTGAACACGATGTATTTTGAGCGTAACGGCGGCTATGAATATGCAAAGCAATTCTACGAAGAAGCGTTCCATTTTATCGAGGAAAAATTCGGTACTGGCAATGTTATATCAGCGGTAATGCACACTGATGAAATCAACTTAGCGGCAACGGAGGAATTGGGAAAAGAGGTTTACCACTACCATCTTCACGCTATGGTCTTGCCTGTGGTAGAAAAAGAAATCTTGTGGAGTAAGCGTTGCAAAGATGAAAAACTTCGTGGTACGGTCAAGGAAGTTGTCAATCAAATCAGCCATTCAAAGAAATGGAAATCGGATATTCCGCTGACCGATGAAAAAGGCAATCCACTTCTTAGGAAGAATGGAAAACCAATGTTTAGAGCCTCATATAGTATTCTGCAAGATGAGTTGTTTGAGCATATGACAGAAAGAGGGTTCAAAGGCTTTCAGCGTGGCGAATACGGAAGTACGGCAGAGCATTTGACTTCCCTGCAATATCAAATAAAGCAGGACAAAGAGCGTTTGGAGAAGTTAGAGGAGCGTATTCAAAAGGAACAGGTAAAGTATAAATCAACTCATAAAATTTCCTAAACTTTATACGAGATTGACAATATGGGGCAGAAAACCTTTACCGGCAAAATGGCAATATCCAAAGAGGATTATGCAGAACTGACCGAACTTGCAAAGGAGGGAGTTACAAGCCGAGGAGAAATTGGAAATTTACAGGATAATCTCCGATACTATCAACAGAGATATTATGACAGTGCCAACGCACTTGAAAATATGAAAAACAGATACAACGAACTAAAAGAAAAGTGCAGACCATTTCTTCAAGCGTTGGAGCATTTTCCCGAAGTTGCCAAACTTTTCGTAGATAAAGTAAGGCAGTTTTTTTCTTTTAAGGAGGCACAGGAACGAGCCGAAAAAGAAGCAAGGGAAAAAGAAAGACAGGAGCGTATCAAGGCACGAAGAAAGAAGCGAGATATGGAAAGATAACCATTTCCATTATACTTGTAACTTTATGACTTCTTGGTATGTTGGAGTAAATATTTTATTTTCTGTGGGGTGTTCTAAAATGAATACCCCATAATCAAATTTGGTAAAAGGAGGAACGAACTATATGAAAGAGAAGCATTTTTCATATTCAACCCGCATAGGCAAAACAAATTTTATTGTGAATGTGAAACAATCAGAAAGTGCGAAAAAGCCTTTAAATACGGTGTTTCAAGAGATATGCAGACACGAAGTGTTGGGCGATTTTTCGGCGGATAAATCTTCAAATTTAGAAAAGTTACAGAAATCATCTTGACAAACTCAATCCCGAAGGCACAGGATACCGGGCAAGGACAAGATTTTCAAAATTCTTTAATCTTCCTGAACTTATGGCAATGTTCAAAGAGGTTGCAGACATTAAAACTGCTGACCAATTGAATCTACCTACCCCTAAAGCTAACTTTCATACCATTGCAGTAAAACCTACAGAAATACAAGAGGAAATGGTAAAAGATTTATCCGATAGGGCCGCTGATGTTCATGCAAATAAGGTTGATCCTACAGTAGATAATATGTTAAAGATAACATCAGATGGTAGGAAATTAGGACTTGATCAACGAATTGTTAACCCACTTCTTCCTGATGATGAAAATAGCAAGGTAAATGCCTGTATCAATAATATTTATAATATCTGGGATAAGGGCAAACCTGATAAATTAACCCAGCTTGTATTCTGCGATATTTCCACTCCTAAAGGCGGGGCATCACAAGTGCAAAGGGTGGCAGAGGCAGGGAATAAAACTGTTAATGGAACAGAAATTTATGCTTTACAAGACGGATTAGCCCAAGAGGAAGCTCAATATAGAGCTGCATTTAATGTTTATGATGATATAAGGGATAAGCTAGTGGAAAAGGGTGTACCTGCTCATGAGGTAGCCTTTATTCATGAGGCAAATACAGAAGTTAGAAAGAAGGAACTTTTTGCAAAAGTGCGTAATGGCGATGTTCGGGTACTTATTGGTAGCACTCAAAAATGCGGTGCAGGTACTAATATTCAAGACCGTCTTGTGGCACTTCATGATTTAGATTGCCCCTGGAGACCAGGGGATTTAACACAGCGTGCTGGGAGAATTGAAAGACAGGGGAATATGAATGATG
>JAAZLQ010000182.1 GCA_012799255.1 Bacillota bacterium
TTAACAACTCCATTAAGCAGGACACGGATAATTTGGAAGAGCTGCTTAAAGTTGTATCAGATGGAGACAAGAAAGGTAATTCATCGTTTATTTTGAGAGGGCCCACCGGAAGAAAGGCAGAGGAGTATTTTATTAAACATCACAAACAATATGCAGAACCAATTGGTGGTACATTGACTGATACAAGAGATAAAGGCTGCGGATATGATTTTGAAATAAAGACCACCGAATCATATTATGTAGAGGTAAAGGGATTGGCTGAAGAATCAGGTGGTGTCTTATTTACCAATAAAGAATGGGAATCCGCAAAACAGGCACAGGATAAATATTATCTGGCAATTGTTTCGAAGATTAACACTACACCAGAAATCAAATTTATTCAGAATCCAGCATCTATTCTAAATCCCAAGAAAAACATTGTTACCACAATTCAAATTCAATGGAGTGTTTCAGCAAATGAATTGAATCAATGATTGACTACTCCAAAATAGAATCCACCTCAGCGGAACCGGAAGCCAGTTCCATGATAGAGACATTCCGGGCTATCGGGTATTCCATTGAAACGGCTATTGCTGATATTCTGGACAACTCTATTTCTGCCGGAGCCAGAAATATCTGGATTGACTATCTCTGGAAAGGCCCGTATACCATTATCGGGATTATGGATGACGGATGCGGAATGTCCAACAAAGAACTAATCCAAGCAATGCGACCAGGCAGCATAAGTCCGTTAACTGAACGGGAGGAACATGATCTTGGCAGATTCGGTCTTGGATTAAAAACCGCCTCTTTTTCGCAATGCAGAAAGTTTTGTGTGATCTCAAAAAAAGATGCCTCAGAAAGTTACTGGACATGGGATTTGGATTATGTGAATAAGGAAAAGGCATGGAAACTAATAAAGTACAAACCAGAGGAGATTGATTTTTTGAATCAATGGAATTACTTACAAAGTGGCACAACTGTGCTATGGTGGGATATTGACAGACTGACCAAAGACACTCATACCGACAAAGAATCTTCTAAAGCAGATTTCTTTGCTACGATCGAAAAGGTCAAAAAGCACCTGTCGATGGTTTTTCACCGGTACATTGAAGAAGGTGTGAACATCTGGCTGCGGGACAGAAAGATTGAACCCTGGGATCCTTTCATGATTGGATTTGAAGGTCTTCAGGCGAGACCGGAAACGTTGCTGGAAGAAGGCAAAGTACGCATTAAAGGATTTGTCATGCCTCACCGTTCAAAGCTGTCCGCTGAACAATATAACTACGGAAAAGGCCCGAAGGACAGCTGGGCTGCTCATCAGGGGTTTTACATATACCGGAACAGGAGATTGCTTGTAGCGGGAGATTGGCTTGGATTGTTTAAACGGGAAGTTCACTACGATTTGTGCAGAATAAGAGTTGAACTGCCGAACAATATGGATGATGATTGGCAGATTGATATTAAAAAATCAGTTGCACGTCCACCCTCCAGAATCAGAGAGCCCCTGCTGGCAGTGGCGAAGGATGTCCGGGCGCAAGCTGTAGAAGTATACAGGCATAAAGGAAAGGTGGTCAAACGAAAATTAGCTAAGGATGAATATTTCCCTTTCTGGGAAGAAAAAACCAGACACGGAAAACGGTTTTATAAACTCAATCGAGATCACCCTATGCTCAAAGAGCTACTGCAAAACGCAAACGGCTTAACAAAACAGTTTGAGAAAGTGCTGCAGTTCATCGAAGAAACTGTACCGGTGCCCCTCATAACCCTTCAGGAGAACGAAAACAAAAAGCCACATGGACAGCCCTTTGAGGGCAAAAATCATGATGTTGTACTGGAGGTAATGAAAGCAATATATGAAAGCCTTATAGCGGAAGGGTTACAACCGGAGCAGGCTACAGCAAGAATTGCGAACATCGAGCCATTTAACTTTTACCTTGAATATCTCGAACATCTGCAGGAATGATAGAACAAGCAATCAGAATAATACGGGTGATGATAGGTAACACTACCTCCGTCACTAGGGAACAAATAGAGGAGCATGTTACTCAGGTTCTTCAAATGCCAAATTTCTCTGAACTTGAAAGAGATCAGCTTATCAGAGAAATAGAAAGTATCTACAGCGTAAGGGTTGAGGATTACAGAATTATCGAAAGAGAGGAAAGGAGACTTCCCTGGTTGAACGCTAAACGAGCGGAAACAAACTGGAATTTCTGGTCGCGATACCGTTCATACCTTCAGGATGAAAAAAACTTTGCACCGGATACACTGAATAAGCTCGATCGACTAACTGACAGAATTCTTGACAGCCTGTTCGATCCGACAGCTAACATTGAGATTGACAAAAAAGGGTTGGTCGTAGGACAAGTACAATCCGGAAAAACTTCTAACTACACAGGCCTTATCTGCAAAGCTGCCGATTCAGGGTACAA
>JAAZLQ010000065.1 GCA_012799255.1 Bacillota bacterium
AATTGGTCTGTGATACTTTGCTTAACTATCCTCATACACTTTCATCCTATCCCAATTTTTGTTCACAGCCGGATTATAAGATATGTAACATTAGATATGTGATATATCACATCGTACAAAAATAAATGCATTCTATACTTTCTGCGGAGGGCAGTGAAATCCTCCTTTGAAGAATAATTTTTTCACCAAATTGTTAAAGACAAGCGTCAACGTGATTTAAACAGCGCCGGCCAGTTGGTCAGGGACACGCTAAATCCGCTTCACTTCCCAAGGGTCCTGCTGTAGATCCTCAGTCCCTTGTCCCTGTCCACGAATTGGTCAGTTTGACAAAACCCTGCCCTTTGATACATGCCTATGGCAACGGTGTTTTTCTCATGGCAGGCCAGTTTGACGGTGTCGGCCTCGCCCCAGGGTTTGGCCTCAACGAATGCCAGCACCTTCTGGAACCCTGCCCTGCCATAGCCCTTGCCCTGTTCTTGGCTGTCGATCATGAAGGCGTCAATCATGTAGGTTGTCCTCTGGGAAATTATAAGGTTCGGCACCCTGAGGCACGTACACGATTTTCGCAAAGCCCACAACCTGCGATTCATTCGCCAAAGCGAAGCACGCATCGGGATAGTTAAACTTCAAGTTGACATAGGTCTGAGCCATAAAGACGGCATTGGAGGGCAAGTACTCCCTTTGGCTTTCACTTGGTTTGAGTGCCACAACCTGCCAGAAGTTGTCCCACGTTATTTCCTTTAGCTCAATCATCAATCGTTCTCCTTACAGACTTTTATTTTGATGTAATCTAAACAGCCGGCGATTGGGATTTGGTCATTCACTGTCTTTATACTAACAGCAGCATTTGGTATGGTCTGTCCCCCATGTGGGTGGTTTTTGCCTGGCGGGGGAAATCTTTACTTTGCAAATGATATTGGCAGGAAGCTAGAGAATGCTGCGAGAAAAGGTGAGCATTGGGTGTGAGTTATTGCGTTTCTGAAAGGAGAGAACTATGCCGAGAATCGTTCCCCACTTGTGGTTTGATACTCAAGCTGTAGAAGCCGCGCAGATGTACACAAGTATCTTCGCAAATGCCGAAATCACCAGTACGGCAGTTCTAGAAGGCACTCCCGGTCAAGATTCACAGTCGGTGAGCTTTAGGCTGGCGGGTCAAGGTTTCGCCGCCATCAACGGCGGACCGCACTTTCAGTTTAATCCTGCGATTTCCCTAATGGTTCAGTGCAAGACAAAAGAGGAAGTAGATGCCAAATGGGACGTGCTTTCTAAAGACGGCATGCCTTTGATGCCGCTGGGCAGTTATCCATTTAGCCAGTGGTATGGTTGGGTGCAGGATCGGTATGGATTGAGCTGGCAGCTCATGTTGGCTGACGATGAAAAGATCGAACAGCAAATCAGGCCAAGCTTCCTGTTTTCCCAGGATGTATGCGGCTTGGCGGAAGAGGCGATTGAGTATTATGTCTCAGTTTTTCCCCAATCTGAACTGAAGTTTATTAGCAGGTACGGCTCAGGAGAAGCTCTCG
>JAAZLQ010000012.1 GCA_012799255.1 Bacillota bacterium
AGGTGGTACACATGATACAAGTAATCTTCTATCACTCTGTAGGTCTTGCCATAACAAGTTGCATATCGAACTTGGTGACCGGTAGGGGAGGTCAAATCTCTACAACTAAGCATTCTGGACAGCGGCGTGGGGTCGCGTGTGAAAAAACGCAGTTTCAAACGTAGGAATAGGGCAAGCCATTGCAAAGCGAGGTGAACATATGGCAAAAGACGGTACTAACCGAGGTGGTGCTCGTATAGGAGCAGGAGCAAAAAAGAAGCCAATAGCTGAGAAAATAGCTGAAGGTAATCCAGGAGGCAGAAAATTAACAGTAATAGAATTCAAGGATACAGCAGACCTCAAAGGAATTGAAATGCCTGAACCAAATAAAATGCTGGAAGCTATACAAAAAGACGGCAAGGCTCTGGTTGCAGGAGAAATTTACAGAAACACATGGAAGTGGTTAAACGTACGCGGATGTGCTGGTTTAGTATCACCGCAACTCTTAGAACGCTATGCTATGAGTGTAGCTCGTTGGATTCAATGTGAAGAAGCCGTTACAGAGTATGGCTTTTTAGCAAAACACCCTACAACAGGTAACGCTATTCAAAGTCCTTATGTTGCTATGGGACAAAACTATATGAGTCAGACAAACCGTCTGTGGATGGAGATTTTCCAGATCGTCAAAGAAAACTGCACCGGTGAATACAGCGGTGCTAACCCACAGGATGATGTAATGGAGCGTCTTCTTTCAGCAAGACGAGGAAAATAAAAAGATAGGAGAAAATATGATTACTTATAAAACAGCAGAAAGTGTCTGCATGGGACATCCTGATAAACTCTGTGACCTCATAGCTGACAATATCTTAGATGCTTGTCTTCGTAAGGATAGAGCTTCCCGTGTGGCATGTGAGGTTATGGCTACAAAGGGTAAAATCATCGTGGCGGGCGAAATCACCTGCAGCGAGAAAGTTAACATTAGAGAAATTGTAAGAAATGTATTAAAAAAAGTAGGATATAATCCTTTGAAGTTTTTGATTTATGCTTATGTACATAATCAAAGCTCAGATATTGCAGCAGGTGTAAATACAGCACTCGAAGTAAGAAACGGTATCCTCGACCCTTATAGTTCTATTGGTGCCGGTGACCAAGGAACGGTTTATGGGTATGCAACTAATGAAACTCGTGAGAATCTTCCCCTTCCCCTTGTGCTTTCCCATCGCATCGTAAATCGAATTGATGACTGCCGTAAAGGAAAACTCATCAAGGGTATCCTACCTGATGGTAAAGCACAAGTTTCTGTAGAATATGTAAACGGAAAACCCAAGCGCATTAAAACCATTGTTGTCTCAATTCAACATGATGAGAATAAAACTCAGGAAGAATTGAAATCAGATATCCTAAATAATGTGCTTTGGCAGTGCTTTGAAGATTTTCCTTTTGACGATGATACTGAAATATTAATCAATCCTTCAGGTAGATTTGTGGAAGGCGGTCCTGCTGCCGACACAGGATTGACTGGTAGAAAAATAATGGTTGATACCTATGGTGGCCTTGCTTCCCACGGTGGTGGTGCTCTTTGCGGCAAAGATCCAACCAAGGTTGATAGAAGCGGTGCTTATATGGCGCGCTACATTGCAAAGAATATCGTATGGAGCGGTCTTGCAGACAGATGTGAGGTCGCTCTTTCTTATGCTATTGGTAAGGCAAATCCTGTAGCAGTTGATGTGACTTCCTTCGGTACCGGTAAACTTACTGATGAGCAGCTTTTAAATATCGTTCAGGAAGTATTTAACTTAAGACCTGCAGCTATTATAGAAAAACTACACTTAAGAAATGTAATCTATTCCGATACAGCGACTTATGGTCACTTCAATAGCTTCCTATTTCCTTGGGAGAATATTAATAAATATAGTGAATTAAAAAAGGCGGCAGAAAAATATGAAGTTAGAAAAGATAAAAACTGATAAACTCATCCCCGCTGAATATAATCCAAGGATAGATTTAAAGCCAGGAGATAAAGAATATGAGAAATTAAAACGTTCTATATCAGAATTTGGCTATGTAGAACCTGTTATCTGGAATAAAAGAACCGGCAATGTTGTAGGTGGTCACCAAAGATTAAAAGTTTTAATTGATATTGGGCTGACTGAAGTTGATTGTGTGGTTGTTGACTTAGATGAAACACGAGAGAAAGCTTTAAGTATTGCTCTTAATAAAATTCAAGGCAACTGGGATGAAGATAAGCTTTCTAATCTCATGGCTGAATTTGATGCAACTACCTTTGATGTATCTCTTACCGGTTTTGATGATCAGGAAATCAGCGAGCTGTTAGGACTAAAAGAAGAAGTTGTAGAAGATGATTTTGATGAAGAAGCACCAACTGAACCAATAACTAAATTAGGGGATATTTGGCTTTTGGGAGATCACCGCTTGCTTTGTGGTGACTGCACTGACTCAGTAGCTGTGGATAGCTTGATGGATGGAGAAAAAGCTAACTGTGTCATTACCTCTCCACCCTATGCTATGCAAAGAAAAAACGACTATGGCGGCATTCCTCCCGATGATTATCCTGCTTGGTTTCTAAAAGTAGCTCAAAACATTTATAGGATACTTGATGACAGCGGCTCCTTGTTTGCAAATATCAAAGAGCATGTTGAAAATGGACAGCGCTCCTTATATGTATTTAAAACTATTATTGCTATGGTTGAATCAGGCTGGAGATATGTAGACCAGCTTATTTGGACTAAGACAGGTCTTCCCGGAGGCTGGCCTAATCGTTTAAGAAATGATTTTGAGCCTGTACATTTCTTTACTAATAAAGAAGAAATTGACTGGATGGTACAGTTTGTTGAAGCTGATGAAGATAAACTTAAAACGAAAGCTCTTGATTTAGTAGATATGTATGAAGATATTTTCCATTTTACTCGCTCTGAGAAGATTAAATTTAAGCCCAGGGATGTAGGAAAAGTATCAGCTCAAATTCGAGTTTCAAGTAAAAGAAATAAATCAAATGGCAGGTCCGGTAATATCAGTGTAAGCGGAAAGTTTAAGAAAGGGATTGCAAGGGCTGGCAATGTTTTGCAGATTACCGGTAACCAGGAATCATTAAAACACTCAGCAGTATTTCCTGTTAGACTCCCCGCTTTCTTTATTAAACTAACAACAGATACAAAAGATATCATATATGAACCATTTGCTGGTTCAGGTACTACCATTATGGCAGCAGAGCAGTTAGGGAGAATTTGCTATGCAATGGAACTCTCCCCTGCATACTGCGACTTAATTGTTAAACGCTGGGAAAGCTTCACAGAAAAAACAGCTTTTAAAAAAGAAAAGTAATTTTATCATAATTTATCTAAATATTATCATAATTTATCTTGACAAGATACATTCAAATATGTTATGGTTATTTCAAGATAAAACCAAGGAGTGTTTATGATGAATTATGAAAAAATAATACTCGAGATGTTAAGCCGCATTAAAGACTTAGAAGAAAAAGTAGATATGCTACAGGATTACATGAATGCACAGGAAAATAATGAAGATGATGAAAATGAAGAACTAGACAGTGAAAATTTAACACAAAAAAAGAAAGAAAGCGGTAGAAAGCTTTCACGTCAAGAAATTATGCGTATTCTAAAAGAACAGTATAACTTCAACGTACGCAAAGGAAATCGTAGCGAAGGCAGTGGTATCGTAGCTACACGTAATGGAAAATCATATAACATTAAAGTTTCATACAGTCGTTCCTATTTTGATTATGTAAACGAGGAGGTCATCTGTTCTGGATGGCATACTCTATTTGAGAAAGAAATAAACAATCCCGATTTTACGTTTTTCATTTTTGTCGTTGCTGATGCAGAGCAGAAATTTCACTACTTCATTTTCAGGCGCGAAGACATCATTAAAAAATTTGATTATAAGGTTTTTGACGCAAATAATAAGTGGCACTTCTATTTCCGTGTAATGAAAGACGGTAAACCTCTTGAATCAAGAGAAATTGAAAAAGATATGAGTGCCTATTATAACAACTGGGATATTTTTAAAAATTAAAATATTTTATAACCTAAAGACACGCTTCTTTAAGAGAGGCGTGTTTTATTTTGGAGGCATTGCATGAACATAGAAAAAATACATGCTGGAAAGTTAAAAGCAGCAAAATATAATCCACGAAAAGATTTAAAACCTGGAGATATTGAATATGAAAAGCTGAAGCAATCCATTCAAACCTTTGGCTATGTTGAGCCTGTTTTATGGAATAAAAGAACAGGAAATATTATTGGAGGTCATCAAAGATTTAAAGTTTTAGTTGAACTAGGATACACAGAAATTGACTGCGTAGTAGTAGATATGGATTTAACTGATGAAAAAGCATTAAATATTGCTCTTAATAAGGTTAGCGGTGATTGGGATAAAGATAAACTTATACTTTTAATTACAGACTTACAAGGCTCTGACTTTGATGTATCTCTTACAGGTTTTGACTCTATTAAACTTAATGCACTGTTTAAAGATTCTCTCAAGGAAGACATTAAGGAAGATGATTTTGATGTAGATGCTGAACTTAAAAAGCCTGAACTATCAAAACAAGGTGATGTCTGGCAGCTTGGTCCGCACAGGCTCGTA
>JAAZLQ010000321.1 GCA_012799255.1 Bacillota bacterium
CTCGTACTGTACTCTATATAATAGGCCATTCTAGGAGGAGCAGTAATATAATCTAAAGCGAGCTGGGGAGAGGATTTTAGTTCAAGATGATCAAAAGAAGCTCCAGAAAAAGCACGCCCCCGAATCTTTCTCCGTCTTTCCCGATTAACTTCCCTAACTCTCTGGACCACCTCAAAGAGCCTTGCTCTGCTAGAAATACCATAGGATTTTAGCGACGGAGAGACCGCGAGGCAGATAGTCTTTTCGGTACGGCTCGGATCTGCCACAACCAGGTTAGTGGTGAGCGGATTAAGTCCTCGCTCCACGCACTCCACTGAAGCGTAGAAGGATTTTAAGTCAATGGCGATATAGCTTTTGTTTTTTGTAGTCTCCAATTGACTTCTAAACCTCCTTCGTTAGTACTTATCCACATTATAGTACATATGTTCGGTAGGATCAAGCGGGCAGCAACTGCCCTTTTTTGGCAACTTAGCTGTTCGTGTGGTAAACTGAAAAGAGGGGGGAGGGGTTAGCCTTGGACAAGAAAAGAGACGTAAAGCACGCCTTATTAGTTGTTTTCGTATTAGGTATCCCACTTTCCATGTTCTACAGCGGTTTTGCTATTGCTTCAGCGCAGGACCAGGAACCTCTCATCTTTCTAGTCAATGGGAAGCTAACGCCTATTGCCTATGAGCAAAATGGGGTAGCTAAAGGTGTGGTTGTTGATCTTGCCAAAGCTCTGGGGGAGAAAATTGGACATCGCATCGAGATTAGAGCTATGGATTGGGGCCAAGCGCAAGCAGAAGTGTCAGCGGGACAAGCTGATGCCTTATTGCAAATCAATAAAACACCAGCTAGAGAGGTGCTTTATTCGTTCTCTGACCCACTTCTTCCATCTGAGTTTGTTATTATTAGACCACAAGATGCGGTAGAAATTCTGGGTGTCGCGGATCTAGAGGGGAAAAAAGTAGGTGTCGAGTTAGGCGGCTATGCGTATGATCTGCTTAGTGAAAATGATCGGATTGAGCGGGTGGTAATCCTTAGCGCTATCCAAGGTTTAGAGTTTTTAAAGTCGAAAGACTTAGACGCATTGATTGTGGATCGTTGGATTGGCGAGTTTGCCTTGGCTCAGGCTAGAGGTTCTGGACTAACAATTGTCAGAAAACCAGTTGCTGTCAACTATTCACGTATAGCCGTAAAAAAGGGTAATGATCAGCTTTTAGAGCTGATTAACCAGGGGCTTCGGGAAATAAATAGGGACGGCACCTTAGATAAAATCATGAACGAGTGGAGCGGTAAGAACGTAATCTATCTTACTGAGGAACATATCATAAGAATTGCTGTGTTGACAGTGATGGCAATTCTTCTGATCATTTCATCCATTTCCGTATTCTTTGTGGTGAAGTTAAGGAGATTGAACCAAGCCCTGGAAGTTAAGGTTGCTGAGAGAACACAAGAGCTGGCCATGGTAAACAGGCTCCTACAGGCTGCTAACGCAGCTCTCAAGAAACAGTCCATGCTGGATCAACTGACTCAGATTCCTAATAGACGTGGTTTTGATACCCTTTATCAGGAAGCTTGGGAAATCTGTCAGCGCGCACAACAGTCTTTGGCTCTGATTATGATAGATATTGATCGGTTTAAAACGATCAATGACGTCCTTGGTCACTTGATGGGAGATCACTACTTAAAAGAGCTGGCCTTTCTCTTACAAAATGCCGCCAAGAGAGATGATACTGAAGTGGCGCGGCTAGGCGGTGATGAGTTCGTTTGTGTCATGCTAAACACCACAGAAGATGGGGCGGTTCAGCTGGCTGAAGAGATCCAAGCACAGGTAAATGCTCTTACCATCAGCACAGGTGGTGGGCAAACGCGATTTGCTGCCAGTTTTGGTGTGGCCGCCCTAATTCCGCGTCCAGATCTTGCTGCGACAGAACTAATCTCGCTAGCTGATCAAGCTTTGTACAAAGCAAAGGAAGGTGGAAGAAATAAAGTAGTGAGGGCTAGTGAGGTTTAGATCAATGTAGACTACGGCTTCGGCTGGCTTGTTCGAACACCCCACTAAAGGAAGACCTACCGACTACGTAGAATGATTATTTAGGTGTATATGCCGGTTGAAAGTGGGGAATCAAATGGGATTAAGTGATGGCCATTGTGATATTTGTGGAAATGAATTCACTGAGTACATACAGGATGAACAGGGTTTGTGCTATTGCTCGGAAAGCTGTTATGAAAGTACTTTGCCGACATGTACCATCTGCAAGCAACCTATGCGGTCTTGGACCGCGACCACAGTGGCATGAGATATTGTTCTAATGAATGTTATGAAGCAACACTTGCTCGCTGCAAGATCTGTAAGCAACCTTTATTGGCTCAACAGCTGCAGGAGCAGCGATTGTAGCTGCGGCACCATTAGTTGCCGCTGGAGCGGCAATAGGGGGCGCGGTAGCAATTGCGAAAAAGGTGTTCAGGAAGTAGATTGTGGTTACCCAAACGGGGGAAAAGGTTCCGTATTTTCCTGTAGGCGTTCGCCGCATCCCAAAACTGCCTAAGCTAAATGGCTAGATGTGCCGATAATATAGCTAGCTCAAGTCATAAGGATGGTAGTAGTGTTTCGGATTATAAAAAGAGTTCCAGCAATTGCTTTTAGATTTGCCTTTCTTGCTTTATTGTTTCTAGGCTCTACCTATCTAGATAGCCCAGTTACTACGTTTTTTCACCACCTGGTTTACATATTGTTCGGTGCACTTCTTCTTATTGGTATTTGGTTTCGCAAGCAAAAAGCGGTTCTGTTAATCAGTTTGTTCTTGCTTATGACAATACCCCTGGATTTTCTGGGCATAGCAGATTTTGACAACACCATCATCACTAATGGAATCGTGATTCTCCTTGCCGTAAACACCTTACTTCTAGGACTTTTCCAAGAAGGACAGATTCGATTTAGTTCGTTCTTCGTCCTTGGCATCCTAATTGCCTTACAAGCACTAGCAATGTTTGCTATAGCCTATTATGTTGGAAGCGGGACCATTGTTATTATGGATCATGCAATACCCTTTGATCTGCCTTCTATTCCTTTAGGTATTCTGAGCCCAGAAGTGGTTTTGATCTTTCTGGTTTGCATGGTAGGAAGCGTGTTAAGGGAACTTCTCGTGCCCCAGGCTTTTGCTAGCTTAGCAGTTAATCTCTTGCTGAGTCTAGGAATCTTTCATTACTTATCGGCCAGCATGAACGTTCCGCCAGATTCATTGCTTTTGGTTTGGGGGTTACTGACAGCGGTCTACATTTTTCGGGAGATCTATCAAGTTTCCTACATTGATCCACTCACCGGAATTCCGTCGCGCCGTGCCTTGTTTGAAGAGGCAAGTAAGTTGACTGGCAACTACGTTGTGGCCATGGCTGATATTGATCATTTTAAGAAGTTCAACGACAAGTACGGTCATGATGTGGGCGACGATGTACTGGCATTTGTCGCATCAGTTTTGCGTCAACATGTTCAAGGCGTTGTTTTTCGCTATGGTGGGGAGGAGTTTACGATGCTCTTCCGCAGGAGCTCACTAGACGACACGTTGCAACATTTGGACGAAGTAAGGCAGCAAGTGGCAACTAGTAAATTTAAGGTTCGTAGAAGAACCGCGAAAAACCAAAGCAATGCCGGTGAGGTAACGATTACAATAAGTATCGGAGTGGCGGAACATAGTGACCAAAACCGCTCGTTTAGTGAAGTGCTTAAAGCAGCAGATAAAGCGTTGTATCGGGCTAAGAAAAAGGGAAGGAATCGCGTTAGTAAATAGCGTTAACAACACTCCTAGTGAAGACCATGTTCACTAGGAGTTTTTTTGATCATTGACACATATATCCATCATTGATATATGTGTCAATGATGGATATAAGGAGATGGACTATGGCCAGGATGAGTCCCTATGAAACGGATGAGTCAACAGATAGTATTTTTCTAATCCTTCTAATAACGATTAAACCGATTCATGGTTATAAGATAATGCAGCAAGTTTTGGACATGACAGGTGGTTCAGTGGAGATTGGTCCAGCAACCATGTATACGAACGACATTAAACAAGTTAAAGGATGCTGGATATATCCTTAATGTTGGTGAAGACGATTCCAAGATAGTCTGCCACCTCTCGTTCCTGTGTTGGGGCAAACTAATCGTTGAATTCAACATCAAGCGCGACGATTTTCAAACTGAACACCGAGTTGCTTGGAGGTTTTCTTCAGTGTGTGCACAATATATTAATGTACTACCGGCTAATTCGCGCCAAAAGGGGGGGACAAGCATGACTGAGCAAAGATGGGATCGGGCAAGACTTCTTTCCTTCGTAGTTGAAAACGCTCAAGCTATCGTCTATGTGAGTGACCTGCAGACTAATCAGGTTCTATTTGCTAATGACTTGGCTCAAAAAGAGTTAGGTATCCAGGAAGGTCATACCTGTTGTGACAGTCTGTTTGCTCAAGCAAGCAACTGTGGCTGCCTTAGTAATATCGAACTTCTGGACAACCCTCACGAGGTTATTCACACCGAACTATATCACCCCCAGCTAGACCGCTGGTCCGAACGTCACATTCAACTGATCAGACTGACCGGTGATCACCTCGCTCGCCTAGAAATCGCGTTTGATTTGACTGACCGGATTCGCTTTAATGAAAACGAGGGTCACCAGGCCACCTACTCCCGTCTAATACTCGAATCCATTGGTGATGCAGTAATTGTCACGGACAGATCAGGTCTGGTTACCATGATGAATCCTCCGGCGGAGCAGCTTACCGGTTGGGATGTGGCAAGCGCCGTGGGAAAAAAGCTGTCCCAAGTGTTTCACATCATCAACACCCAGACCCGGGAAGTGGTCGAAAACCCAGTTTCCAAGGTCTTGGCTACTGGTAACATTATTGGTTTGGCTAACCATACCAGCCTCATTGCCCGTAATGGTAAGGAATATCACATTGCTGATAGTGCTGCCCCGGTCAAGGATAGACAGGGCAACATCCATGGAGTGATCTTAGTGTTCCGAGACGTTTCTGAAGAGTATCGTCAACAGGAAGCACTACGCAGAAGCGAAGAGCGTTTTCGGACCCTCATGGAAACTTCCATCAACGCTATCGCCCTCCATGAGGTTATTACCGACGAACAGGGGCAAGTAGTGGATTATCGCTTCTTAGAAGTAAACCAAGCTTTCGAAAAGCTCACGGGACTATCTGCCGAAAAACTAGTGGGAAGAACAGTACTCGAAGTGTTACCCGGCACTGAAAAACGGTGGATCCATACTTATGGCGGGGTGGCTCAGACGGGAGTGCCCCAGGAGTTTGAGGATTATAGTCAAGAATTGGGCAAATATTATTGGGTTCGCGCCTATAGTCCGAGGCGTGGACGCTTTGTTACCGTGTTTGAAGACATAACCCAGCGTAAGCAAATGGAGAATAGCTTGCGGGAAATGGTTTACCGGGATTCCTTAACAGGACTGCATAATCGGCGTTATCTGGAAAGTCAAACACCAGAGTTGGAGAGTGACGAGTACCTACCCCTTAGTGTGATAATTGGTGATGTGAATGGCCTGAAAATCATTAATGATTCCATGGGGCATGAAAAAGGTGATGAATACTTAAAGCGAGCAGCCCAAGCCTTTCGGGAAGTAGCTCGTCCAAAAGATTTAGTCATTCGTTGGGGTGGTGACGAGTTTGTATTGGTTTTACCTCGTACAGATTCCCAAGAAGCGCAGGGTATTTGTGCACGTATTAGTTCAGTAAGTTCGGATGCGAAAAATGGGGTGATTACACCTAGTATCGCGTTGGGCTGTGCCACCAGAACCAGTTTGGAGGAGAGCATTTCTCATGTTTTGCGGGAAGCGGAAACCCGCATGTACCAGCAGAAAATAAGCAGTGCCCAGAGTCGTAGGAGTGCTTTGGTATTATCTCTGCAACAGGCCCTAGCTGAAAAAAGTCACGAAACGGAAGAACATGCCCGCAACCTTCAAAAACTAGCTGTTAACTTAGCTGAGCGGCTAGGTTTATCGGACAGTGATGTGGTGACCAGTTCATTAGTGTCCTTGCTCCATGATATCGGTAAGTTACATATCCGAAAACATCCTGGACAAGCCTGGACCATTAACGGATGAAGAATGGCAAATCATGAGGCGCCACTCAGAGATTGGTTACCGGATTGTGGCTTCCTCACCAGATCTGTTGGATGTGGCCGCCGGTGTACTTCACCATCACGAGAGATGGGATGGAACCGGTTATCCCTTTGGACTGAAAGGGGAAGAAATACCCATTTCAGCAAGGATTGTGGCGCTGGCAGATGCCTTGGACGCCATGACCACGGACCGACCCTATCGTGCCGCCTTAAGCTTACGCGAAGCTAAGGTAGAGATAGCTGCCAGGGCAGGTACTCAGTTCGATCCCCGACTAGCCCAGGAGTTTTTAACCATGTTGGATGAAGGGGAATGATAGTCTATTAGCCAGGTATTCGGCGAAGGAACGGGGGACAATTATGTTAAGAATGAAGAGCATTTCCGTAAGAATAGCAGTGAATGCAGCGGTATTGGTTTTAATCATTTGTATTGGAATAGGAATGTTGGCGTATAAGAACGGTTCATCAGCTGTAATGGAAGAGGTTGAGCGAGCCCTTTTAATGCAAGCAAAACAAGCGAGCGAGTACATAGAAAGTAGATTCGAAGTTCAGTTATCTGTTTTAGAAGCGATTGCCGCCAGACCAGAGATCACTTCAATGGATTGGGAAACCCAGCGCGCGGTTTTACAGAGTGAAGTTCAGCGTCTACCTCAGTTCTTAGAAATAGCCATCGTTGGTAGGGATGGTATCGCCCGCTACCGAGATGGTACTACCGCTAACCTTGGTGATCGGAGTTATGTGATCGCTGCGTTACAGGGGAAAAACGCGATTTCAGATCTTATTGTCAGTCGCGTAACGAATTCGGTAGTATTGATGTATGCAGTTCCTATCAGGAATAATGGTCAGGTCGTTGGTGTGTTGATTGGCAGACGAGACGGTACAGCCCTGAGTGATGTTACTGACAGTCTAGGTTTTGGTGCCCATGGTTGGGCCTATGTTGTAGGTGGTAATGGAGCCCTGTTGGCCTATCCTGATCGCCAAATGGTGCTCGATCAAGTGAACATCTTTTCAGATACAGGAGTTCTTAGTAAGGCAGGTAAGGCCCTTAAGGATTTTGGATTGGGCAAGCAAGGCGTGGTGCGCTACTCCCTTGACGATGGGGCAGCAAGACTAGTCGGTTTAGCTCCTATTTCTACCACAGGATGGACGATTGCTGTGGGGGCTATGGAAAGCGATGTCTTGACTAATGTGTACGTTCTTAGAACGCTCCTAATGGGTCTTTCGGTCTTGTTTATCCTGCTTGGGGTAATAATGGCCGTCTTAATGGGTAGGTTAGTGGCGCGCCCACTCAGGCAGGTTCAAGAAGTTATCGAAGTAGTCGCGGATGGTGACCTAACGAAACAAGTGCAGTTAAAGGCACGCGATGAAGTGGGGCGGATGGCTATTGCTGTTAACCGAACAGTTGAAAGCATGCACAAAGCTATGACCATGGTGCAAAGTGCCACGATGGAGCTGGCAGGAACTAGTGAAGAGATGGCGGCTGCCTCCCAAGAAATAAGTGCATCCGTTGAAGAGGTAGCCAGTACCACCAACCAGTTTGCTAGTACCTTGGATGGCTTGAATGCCAATGCCCAAGAAGTGAGCAATACAGTCCAGGACGTATCTCAGCGAGTTGTTCTTGGAGAACAAGCCTTGGTGGAGATCGTTGAGCAGGTGACTGAGCTACGCAATAATACTCAGACGTTAGCTCAAGAGGTAGTGGCTCTAGGTTCGCTTTCGGGGCAAATTGGCAACATCGTTAACGTGATTAGTGCCATAGCTGAACAGACGAATCTTCTCGCCCTTAATGCAGCTATTGAGGCTGCACGTGCAGGAGATCATGGACGAGGATTCGCAGTTGTAGCTGATGAAGTTCGAACGCTAGCAGAGCAATCTGCTAAGGCAACCGCAGAAATAACTTCGCTCATCCACAAGATTCAAGATGGAATTTCTAAAACTGTTACCGGTATGAATGTGGGTGCGGGTAATGCGGAAAAGGCGTTAAGTAGTGTAAGTGAAAGTGGCCGGATTTTGCGTTCCATTCTTGAGGCGATTGAAAACACAGTGGCTCAAGTTCAAGAGATTTCTTCGGGCTTGACCCAAATCAACAACAATGGTCACGAGATTGCTAGCGCAACAGAGGAACAGGCCGCATCTATGGAGCAGATCGCCAGTTCTGCCCAAAACCTAACCGACATGGGTGCAAGACTTACAGAATTAGTGAAACAGTTCAAGTTGCAGGCCTAAAGAGCCTCAACAAAATCACCCCTAGTGGAGGCATTTCCTCTACTAGGGGTGTTTCTTATCCGGTCTTAACTTGCGTGGAGAATAGGTGTGTAAATCGTTCCACTAAATCTGGGTCAAACTGAGATCCTGCGGCACGCCTGATTTCTTGAATCGCTTCCTTGTGGCTACACGCCTTTCTATAAGGGCGATCATTGGTCATGGCATCATAACTATCACAAATAGCGATAATTCTCGCCATCAAAGGAATCTCTTCTCCTGACAAACCATTGGGGTAACCGCTGCCATCATAGTGTTCATGATGGTGGCGTACTGCTAACGTGATTTCTTCCAAAGGCTTCATCTGAGCTAGAGCTTGGGCACCATAAAGCGGATGCGTCTTAATATGTTCGTATTCTGCCGGTGTTAGTTGCCCTGGTTTATTCAAGATATCCTTTGGAATGATTGTTTTTCCGATATCGTGAATTAAAGCAGCGTAGTAGAGTCTCGCTTTGAACTCTTCGGACATTTGTAGTTCTTCAGCCAACCTATAAGCCAACGAAGCCACATTGGTGCAGTGATCTTTGGTATATGGGTCATGGATCTCCAGCAGTTTCAAAAAAGCCGAAATAATCCCCTTGGTCATTTCCTCATGTAATTGGCGGATCTCTTCTTGCTTTTTAGCAAAGATGCTCTCAAAACGGCTTTGCTTATCTATGAAACGACCAATGTTCTCCAACCACAACTTCACCTGGTGTTTGGCAATGGAGTTTGTTCTAAAGCCCTCAGGCGGTATGTAATAGGGGTTTTCGTGAATCTTGTTCTGCCAGAGAATGATAGGATGCAATTGGATGATATTTAGGATTAAGTCATCCGAAAACTTGCCTATATTATAGCGGCACAAAGCGGAAACAGGATAGTGATCAAAGACAGACTCATGTATTTTCCACTCGTATTCAACAATTAGATCCTCAGCATCATCGTAATTAATTAGCCAACTAAGTTCACCAGTGATGGCCAGCGATTGATATCCATCCCGGAGAGAGGATTCTGCAAGCGACTTAATGGTTTCGATCAGCTTATCCGGTGCAAACACTCCATTATGGGAGTAGATTTCGGAACGATCCAAAATGACCAGATCTCCACTTTGCCCCAACTGATCCGATAATCATTCGATTTGCTTGAGTACTTCTGATGTTGAAAGATCACCTGTGATATAAATACATCTTGCATTTTGGGCTAGGGCTGACTGGATATAGGCTGAAACATAGTCCACAACTTCCCATTCTTCACGGTAGAGGGCAACCAGATGGTCCCCTGGTTTAATTTCCTTCGTTTGCCTGAGCAAATCTCGTCTGGACATCACTTGCATTACTTTGAGCACCCCACGATTAAGTTTTGCCACCCCCAAAGGTAGACCATGGATAATCATACAAGTTACACCAATTCCTGTCAATTATTGTTATTTTATTATTTAATAAGAAATGAATTACCCCGGAAAGTTAAAGCTAGACACGATGAAATTATTGCCAATTCTGCCCCGATCTGTTATACTGCTATATAAACAGATATAACAGTCGGAACGGTTGATGCTTATGAAACTGATCATTTCCAATAGTTCAGAAGTGCCAATTTACGAGCAGATTAAACGCCAGATTAAAGCAGCAATCTTGTCTGGTGAGCTGCAGGAAGAGCAAGCATGCCCATCCCTAAGATCAGTTGCCAAGGAACTACGAATCAGTGTACTCACCGTATCGCGAGCTTACGCAGAGTTGGAAGCAGAGGGCTTCGTGAAGAATGTTCAGGGCCGTGGTTGCTTTGTGATGAAGCGGGGGCCGGAGTTAATCAGAGAACAACTAATCTGCCAAGTAGAAGAGGCACTGTTTGAAGCAATTAGGGTGGCTCACTTGGCGGATTTATCCCCAGAGGAACTACACCATCTCCTGGATGTTTTACTGGAGATGAAATCTGCAGAGTGATTTTACAGTAAAGGAGGTAAGTTTATGGATTTGACAGTTGTGATCGTTGGCTTGCTGATCGGTATTGGAGTCCCTATTCGCAACAAACTTATCAGGGAGTATAGGAAACAGAAGAACAAAAACACAGACAACTGGTAGGGAGCGTTGTAGATGTGCCTTTTAGAAACTGTTGATCTTAAGAAGGATTACGGAGTTGAGCCAAACATCACCCATGCCCTGAACGGTCTTAGCTTCAAAGTTGCTAAGGGAGAGTTTGTAGGAATAATGGGCGCCTCAGGCTCAGGGAAAACTACGTTACTTAATTGTATCTCCACGATAGATATCCCAACTAGCGGGCAGATTTTCTTGGATGGCAGAGATTTGCTGCAAATCAAGGATCGGGATCTTGCCCGGTTTAGGCGAGAAAACCTTGGATTCATTTTTCAGGACTTTAACCTGCTTGACACCTTAACTGTCCGGGAAAACATTGCTTTGGCGCTGGTGATCAACAAGGAAAATTCCAAGAAGATTGACTTTAAGGTTCAGGAAATCGCTACAAGATTGGGGATTCAGGATGTGCTGGGAAAGTTCCCCTATCAAGTCTCAGGTGGGCAAAAACAGCGCTGCGCTTGTGCCCGTGCCATTGTCAATCAACCCCACTTAATTTTGGCAGACGAACCAACTGGGGCCTTGGATAGTAGTTCTTCTCGCACTCTGATGGAAGCTATGCAGGAAATGAATGAAAGCCTGCGGGCTACAATCCTGATGGTAACGCATGATGCCTTTTCCGCCAGTTATGCTTCACGTATTTTGTTCTTAAAGGACGGAGTAATTTACGGTGAACTAGAGCGGGGGAGTCAAACCAGATCTCAATTCTTTGGACAGATCCTAGCGATCCTAGAAGAGTTAGGGGGGTATTCAGGATGTATGCCCGACTCAGTCTGAGAAACATGCGCCGGAGCCTCAGGAATTATGTGCTTTACTTCACGACGTTGACCTTAATTGTGGCATTAATGTACTCCTTTCTGTCGTTGAGCTTTTCGGACGATGTGAAGGGCCTCGCCGAGAATATTTCGCTGCTCACTAATGGCTTAATGTTGTTTTCGGTGGTCGTCGCCTTGATCAGTGCCTTTATCACAAGTTACGCGATGAACTTTATCTTAGTGCAACGCAAGAAAGAGTTTGCTACCTATCTCCTTATGGGGATGGAAATCCGGACAGTTGTCCGCATTTTCCTTGGAGAGAGCTCTTTAATCGGACTTGGAGCTTTTTTTTGCGGTACCGTTATTGGAACTCTGTTTAGCAGCATTTTTGCCAGAATGGCCATGAGTATTTTCGCGGTTCCTTATACTTATCAACTCAGATTTTCTTTAAAAAGCATGGTCTTGTCCTTCTTGCTTTTTCTGCTCATGTATGGAATCGGTTTAGTCAAATCCAGCGCGGCAATTAGGCGCACCACGATCATTCAGTTGCTCTATGATCACGTAAGAAATGAAAACTATACTAAGCAAAGCCTTGGGTTGCACACTTTCTATCTGCTTGATTCTATCGCGATAATTGCCCTAGGCGGTATCATAATTGGCAGGGTAGTAAATGAGCCGAGCAACTTTGCTATGCTCTTCTTGATCAAGGGGGCTGCCCTCATTTTGCTCGGAGTATATGCTTTTTATCGTAGGTTTCCCGAGTTGCTAGTTACACTAATGGGTAGAAGAAAGAACCGGGTTTACAAAGAAGCTAACCTGTTCGCTTTAGGTGAGCTGCGTAGTCGGGTTAAGAGTTCAGGAAGAATGCTTGCTGTAACTGCACTTTTGTTGGCCTTCTCCCTGGCCACGATGTTTATCGGTTTGGTGATGGGGGCTGGATATAAAGCAAATATTGAGGCTGAATATCCCTATGATGTGACTGTTGCCCTCGATACCAAGGTTGCAGACTTTCAAGATGTACTAGACTTCATTGCTAGCAAAACCCCAATTAAGGACTACGTGTCTTACTACCTCTATAGGGATCCGTCTCTGCCGGTGGAGATTTTGGCGCTATCTGATTACAACCGCTTAAGGGAACAGCTTGGACTAGACCACAAGGTCTTAGCTGATGACCAGTATCTTGTTCATTGTGAATGGGCGTATCTCAAGGAAATCAAGAAGTCTTTAGCCCTGGAAAGCAGTATCACCTTGCTGGGAAAGACGCTAGTTTCCAATGAAGGCTTGGTTTTTTCTGAGCCGATGGAGCAGGTACGCATGGTAGGTACAGAAGGTCGTGCCATCGTCGTGTCTGATGAAGTCGCTTTTTCATTGGAAACAAATCTGTCGCGCTTGGTAGTTTCCCTTACAGACGGTGGTGAGGCAGAACTACGAGGTGAGTTAAACCGTTTTATCAGACAGGAATGGAAGCCGCAAGTTCTCTCCGCCCCCAGTGACCGAGTTACCATGAGTGTTACTGTCAAGGCCTGGGGAGTAGCCAACTCACTTTCTGGTTTTTCTGCCATGTCATTTTGTGGGTTGTACTTGAGCATCGTTTTTATCGTTCTGTCTTGTACCGTTTTAGGATTTGAACAGCTGGCTTCCATAGTTAGATCCAGACGATCCTACTCAATCATTTGGCACCTTGGGGTCTCAAATACAGAACGGAAAAGACTGATCTTAAAGGATCTAACTACCTTTTTTCTTATTCCAGCCGTTCTCCCTTGTGTTTTACTCTTAATCTTAGCTATTGGAAGTCATCAAGTGTTCGCAGCTTACATTGCACAGCCTAATACCATCCCATTTTATACGTTTGTAACATTGTCGGTTTTCGCCGTCTTGTACAGCTTGTACTTTGCAGCGACCTATTTCATCTACAGCCGTTCAGTGCTTGGAACGGCGAGTAAAGTCTAAAACCTTTGGTCATAGACCAAGGAGGCAATCCGCCGAGGATACCTGAACATCAAAACACCCCGATTTGGGACTTAGTCCTTTTTGAGGGGTGTTTCTTCATCTATATTGGCTTAGCATAAGTACTTTGATACCAGTTTTCAATTTCCTGAAACACTGGAGTTGATCGCACATTGTCGAAAGCCGAGTCTTTAATGTATCTAGTCACCATCATTTGATGGACAACTGTATGATCCCCAGTGTAAATGGATAGCAGTGCCCGTGATCGGCGCCAGCTACCCAGTTCTTGTGAGCTGGCAACCTTTACTTTCATACTGCTCTTTGTAAACATACTCGTGAAGTTAAGTAACAGTTCCACAGCATCGTTGTCTCTGCCTTGTTCAAGATAATGTTTGGCTCCCGCAAGGACCACAGTAAGGTAGGCGAGGGGGGCAAGACGATTTAGTTGAATCATTTGAGCAATCTGTGTAACCGCTTTCAAAAACGTCTCTACTTGATTGTCTTCCCCCATGAAGTCAATAAGCTGAGCGCTTGTCAATAAGATACTGGAAAGGTTAAGTAAGAAAGAGGTGCGAACAATGCCCTTGGCTTGAAAGAGATCTCCTCGTTCCATGATCGCTTCTGCCAACAGAGGCTCCGCCAGGCTATGGTAACCCACTTCTGCCTCCAATACCCCAGCGGCCTCCTCAGTTCTTCCCATTAATAGACTACACACAGCCTGCATCTGCCTTGCCCTCAATTTGAGTGCCGGATCTTTACTTTCGCGTGCGACTCTCTGAAAAAGCATGAACGCTTTTTGCTGTACAGCTTTGGTTTCTTCCGGGAGGCGCGTTTTGGCACTATAGGTGATCAATAATTGACCTATGGAAAACAGCAGGGGCCAGGACGATGCATAGCGGCAAATAAAATGGTTACATGTTGTCTTTACCTCAGAAAAGGATTGCTGTTCAAAGCACTCAGATAGTTTATCACATACACGAACGACCTCCTCCATTGAAACCTGCGATTCGTAACCCAAGAGTTCATCAACCGTTATTTCAAAATATCCAGCTAAGACCGGAAGTAAACTGATATCGGGACAGGTTTGTCCGAGTTCCCACTTGGACACAGCTGACTTTGAGACGCCAACACATGCAGCCAGCTGTTCCTGAGTGACGCCTTTTTTAAGGCGCAAATGAGACTTAGTTAGCAAGATGTTTTGGAAACAACAAAGGGTGGAGTTGTGGATGTTTAGTTGACTCTACTCCAAGAAAATGACAAAGGAACTCCACAGCTGTTTAGTAGGCGAAATGTGGATGGAGCACGAAAAATGTCAATTAACTACCAGCAAGGAGATGAATTGCGTGAAGAGTTTACGGATCAAATTAGTTCTCAGCTATGTAGTAGTTCTTTTTCTTCTAGTTGTCGTTGCCATAATCAGTTATTCCTCAATTACATCATTTGGTAATCAAGTAAGAACCCTAGTAAGGGAAGACTTTGTTCTGCTAGAAAGTTACCATCAGTTAAGCCATGCAATTACAGAACGGTTAGCCCTTGCCCGTGGGTATCAGCTCTACCCGACTAATACATCCTTTTATGATGACTTCCGTTCCCGCACCAGGGAGATAGACTTACTGGAACAAGAACTTCTTAAAAACGAACGTGCCCAGTCTATTTATCCCTTGATAGAAATGAGTCGGGAGTGGGCAACAGCCGCAGAGAATAACGTCTTTGCTCTGATCAATGTAGGTGATCTTGCCGGGGCTGAAGCAAATGCCAAGCCATTAGTGGCCCTGGGCAACGAGATTCTTGAAGGGTTCGATACAGCTTTGAATCAAGAGCGTCATTATGTGAATCAAAGGGAAGATGAGTTAGCTAACCTACGTTCCAATTCTACTAGGGCAGTTGTCATTTTTTCCTTAGCTGCTTGTGCTAGCGGCCTACTTCTTGCTTTCCTGTTAGCCAACTCCATAGCTAACCCTATAGTAAACGTTTCAGAACGGCTAAAATTAGTGGCAGACGGAGATTTAACGGGTACGGAGTTGTCTGTGCGCGCTAAAGATGAGGTCGGGCAATTGGTGTCAGCCCTCAACCACGTTGTTTTCCAGCTCCGGGAAATGGTTTTGACCTTAGATAATGGTGCCGTGGAGTTGGCTTCCAGTAGTGAACAACTTTCGGCCTCCACCGAAGAAAATGGTGCAGCTGTTCTTTGGCCACTTCCACCTATGGTTTGTTGAGAAGGAACATGATTGATCAACTCCAAGGTAGCGGTTTGGATCTCGCGAACCAAGCTAGGCAGAGATTGATCGACAATAATAGAGCCCTAGAAACAATCGAAGGCGTGTTGGAGGACAAAATACTGGGTGTGGCCAGAACAGTTGTTAGTAATCAGGACCTCTTGGGCAATGAGTACTTATCTCAATTAGCTATTGATCAAGAAGTGGATGCTATTCACTGGTATAACAAGGATTTCCAAATTATCCATTCCGCCTTTGACATAGACATGGGTTGGATAGCTCCTGCGGATAATCCCATCCGCTATTTTAGTTCATCGGGTATGCAGGAGTGGACTGAAGAAATCCGACAAGCAGTCGGGACAGAGAATTTTTATAAGTACGGATATGTCAGGGGGCCACAGGGGCAAATTGTGCAAGTGGGGATCCTGGCCAATGCAGTGCAGAGTTTAACGGACGACTTTAGTGCCCAAAACCTGGTTGATGCTTTAGCAACCAATGAGGGAATAGTCTATGCTGCTATTATTAGTAAGGACCGGGTTAATACTGCCCACAGCAATCCAGAGCGAATCGGTGTCACCTTAAATGATCCGGGGACCATTGCGGCAGCTCAGCGTGGCGAAGATTATGCTTCGGAGTATTACTACGAGGCAGAAGCGGTTACGGTTTATGATATCTTGTTACCGCTTGTCATTGACGGTGAACATGTGGGGGCAATCAACATTGGCTTGTCCATGGATGAAGTTTATGACGCAATCAAAGAAGTCTTGGTGAGCATCGTCATTATTGGTCTAGTGTCCTTTGTGGTTCTCGGTGGAATCCTGGTGACAATTTCTCTAGGAATTATCAACAGTCTGAAGGTTAACCAGACCCATCTCGCTTACATGGCCAAAGGCGATTTTTCCCAAGAAATTCCTGCCAAGTATCTAGATAAGCAAGATGAGTTTGGGGAGATGGCTCGGGCTGTAGAAAATACACAGCTTTCCATTAAGAGAGTTCTCAATGAGTTGACCGAATCTGCACTCGAGGTGGCTGGAACCAGCCAAGAGCTGTCTGCTTCTACTGAAGAGACCAGTGCTTCCATCCAGGAGGTTGCCAGCACGAGCAATGAGTTTGCATCTACGGTAGAACAGATGAACAACAACTCTCAAGCTGTAACTAAATCTGCGCACCAAATTCTCGATGCCACCCAAGCTGGTAGCGAGAGTGTAAACCAGGCCATTTCTAGTACTGCAGAACTGAAAGATATGATGCAGGAGATCGCGACTATTGTTGAAGGTTTGGGGCACCAGTCACAGGAAATCAGCGAAATCGTTGGTGTAATCACAGGTATTGCCGAACAGACCAATCTCTTGGCGCTCAATGCGGCAATTGAAGCAGCTCGCGCAGGTGAACATGGTCGCGGGTTCGCAGTTGTCGCGGATGAAGTACGGAACCTTGCGGAGCAATCAGCTGGCTCCACCAAGCGCATCACTGACCTGATCCAAAGCATTCAAGCGGAGACTCGGCGTACCATTGCCGGCATTGAGCAAGGGGCTGAACAGGCAGAAAAGAATGCTCAGATTGTGGGTCAAACCGGTAATCTGATGATGGAAATTATCGACTCCATCACAAGTATCATTGAGCAAATTGAAGAGTTTTCAATCGGAGTCAATGAAATCAATACGGGTAGCCATGAGCTTGCGGCAACCACTGAGGAACAATCTGCCTCCATTGATGCCATTGCCCAATCTGCTCAAAATCTCAGTAACATGTCAGAACGTTTACAGCAACTGGTTTCCCAGTTTAAACTCAGTAAGTATTAAAGATTGATCAGGTGGTTGAAGCAATTCAACCACCTTTTTTTATGTGGTAAGGACTGCATCTCTCCCACCAGCTTTACAAATTACAGGATTAACAAAAGGTTTTTGCTAATGTGTGTAAAAGATTAATATATCTGACGGAAGCGGGGTGCACAGATGAAGAGATCTATTAGTATCCGTCCTTATATCGCTGTGATTATGATAGTCGTCGCCGTCTTTGTAGTTTCAAACTTCTTATTAGTTCGCGCGATTCGTAACTACTTCCTGAAGTCTCTGGAAACAGAGTACGTTAACTACGCGAGTATTTATTCCCATGGACTAACCAAGACAGCTGAGGCTTACCGCATCATCAATGATATGCTAGAAAGGCGGATCATTAGTTCAAATCGTACTATTGCCCTAAATCCTGATCACATAACCAATGAATCCTTGGTTGCTTTGGCTGATACACTTGCAGTGGATGAAATCTACCTCTACAACCCTCAAGGCGAGATCATCTTTTCTACCCGGGATGCCTATTTGGGGTGGCAGGCACTTCCTGGGCACCCGGTGCATGATTTCATGATCAGTGGTGCCAAGTCACTGGTCGAAGATATCAGACGTGATACCGAATCAGAAGACTACTACAAGTACGGCTATTTTAGGTTGGATGATGGTCGTTTTCTCCAGCTTGGAGTCAGGGCGGATTTGGTGGAAGATTTTCAAGCTCCCTTTGAGGTTCAAAAACTAATAGAAGAAATCAACGGTCTTGGTATTTTGGATTATGTCCTGTTTGTGGATGAGAATTATACTGTTACTGCCAGTAGTCGTCCAAGCTACATTGGTCGGCAAATGGAAGATGCTAGAATTAGGTCTGCCATTAAGGATCAGGTTACTCATGCTGTCCTAGTTCAGGCGCGGGACGGCAGCGGAGAAATTTACAACATCTCTGTTCCGGTTTTTGAAGGTGATCGCTTTCTCGGCACATTACTGATTGGTGAATCCACAGAAGGTACAGAAGCGATAGTACGAATTGCGACCACCTTGGGTATAGTGTTAACAACTGTAGCCTTTGGAGGCTTTGTCTACGTGATGGTTTCCAATTTTAGGACCAATAAGTTGTTGGCAGCGCTGGCCTACGAAGATTCCTTAACTGGTTTGCCGAACAAGGCTTTTCTGGAGGAGTTGCTGACCGAGGAACTAGCTAACCCTACTAGGGGCAAGAAAGCAGTTGTAATGATTCACTGTCGCAATTTGGGTGAGATTAACTCCACTTACGGTTTTGATGTTGGCGATCGAGTTATGCAGATTCAAGCGGGCAGACTGCAACAGTTCGCCCGTGATTATGGTCAATTATTCAGGTTTGCTGGCAATCGTTTCGTGCTCTATGTAAGCACTTACAGGGATCGTGACGAACTATCTGCTCTAGTAGAACAGGTAAGAGCAAGTTTGGAGCAGAGTATAGATTTTGTGACTAAGCGGATTTCCACGAGAATTGGTGTTGTCGAATTAAGTGAGTCCCATAGCGGGGCCGCGGAGGTCCTCGCTCAAGCATCCTTAACCATCCATTATCTGGAAAGTGGCAACTCCAATGGAAGTTATGCCTTCTTCGATGCCCATGTGGAAAAAAGCATTCACAGACAAGAAACCATTGCGGTCGAAATGGAGGAGTTCCTTTCAGGCGGAAAAACCGGCACTTTTTTCCTTCAATACCAGCCCAAAGTGTCCTTAACATCCAATCAGATTGTTGGTTTCGAAGCTTTGTCGCGAATGAACTCGCCAACTCTTGGTATGGTATCGCCTGGTGAGTTTATTCCCATCGCTGAGCGGCAAGAGATGATCATTCCTTTGGGCTATTGGGGACTTGAGACTGCTTGCCAGTTCATTAAACTGTTAGCGGACAAAGGTCATGGGGATCTCTATGTGGCGGTAAACATTTCGGTAATTCAACTCTTGCAGGACGACTTTCCGGAAAAGGTGAAAGAGATTGTGGAGCGGGCAGGTGTTAGAGCTGAAAAACTACAACTGGAAATCACCGAGTCCGTGTTTATTGAGGATTTTGGAGATATCCAAGCTAAGCTCTGCCCATTGCGCGATCTAGGCGTCACCATCGCCTTAGATGACTTTGGTACTGGCTATTCTGCCTTATCCCGGATTGAGGAGTTACCAATCGATTATATTAAGATCGACAAGAGCTTCATAGATAACATTATGGTAAAGGACGAACAACGCCAGATTATTCAAGAGTTGATTACGATGTGCCACAAATTGGGGCTCAAAGTAGTAGCCGAGGGAGTGGAGCACGAGGCACAGCGGGAGTATCTAGCAGAAAGCGGCTGTGATATCATGCAGGGTTACTTGTTTAGTAAGCCCTTGGTCGAGGAAGCTGCCTTAGAAAAACTAAAGAGTGGGTAAAAAAAGACTGCACAAGGCAGTCTTTTTTGATTAATCCGTTTTATTGGAGAATATCCCTTGCAGCGTTTTGACCAGCAATGCGACCAAAGACTACTGCGTAAGCTACATAGTTTCCGCTCATGTAGTTGCTACCGTGACCCGCACCGGCGATTTCACCTGCAGCATAGAGACCAGGGATAACTTGTCCGTTAATATCCAAGGCTTCTGCCTCTGGGCTAATGCGAACGCCACCAAGAGTAAACATCATGTTAGGTCCGATTTCAACACTGTAGAAAGGACCGCTGTTGATATTGGAATCTGCGCAGGTGGCTACAAAATTATCCACGTCAAGGTTGAAAATCTCAGCGAGTTCCGCTGTGGTATTAGCACGACGGATTAGGGTGTTGTTCTCGAGATCCTTCTCCACTTGCTCGTTGGACCAACCTAGGATAAATGGAGTATCCGCTTTAACTACGTCTTTCGCGATAGCGCTGTCAAAAATAACGAACATGCGTCCATCAGTTTGTTGGACTAGTGCGTCGTAGACACGGGCAAACGCGATGTTCTCGTCAACAAAGCGCTCTCCTTCGCGGTTTACTAAGATACCACCCAGTAAAGTTGGTACGTAGAAGCGAGTATAAACGTCTTGACCAGAGTCAGTTGTGGCACCAGTTGGGTAAACCTTAATGTACTCCATGTTTTGGAGGGAAGCGCCAACCTTTTGTGCTAGGAGGATACCTTCACCTTTAAGTCTTGTATCACCTGCAACTTTAGGATTCATGGCCATAATGTTGGGTGCAAATTTGAAAAGCATTTCTTCGTTACCAACGAATCCACCAGTAGCTAGAATAACTCTTTCAGCAAAGACTGTTAATGTGCTACCGTCTTTTTGCAGAACTTGAACACCGACGACCTCACCAACCGTGTTGGTAACCAGTTCGGTAACTAGGGAAGAAGTATAGATGTTAGCGCCAGCCTCTTTAGCAGCTGCCTCTAAGGTTTGAATAATCGCAATCCCTGTGCCTGGGAAGGGGTGGGAGCGTACAAACCGTTGAATAGTGTGTTCTTGATAGTTTGGTTGGAATTCAAATTGGCAACCAAGGTCTGCTAACCAGTCAATAGCTGCACCAGCATTTTCAGTAAAGCGTTTTGCCAGTTGAAGGTCGTTATTAAATGTACCTTCTCTGAGCATATCTTGCAGGTGGAGCTCAGGAGTATCGTCAGTCAAACCAGCGGCTAGTTGAAAACGGTGTCCTGCACCACTCATGCCACCACCGGAGAGGATAGTAGAACCGCCTAACATAGGAAGTTTCTCAAAAACCATTACTTCAACGCCTGCGGAGCTAGCTTCAACGGCTGCGGACAAACCTGCGGCTCCGCCACCAACAATAACCACATCTGTTTTCCAAACTTCGTTTGACGCGGTTGCCAAACCGGAAAGCAGAGTAATAATAAGGAACAAAAAAATCGTAGTACTGCGAAGTTTTCTCATTATTTTTCTCCTTCTCGGAAGCGAAATAATTGGTTAAGAAAGAAAACGATACGTGCTTCCGAATTACTGTTCTAAGTTATAAAGTGTAAAAAAGCAAGACGGTCTCAACTATCCTAAATTAGTCACCTCCTTGGTATTATTGTCTTGCCAGTACATTGTGAATGTCTTCGCCTTCACAATCAACCCTCCTGCCTTGGTGAATAATATGACAATCAGGTAACAAACTTTGCAAAATCATCTTTAACAGTGGGCTTGGCTTATCTTGACAGTGAATCCGTTCGAATATATACTGAGTTTGTTCCCTGATTCACAATGTAAATACTAAAAGAGGTGGTAACATGAAGAATTTAAAAACTATTAGTATTCTATCTACTGCACTTGTACTGATGTTGTCCATGAGTGCCTTGGCTTGGAATGACGGTGTGTACACTGGACAAGCTGCCGGACACAACGGACCAATTGTTGTAGAAGTAACCGTTCAAGAAGGTCTAATTTCTAATATTGCTATTATTGAACATTCAGAAACTCCTTATCTTTCTGATGCTGGTTTTGAAGTTACGAAGGATATTATTGCCCAGCAAAGTCTTGCGGTAGATGCCATTAGCGGTGCAACTGTCACCAGTAAAGCAGTTATTGCTGCTGTTGAAAACGCCCTCGCGATAAGCGATGGTATTCACACCGGAGAAGGACAAGGCTATAAAGGTCCTATCGCGGTTGAAGTTGAGGTTAAAGATGGTCAGATCATTTCCATCAACATTTTAAGTCACAACGAAACTCCCTATCTCTCAGACGCAGCCTTTGAAGGGGTTCCCGCATCCATCATTGCTTCCCAATCTACTACGGTTGACGTAGTGGCTGGAGCTACCGCTACCAGCAAGGGTATTATGGCTGCAGTAAAGGACGCCCTCGGTAAGTAAACCTATGGCAAAAAAGACTAGATTGGCAAAGGGTGACCTGGTGACAATTCTAGTTTGTCTGGTGATGGGAGTTGCCATGCTAGGCTTCTACAACTGGCAGTCTCAGCATTCACTGGAAGGCGATCTTCTGGTCGTCACCAATACGAGTACGGACGTGGAACGGACCTATCCGATGGGGAAAGACGCACAATTTGAAGTTAAAGGTGAGTTGGGGACCTCCATAATTGAAGTTCATGATGGCAAAGCACGATTCGTTTCCTCTCCTTGTCCTGACCAGCTCTGTATACACGTTTTTGGCTGGATCTCCAAGGAAAATGAATTAAGTTTCTGCTTGCCAAATCAAGTCCTGTTAGAAATCAGAGAAGAAAAGCCCGCTCCTTAAGGTAGGAGCGGGCTTTCGCTTTATTCTTGCTAGATGATCGCCATGATGATGAAGTTGAGAATGAAGAGAACTGTTGACACTGCCAAGATAGGATGGATCTGTTTAGCTTCACCCTTAACGATTTTCACTAAGCAGTAGAAGATAAATCCTGCTGCAATACCGTAGGAGATGCTGTAGCAGAGAGCCATAAAGATTCCAGCAAAGAATGCAGGTACTGCTTCAACGAAATCATCCCACTTCACTTCTTTAAAGGAAGAGAGCATCATCACACCTACGATGATTAAGGCAGGAGCGGTTGCGGCGGATGGTACTGCACTGATCACTGGAGCAAAGAAGGCACTCAAGGCGAATAGGGCGGCTACAACCACGCTAGTTAAGCCAGTTCTTCCTCCTACACCAATTCCGGCAGCACTTTCTACGAAGGTGGTAGTATTAGAAGTTCCAAAAATCGCACCGATGGAGGTTGCAGTGGCGTCTGCGAAAAGGGCCTTGTCCATTTTCGATCTAAAACCAGAACCACTTTCCAATGCTGCTTGATCTTCAGCTGAGAAGATGCCAGTTCTCCGACCGGTTCCAATAAAGGTCCCGATGGTATCAAAGGTGTCTGATAGACTGAAAGCAAAAATAGTCATAAGCACTAGAGGAATCTTACTGGCATCACTAAACAGCGAGAGCATACCAGGATTGCCAAATGCTGCACCAAAGGTTGTCCCTAGTTCGGACACAGCTTGGGAGAAACTCATGGTCGATCCAAGTTGGGTTACACCAAAGGGAATGCCTAAAAGTGTGGTGGCGACAATTCCAATAAAGATGGCGCCTTTTACGTTACGGACAAGCAAAACAACAGTAAGTGCGAGGCCAAAGAGAGTGAGTAACAGGCTTGGTGTGTTCAGGGCTACTAGTTCTGGAATACCAGCGTCAAAGGATAGAAAACCGGCGTTTTGAAAACCAATATAAGCAATAAAAATGCCGATTCCGCCACCTATGGCGTTTTGTAAACTTTCAGGGATGGACTTGATGATCAGTTTGCGAACTCTGGTAACTGTAATTAGGATGTTAACAACGCCACAGATGAACACCATGGCCAATGCTTCTTGCCAGGTAAAACCAAGACTGAAGACAACAGTAAACACGAAGAATGCATTCAGACCCATACCAGGTGCTTGTGCGTAGGGCACATTAGCGTATAATCCCATAACGAGTGTACCGATAATTGAGGCAATAATAGTAGACAAGAAAACAGCACCCCATGGCATACCAGAAAGGGCGAGCATGTCTGGGTTCACCATAATGATGTACGCCATGGCAAAGAACGTGGTTAAGCCAGCGATAATCTCGGTGCGAACGTTAGTGCCGTTTTCCTTCAGCTTGAAAAAATTCTCCATTGACCATTCCTCCACATTTGATTGTAGTTTTGCTTTTATATTAAGAGGTAGCTCCTAGGCGCGACCTCCCAAGCAACAAAATAAAAAAACAGCTCGTCGATTCGAGTGCTCGACAAGCTGCAAAAACCAGAAATCAAAGCTCCAAGGAGCTCTGATACCGTTAGCGCTTATTGGTCACTCATAGCGTAGGCAATATAGGTTGCCACGTAGAAACTCCTGCACCAAATTTGCAGGCTAATATGAGTATGTTGTACATACCTAAAATATCATAGGATTACTCTTTAGTAAAGTGCCATTTTAAAATATACTTGTTTTTCTCGCGGCTAACGTTCTAGAAACCATTTTAGATCGGGTTTTGCTAAGTGGGAGGGTACCGGGGTTGTTGGGGCGAATAAGAATTTGATCTAGTTAAGTGGAGGGGAAGCAGAATGTATCGCATTTTAATTATCGAAGACGATGCTGTCATTGCCAATGCGATCAAAAAAACCATCGCCGGCTGGGGCTTTGAGGTGAGCTGCATCACTAATTTCCGGGATGTTATGCCCGAGTTTGTGCAGTTTGATCCTCAGCTGGTATTGTTGGACATTTCTCTCCCATTCTATAATGGCTACCACTGGTGTACCGAGATCCGCAAGATTTGTAAAGTCCCAATTATCTTCATTTCATCTGCCTCAGATAATCTCAACATAGTCATGGCCATGAACATGGGAGGCGATGATTTTATCACCAAGCCCTTTGATTTAACTGTGCTCACTGCCAAAGTACAAGCCTTGCTCCGCCGCACCTATGACTTTGCTGGCCAAAGCCACCTCTTGGAACATCGGGGAGCAATTCTGAACGTAACCGAGGCTAGTTTAACTTATCAAGGAGAAAAAACTGAACTGACCCGCAATGAACTCAAGATTCTCCAGTTGCTCTTAGAAAATAAAGGCAAAGTAGTGAGTCGGGAGGCTATGATGACTCGCCTTTGGGAAACGGACAGTTATGTTGACGATAATACCCTTACAGTCAATATTACTCGTTTGCGCAAAAAGCTCGATCAAATAGGTTTGCCCGATTTTATCCTTACTAAGAGAAGCCTCGGCTACCTGGTGGAATAGCCATGAGAAAGCCTGAGCACTTATCCTTACTAATTTCATACTTGAAAATGCGCAGGGTATGTTTAGTTCTAGTAGGTCTCTTAGCCTTACTTCTGGCAGTGATTTTTCCTCTCTACAATTTGCCTGGAGAGCCGGTAGTCTATGCAGTGATACTCTGGGGAAGTGTGGCTCTCATAATCCTTGGTATCGATTTTTGGCGCTTTCGCATGCACCACTCCAGGCTAGTCTCACTTCAGAAAGTAGTGAGTTTGACTATAGAAAACCTGCCGCCAGCTACGAACCTGCTGGAAGGGGATTATCAGCAGCTTATTCACATCTTGCGGGATGAGCTGAACCGGGTTTCCATTGATGCTAAACAGAACCGCAAGGATCTAGTGGAGTATTATACCCTCTGGGCCCACCAGATTAAGACCCCCATTGCCGCTATGCGTCTGCTCTTGCAAACGGGGGATTTGAGTGGACAAACTGGTGAGTTAGATGCGGAACTGTTCAAGATTGAACGCTATGTGGAAATGGTTCTCCAGTATTTGCGGATCGAGAGCCCTGCTTCCGACTTTGTGTTTAGGCGTTGTGATTTGGATTCCTTGGTTCGCCAAGTGGTGAGAAAATACTCCAAGATCTTCATTCGCAAAGGGATTGCCTTGGATTTTCAGGGGCTGGATTGCGAAGTTTTAACCGACGAAAAGTGGCTAGCCTTTGTTCTTGAGCAAATCTTAGATAATGCCTTGAAGTATACCCCTGCCGGGAAGCTTTCCATCTATCTGGAAAGTGCCTATGGAAAGACGCTGGTGATTGAAGATACGGGGATTGGAATAACCGCGGAGGATCTGCCTCGTATCTTTGACAAGGGCTATACTGGGTATACTGGACGGGTGGATCGGCGTGCCTCAGGAATTGGGTTGTATCTTTGCCGTTTAGTATTGAATAAACTCTCCCATACCATTAGCGTTGAGTCCACCGTTGGTCTTGGAACAAAAGTCAAACTAAACTTGGAAACGAGTCAAATCATGCATGAGTAAGAGTATGTATCTGTTGAACCTTACAGAGATGTAAGATTTTCGGGGGAAATGTAAGCCAAAGTTATGGCAGCACATTTTCCCCCTTTGTTATACTGAGCCCGATAGATCTACGGGAGGTTATAGTATGAACTTATTAGAGGTTACCAACCTGAAGAAAGTGTACACGACCCGGTTTGGAGGACATCATGTTCAGGCCCTCGCAAATGTTTCCTTTACTGTCAGGCAAGGTGAGTACGTGGCCATTATGGGAGAATCGGGTTCGGGTAAAACTACGTTGCTCAACATTTTAGCTGCACTTGATCGTCCCACTGCAGGTGAAGTGAAGCTTGGTGGGAGAAGTCTGCTTTCCATTAGTGAAAAAGACATCTCAGCGTTTCGGAGAGACAATTTGGGTTTTGTCTTTCAAGACTTTAATCTACTGGATACATTTTCTATTCAGGACAATATCTTTCTGCCCCTGGTTTTGGCGGGGAAGTCATTTAAAGAAATGAATGCTCGCTTGCAGCCTCTCGCCCGTAAGCTGGGGATTCACGATATTCTGAGCAAGTTCCCCTATGAAGTGTCAGGCGGTCAGAAGCAGCGAGCAGCCATTGCTAGAGCTTTAATCACTAATCCCCAGTTGGTGTTAGCTGATGAACCCACAGGGGCATTAGATTCTCAGGCCAGTGATGGACTTCTGCGTTTATTCAACGAAATCAACGATAGCGGTCAAACTATTTTAATGGTTACCCATAGTACAAAGGCTGCGAGTCATGCCAAAAGAGTACTGTTTATCAAAGACGGTGAGGTTTTCCACGAGCTCTACCGCGGCGAAATGCCTGTTGAAGAGATGTATCAAAAGATTTCTGATACGCTAACTATGATCGCAACTGGCAGTATGATCCGGGATGGTGAGCGAGATGCGTAGCAGTTTTTATCGCAAGTTGGCTTTTACCAATATTAAAAGAAATGCTCAAACCTACATTCCTTATATCTTGAGTTGTATCTTAACCGTGATGATGTTTTATAGCATTTTCGCGATGGCCGAAAACGACTCACTAAGCAGGATGAGTGGCGGTGGAGACATCAAAATTCTCTTGCGTATGGGCACTGTGATAGTGGGGCTCTTTGCGCTGATCTTTTTGTACTACACCAATAGTTTCTTGATAAAAAGGCGGAAGAAAGAATTCGGGTTGTTTAACATTCTTGGTATGGAGAAAAGACATATTGCTAAAACCATGGTTTGGGAGACTTTCTATATCTCTTTTGGTAGCATTGCCCTTGGTATAGTTGCTGGAACATTAGTCTCTAAGCTAGTCTTTCTAGTTTTGTTAAAAATTCTTAGTTTTCCAGTACCACTGGGATTTCAGATCTCCGGTAAAGCGATCGTTGCATCTCTGGTGTTGTTCGGCGGAATCTTTATCCTCACTCTTTTCTATAACTTGTGCCAAGTACATGTGGCCAAACCCATCGAACTCCTAAAGGGGAACCAACTGGGAGAAAGGGAACCCCGAACCAAGTGGCTATTAATGCTCCTTGGCTTTGTCTCTCTAGGTGCAGGTTACACCCTTGCCTTGCGTGTAGAGGCTCCCTTGGCTGCTCTAAAATACTTTTTCACTGCGGTGATCTTAGTGATCATCGGCACCCATTGTGTGTTTACCGCGGGAAGTATTGGCATTTTGAAAATGCTGAGGCACAATAAAACGTTTTATTACCGTCCCAATAAGTTCATTGCTGTTTCGGGCATGATCTATCGCATGAAGCAAAATGCAGTGGGGTTAGCCAATATTTGCATACTCTCCAGCATGGTGTTAGTCACTTTATCTACCACCATCTCCCTCTATATTGGCGTGGAGGATGTATTAGTTGATCGTTATCCCCAGGAGCTTGTGATTACCAGCAGGGGCAAGTCCGAAGAGGAGATGGCGGAGCTACGTAGTCAGGTGGACAAAGTGCTTGCTAAGCACAATTTGACCATACAAGAATCGGTCGAATATCGGTACTATGCCCTTCCCGGTTTGTTTGAGGGGGACACTTTTATCACTGGCAACGAGTATCAACCCACCAACACCCCGAATATCCATTTATTAGCAATTTCGCCCCTGGAAGACGTCGTGCGTTCGCAAGAAGAACATCACACACTGGCAGAGAATGAAATCTTCCTCCTAGGGAGTAGGGGAACGTATACTTCTGATACTCTAACCGTTTTTGGTCAGACCTTTAGGGTAAAGGGGCAGATCGAGTCCAGTGTTATTTATGGTGATGGTCTTAACTTAATGGTTCCTGCCACCCACATAGTGGTTCGAGACTTTGCAGTTGTAGAACGATTGCAGCAGGCGGAAGTTGCCTTATCAGGTGACAGTTTATCCCAAATCACCCACTACTATGGTTTCAACGCGGCAATGAACTCCCAGGTAGGGCAGGCTGTATATGGCGATCTAAGGGTTGCCCTTCCTGGAAGCACGGTGGAGTCTAGGGATGCATCCCGGATGGACTTTTATACTCTCTATGGTGGGTTGTTCTTCTTAGGCATTTTCCTGGGAACTTTGTTTGTTATGGCAACTGTGCTGATTATCTACTACAAGCAAATCACGGAAGGCTTCGAAGACAAGGAACGTTATGTCATCATGCAACAAGTGGGTATGAGTAGGGAAGAAGTAAAGGGAGCGGTACGTAGTCAGGTACTGATGGTGTTCTTTCTACCATTAGTTACTGCAGGGGTTCATGTGGCATTTGCGTTCAAGATGATCTTTAAACTCTTGGCCATCTTTAACTTACACAATATTACCCTCTACGCACTTTGTACGCTCGGAACCTTTGCGGCTTTCGGTTTGCTTTACGCTTTGGTGTACGCGATTACCGCCAAAGTCTATTACCGAATTGTTGAGTATTAGTGTCCAGGGCTACCAGCTCGGTCCACCACAAGGGCAGGTTACTTAAGAGTCTTGTCGAACCATGTAAAAAGACAGTTCGGCAAGGAGTGAGATGATTGGTAAAGTTTATCCATGCAGCGGATATTCACCTAGATAGTCCTTTAAAGGGGCTACAGCGCTATGAAGGTGCCCCAGAGCATCTCCAGGGTGCAACTAGGCAAGCCTTTGATAACTTAATCGAGTTAGCCCTGGAGGAAGCGGTGGATTTTCTGCTTATCGCAGGAGATCTCTATGATGGGGATTGGCGCGATTATAGTACTGGATTGTACTTCGTTAACCGCATGCACCAACTGCGGGAAGCGAATATTCTGGTCTTTATTGTCAGGGGAAATCATGATGCCGCTAGTCAAATCACTCACCAACTCACTCTACCTGCAAATGTGGTGGATTTTTCGTGTCAAAAGGCAGAAACAATTATCTTGGAGCATTTAGGTGTTGCCATCCATGGACAGGGTTTTTTAGAGAGGGCGGTTACAGCTAACTTGTCCAAAAACTATCCCCATCCTGTTCCTAGCTACTTCAATATAGGCTTGTTGCATACCGCCCTAGATGGGCGAGAGGGGCATGAGCCTTATGCTCCCTGTTCGATCAGTGACTTGGTAAGTAAAGGTTATGATTATTGGGCCTTAGGACATGTCCATGGTCGGGAAATCGTACACGAAAAGGACCCCTGGATTGTTTATCCAGGGAATCTGCAAGGACGCCACGTTAATGAAACAGGAAGCAAAGGCTGTACTTTAGTAACTCTCCAAGATGGTCGAGTTGAGTCGCTCACGCATCACACCCTTGATGTGCTTAGATGGTGCAAACTGACCATTGACTGTGCAAATTCTACCACCCCAGATGAAGTGCTAGATCTGGTTCGTTCCCAACTGCAACAAGAGATCTCACTGGCGCAAGGACGTATACTAGCGGTGCGTCTTGAGCTTGTTGGAGCCAGTTTTGCTCATAAGGCCTTACAGAGTGAACCTGAACGTTGGTTAAATGAAATCCGTTTGGTTCTGCAAGAAGTGGCTACTGATGGAGCTTGGTTAGAAAAGGTTAAGTTTGGGACAACACCCAAAAGGAACCTAGACCAGCTGGCCAAGGAGCATTTGCCAATTGGCTTTTTACTAAGCTACTTTACCCACGCTGAGCAGGATCTGGATCTGATCGCCGAAATTAAGAGTGAGTTCCAAATACTTAAATCTAAGCTTCCTGCAGATCTTTTATGTCATTACCCTGAACTCAACTTAGAGGATCCTGCCATCCTCGGAGAGTTTTTACGAGATGCTAAAAGCCTTATTGAGCTTGCTTTAAGTGAGGAGGGTGTGGCAAATGAGAGTTGATTATCTCCGTTTACTTGCTTTTGGACGCTTTACCAATGAGGAAATCAAGTTTCCTCACGACCGGGGATTGCATCTGATTTATGGGCCCAATGAAGCGGGTAAGAGTACCATGCTTAGGGCTATCGTAGATGCGCTTTTTGGTATACCCCATAACTCCTTGGATGGCTTTTTGCACGAGTACGGCAATTTACGGATTGAAGCGGGGTTGAGCTTAAGCGATGGCAATAGTATCGCTTTTCGCCGGCGCAAAGGACTAAAGAACACTGTCCTGGACCTTGAGGACCAGGCGGTGGATGAGCGGCTGTTGGAACCCTACACAGCCGGATTGGATCGAGCTGAGTTTGAAAACATGTTTGGCCTTGATCACCTCCGGCTTAGGGCAGGAGGCAAACAGCTCTTAGAGTCAGGTGGTAGTCTGGGCGAAAGCCTGTTTGAGGCTGCTTCTGGCTTACAGGATCTGAGGTACATCATGCAATCCTTAGAGAAAAAGTCCGGAGAGCTGTTCAAGCCAAGTGGTAAAGTTCCTGTCGTGAATAAGTTGGCTAGTCAATACAGAGAAGACAAACGTGAGCTTGACAGTGCGCTCCTTTCTGTCCGCTCCTTTAAGGTTTTGGAAAAAAAATATCGAGAAGAACTTGTTCAGCTTGAAGCGTTAGAGGAGAGGCTAAAGCAGTTAGAAGCCAGAAAGGCTAGGTTAAGTAGAATTAAGCGCACCAAACCCCTTTTGACGGAATGTCAAAGTTTTAGCCAGGAACTAGACATCCTTGGTGATTTGCCGCGTTTGGCGCCAGATAGTAGTGAGAGATACGCAAACCTAATTAACACCTTGAATAAAGCGAAAGAGGGGAAAAAGTCAGCTGGCTGGGAGCTTGAGACACTTCAGCGAGAAGTGGAAGCGCTCGAGATTCCGCAGGGAATTTTAGAGCAGGAGGAGGTTATCGATCAACTCCATGGCGGACTAGCCCTGTATCGCAAAGCAGTTCAGGATCTGCCTGCTTTAGAAAACAACCTTGAGCTACTCAAGCAAAGTACCCTGTCGAAGTTGAGAGAACTACGTCCCCAAGCCCAAGATTTGTCCGTTGCAGAGGAATACCGTCTACCGCTTCATGTGTTGGATGGGGTAGATGAGCTCGCTGAACGCTTTTTGCAGTTGCAGGGACAACTAGACAGGGCGAAAGAGGCCCTGGAAAGTAAGATAGTAGATGTGGAAAACACCCGTAAGACACTAGCCCAGTTTGGCTCGGTGGCAGACACCACTGAACTCCAACAATTGGTGAACAAAATCCGGGGAGAAGGCAATTTGGAGAAACTGCGCCAAGCAAAAGAATTGGAAGCAGCACAACTCCAGGCGGTCCTCGCCGACGAACTTAACCGGCTAATTCTCTGGCAAGGTTCGCTAGAGGATTTGGTTCTGGCGCGTCTTCCACTGACAAGCACGATTGCCCAGTTTGAAGAAGAACACCAAGAATTGCTGGACGAGGTATGTGTCTTAAAAGATAAGATCCAAAATCTAGAGAGCAGTAAACTAAGCTTGGAACAAGAGTTGGTTCAGATCAGCATCCAAGGTAAGGTTCCGTCCGAAACGGAACTGATGGAAGCACGGACTAAACGGGATCAAGGTTGGAAGCTAATTCTCAAAGCCTGGATCGATGGCCAGCCTGACCATGAGGGAGAAGCCCAGTTTGCCGGAAACAGGCCACTCCATGAAGCCTATTCCGAAAGCGTGTTAGGGGCGGATCTTCTTTCAGATGAACTGAGACGTGAATCGGAGCGGGTCGCACGCCAAGTTACTGCGGAAGGTAAATTAGCAGCCATCATTCATGAACTGGAGCAAAGGCACGCTGAACTTATGTTATTACAAAATCGTGAAGCAGACTTTAACGAGCGCTGGTCTAAGGTGTGGTCTGAATTTCCGTTCGAGCCACTCAGTCCTCAAGAAATGCAGGAATGGCTGTTAGCCTGTGAATCAATTGTGACCAAGTACGCTGAACTAGTACGTAAACGGAAGCAAGGGGAAGATATAGATAAACTTAGCAAAGCATATGCCCAAGAACTGCGTGAAGCATTGACCAATCTAGGTATTGCCCCTTACACTCAATTATCCGATCTGGTGGAACAGGCTAGTCTGTTTTGTCAAAATATAAGCGAACTCAAAGGGAGATATGAAGGGGTTTTGCAGAGACTAGAGGAGCAAAAAACTGAGTTGGGACGGGCTGAACGACGCGTTCAAGCTGTGCAGCAAGAGCTGACAGATTGGCGTGAAGAGTGGTTACAACTAATGGGTCAAGTAAAGCTGCCGATTGATACAACACCCCAGGTCGCCCAAAAGTCCATTAAATCTTTACGTAAATTCCTGGAGCTCCTTGACAATCTCGCTATCGTTGAGAAAAACAAAGAACAGCAAGAAACTCTCATTGCTAGGTATCAGGCAGAAGTGGTGGACGTGGCCACCAAAGCGGGATTAACTACAAATCAGCAAGATACTATTCAACTGGTTGGAAACTTGGTCCAACTGAGCCGCAAAGCCACCAGTGAGCTGGCCACAAAACAAGAAAAAACCAAACGGATTGAAGTACTAGAAACGGAAATCCTGGGCTATAAACGGGAAATTAAGCAAAGTCGCACTGAAATTGAGACATTGATGGCTGAGGCTAAATGCGCTACTACTGAGGAACTAGAACAGATCCTTTATGAACATGGACAGGTCCAAGCACTTCAGGCAAAAATCGAGGAGAAGGAAGGACAGCTACTACAGTTAGGCGATGGATTAAGTCTAGAAGAATTAGAATCCGAGGCGATGCAGGTAGATATTGATACCATCGACTATGAACTGCAGAAGGTAGAAAATGAGTTGCTTACTCTAAGACAGGAGCAAACTGAACTTAACCAGAGTTTTGGTGTAACGAAAAATGAGTATAACGAGAAAATCCAAGGCAAAAACGCCATTGCTAGCCTAGCAGCTGAACAAGCTCAAGCTACTTTGGCCAGCTTGAGTGGGGTCGTAGAGGAGTATCTCAAGCTTAAACTGGGTTCTCTCGTGTTAAAACGGGGGATAGAACGCTATCGCGATGAACATCAAGACCCTGTGTTAAAACGGGCCGGTAAGATCTTTAGTCTGCTTACGGGCGGCAGTTTCTCACAGTTGGTAGTGGACTATGATGCGAGTGAAAACCCGGTTATCAAGGGATTAAGGCAGGGAGCAAAGGTGGTTGGAGTAGAAGGGATGAGTGATGGCACCCAGGATCAGTTGTACTTGGCTTTACGCTTAGCCAGCATCGAACATTATCTAGAGCAAGGAGAACCCATGCCCTTGATCGTGGATGATGTGCTGATTAACTTTGACGACCGTCGCTCTGCTGCAGCGCTCCAGGCGTTAGCGGAACTTGCTCAATACACCCAAGTGATCATGTTTACCCACCATGTTTCTATTGTGAGCATGGTTAAAAAAATGCTCCCCGAGTCAAACTATGCCATCCATGTTTTAGGCGATGTCAACGAGGAAGAACCACTTTACTTAGATAGTCTAGCGTTGGCTTAAGCTTTAAGTAAGGGCAGGATGAATTACTTCTGTGTAGAATTATTAGAAGGGTGACAAAGGATGCTTGAGCGTCCCTTCAGCCATACACAGAGGAGGACAAGCATGTCGGGGAAAATACTAGTAGTTGGAGATTGCTGCGCAGAACCGGAAATGTCAGCGGGTAGACTAGGACACTACCAAGTCGTGGTCACCCAAGACATAGAAGAGGCTGAGCAGCTGGTTGCAGCAAATGATGATGTCTATCTTAAAATTGTCTGCCGCGAGTGCTTTGGCCAAGAACACCATGCTATTGCCCAAAGATTAGATCTTGTTGCCGGCGGTTCAAAGATTCCCACTATCATTCTCGATACAAAAACTCAGTTGATTCAGGCGCTAGAGAGCGCCCATCCTTACAACAACTCTTTTCTCCAAGCTATCTTAAGCCAGAGTTCCATTGGTATTTCTATTGGGTTTGAACCGGAGCCGGGCTTTGATGGGGATTTTCCGATCTTCAATGATGCATTTTTGCAAATCACAGGCCGTAGCCGCCAAGAACTTGTCGAACTTGGTTGGATTAGGATCAGTCATCCTGAGGACGTGGGTCATGACTTAGACAAGTATCGCCGTTTTCACCAGGGTTTGCTCGCTGAATATAATGTGGAAAAGCGCATAATACGTCCTGATGGATCCCTGCTTTGGGTAGAGGTAACGGTTGCACCTGTGCAGTTACCAATGGGTACTGCGCCTAAAACCTTGTGTTTGATTAAAGACATCTCAGATCGGAAAGCTGTGGAACAGCGCTTGTTCGAGAGCGAACGGAGTATGGCGGTTCTTCTCGAGAATCTTCCAGGTTTAGCCTATCGCTGCCTGAATGATCGGTTTTGGACGATGCAATTTGTTTCAGAAGGTTGTCTGAGATTAACTGGCTACCCCGCAGAAAGCCTACTCAATAACCGGGAGTTATCATTTAGTGACTTGATAGCCCCCGAATATCGTGAGTTAGTCTGGGATCGCTGGCAAGATGTCTTGACCACCGCTAATCATTTCGAGTTGGAATACGAGATCATATCAGCCACAGGGAAACGTAAGTGGGTCTTAGAGATGGGCCAGGGAGTGTTCGATACTGCGGGAAATGTGGAAGCTTTAGAAGGTATTATTATCGACATTACCGATCGCAAGCATCACGAAATGCAACTCAAGCTGGTTAGCGAAGTGGACCTGATTACGGGACTTCCAAATCGGCGGGCCTTGGAAGGTACCCTAGAATTACTGCGAAAAAGAGTCGATGACAGGGGTTCACTGGTACTTTTTAATCTGCGTAGAATAAATGTGATCAACTCCACTTACGGTTATAGTTTCTGCGAATCTCTACTGCGTACTGTCGCAGAGCGGTTGCAGCGCCATTGTTCCGACCAGATTAGACTCTTCCAGGTGGCCTATGGCAGATTTGCCTTTTTTGTTACAAAGCATATGGGCAAGAAAGAAGTGGTTGCCTTTTGTGAGGAGGTAATAGCGACTCTGAAGGAAATGCCCATTATTAATAGCTGTGGCTGCGGAATCGGTATTCGTTTTATTGAAGCGGGAGACTTTACGCCAGAGACTCTCATCCATAATGTAACTGTAGCTGCAGAGCGGGCTGAGGATACTAAGCCCTTTGCTTATAGATTCTTTGATGCAGATTTAGCTGCTGAAATTGAGCGCCATGGAAAGATAGAGGATCTGCTCTTAAGTGTCGTTCAGGGTGGAAAAGAAGAAATCCTCTTCCTTGAGTATCAACCAATTATTGATCCTCTCGAGAATAGAACGCACGGTTTTGAGGCGTTGGCTAGACTAGATGGTGGAGAGTTGGGGATTATTCGTCCTAGCGAGTTTATTCCCATCGCTGAGGAAAACCAACTCATTGTTCCCCTTGGACAAAAGATCACTGAGTTAGCGTGTCGTTTTATGCGGAGGCTAAAAGATCAAGGATTTAGTGGCCTTACGGTATATGTCAATGTTTCTGCATTACAGCTAGCCCAAGATGACTATGTGGAACGGGTTTTTGAGATTATTGAACGCACTGGTATCGAACCAGAAGAGCTCTGTCTGGAAGTAACCGAATCTGTTTTTGTACAGAACTATTCGGCTGTTAATCAAAGATTTACCGTGCTACGAGCAGCGGGAGTTTCCATTGCCATTGATGATTTTGGTACGGGATATTCATCGCTCGCTATGGAGCGGGAGTTGAATGTAAATTGCATTAAGGTAGACAAATCCTTTATTGACAGGTTATCTGGTCTGGATGATGATCAGGTAATTGCCGGAGACATTATCTCCATGGTCCAGCGTTTAGGACATGTGGTCGTTGCGGAAGGCGTGGAGACAGAAACGCAACAAGCTTATTTAATCAAGCATAACTGTGATTTGGTGCAAGGTTACTTGTTCAGTAAACCCTTGCGAGAAGAAATGGTCCTGACGTTTTTGGAAGAAACAGAGAATTGTTAAAGGTGGCGAATGAACATGGTTGACAAAAAAGAAGTTCGTGAAGCCAAAACAGCTGCCCGCCAGGTGTTAAGCTTGCTTAATGAGGTGGAAGCAAAACTCAAGAGCGCCAAAAACTGGGGCATCTATGATCTTTTAGGCGGCGGTTTTTTCTCAAGTATGATTAAGCATCGCAAGATTGATCAAGCAGAGTCACTCCTTCGAGATGTCCAGAGTGGATTGGTGCGGCTCCAAAAAGAACTGGGGGATATCAACCTATCAATTGACTCTTCGGTCGGGGTCACAGGTTTTGAACGCTTCTTAGATATTGCCTTTGACAATGTTGTCTTTGATTGGATGACCCAAACCCGGGTTAACGATAGTCTCAGGGAGGTCTCCAAGCTGCAAACTGAAATCCAAGGTATTCTGCGGACACTAGACCTGATGGAAATGGAGTAAAGGAGGTTCAAGATGCGTACTGTCTTGATTGTTGTCGATATGCAGAATGATTTTGTGGCAGAAGAAGGCGCGTTGAGTTCCTCCGCGGCGAGGGAGATCCTTCCCTTTGTACAGGAAAGGGTTAAAGCAGCACTCCAGGCAGGTCACGAAGTTGTTTTCACTTTAGATACGCATATTGCAGATGACTTAGAGTTCGAAAAGTTCGCACCTCACTGCTTGAAGGGAAGTTGGGGACATCAGCTCGTACCAGAGCTCCAGGAACTGCTAGATGATCAATTCTCTGGACAAGTCTATTTTGTGGAGAAGAATCGCTACAGTGCGTTTTATGGTACAGATTTAGCCGAACATCTGGGCTTGGCTGCCGGTAGTGAGCAGAGGCGGGTGGATCAGGTAGAGTTGGTTGGGGTCTGCACCAATATCTGTTGTTATTTTACCGCGGAAGAGTTGGCTAATCGAGATGTTCCCACCAAGGTCTATGCTAAGGGTGTGGCCAGCTTCGACCAAAAGGCCCACGAGTTCGCTCTGGAGCAGATGCAATCAGTTCTGGGTATCGTGATTCAATAGTAACAAACCTAGGTTCTCAGCCTAGGTTTTTCATTGCAGGAATTTGCACCAAATTGGTGAAAAGAATGGTAATCATTGTTAATCGAAGGAGGATCGAAATGGACGCTATTAAAGAAGTCGCTTTCTCGTACTTAGGTCGGCTAGTACTAGGCGCTGTAGTTTGGTTTGTGGGTAAGAAGTTGGTCTACCTGATGATTGGTTTCATGGAGAAGAGAATGGCCAAGGTAGAGGTGGATGATTCTTTGCGCACCTTCCTGGCCCCATTACTTAAAGGGTTGCTTCAAGTCCTATTGGTGATCACCGTTGCGGCAACTGTAGGTATTGAGATCACAACCTTTGCAGCAATTATTGGTGCCGCCAGCTTGGCTGTGGGCTTAGCTTTTCAAGGAAGTCTGTCCAACTTTGCCGGTGGAGTCTTAATCCTAATTTTTAAGCCATTTAAAGTGGGAGATTTCATTGAGGCAGCGGGGTACTCAGGAACGGTAAGGGAAATTCAAGTTTTCCACACCGTTCTACAAACGCCAGATAGCCAAAAGGTGATTATTCCCAATGCGGATCTATCCAACTCCAGCGCGATAAACTACTCCGCCTACGAGAATCGCCGCGCCACAGTTAAGTTGCCTATTTCTTTTGGTTCCGACTTTAAGCTGGCTAAAGAAGTGATCCTGAAAGTAGCGGAGAACCATCCCCTGGTGCTGAAAGACCCTGCACCCATGGTTGTGATGGGCGAGTTTGGCGAGAACGGACCGGTAGTCTGGGCCCGCGTCTGGGCAAAGCGTACAGATTACTGGACCATGCTATTTGACTTCCAAGAACAGATTAAGGACGCGATTGCTGAGGCAGGCGTAGAGATTCCTTACAACACTATGGATGTCAATATTAAGAATGATATCTAGTCGTCATTATCGTCGCGATTACGATCAACATCTAACTCAATTGATTTTTTTATGCTGTCCATTAGCTCATACTCTAGCTCAAACTCCTTAACAGTGGATTCATCGATTTCGAGATAATCTAGGGTTGCTTGAATAATGGCTAATGGTCGGTTTTCTGTTAAGGGAGGTAGTGCTTCCACCAAGGTCCTGATTTCCTCAACAGCCGGATCGCCAGAGGTACTTTGTCCGGTTCGGTTGCTAGAGGCGGGACCTTGACTGGAGTATTTCATTTCTATCTCTCTGCCTTCCCGCAGTTCGATTTCTAGTTCAAAGTCGGAGATTTGCTCCAAGGTGTTTTCAGTGCCGGCAACTTGCGACTGGAGTAGTTTTGGCTGTGACTGTTGACGTAATCCTTGGACAGTTGCTGCCGCCACTAAGAGTACAAGGACAATTAGTGGGATATAGCGTTTTACATTCATGGGTTTTGCCCCTTTCTTTGTTGTTTATAGTTAGTGTGCCCGGATGATTTCCTTTCTATCTGCATCTGAGCTATAAGGTCGCTGTTTGCGTTACAGTTCACATGCCTCTCTCCGTGTGTTATAATTACATTCGTGGTTGATCATAGTTAGAAAGGTAGGGTGATTGGTTGAACATACTTGTCAATTATCTAAAAGGCAACACGCAAGCGGTTGTTCCAATTACCATTATAGTTTTAGTACTGAATTTCACCTTGACGCCTTTGGCTATACCCGTGCTAGTGAGGTTTCTGGTGGGGGCTGTCACTTTAATTATTGGACTTTCCATTCTCTTAGTTGGGGTGGATATTGGTATTACACCCATGGGAACACTCACTGGGTCTTCCTTGGTTAAGACCAACAAGTTATGGTTACTCCTTATTGGTGGAGGTCTTTTAAGCTTTTTTGTGTCTATGGCTGAGCCTGGTTTGTTGGTGTTAGTCAACCAAATTGAATACGTGACAGCGGGAGCTATTAGTTCTTCCATTCTCTTAGCAGTTATCCCCATAGGTTTTGCCATTATGGTTTCCCTTGGCGTCGCCCGTGTGTTTTTAGGGATCTCTATTAAGTTCTTCTTCGCTGTTTCCTACGGAATTATTCTGATCTTAGCTTGGTTTACATCCCGTACGTCCCCAGAATTCTTGGCGATAGGGTTTGATTCTTCTGGTTCTGTCACTGGCATCTTGGTGGTACCTTTTATTATGGCCTTGGCGGTCGGGTTTTCTAGCATGCGAAAGGACAGTAAGCAAGCTGAAGAGGATAGCTTTGGTCTTATGGCTGCCGGAGCGGTAGGACCAATTGCTGCTGTAATGATTCTGAGCATGCTGATACCGGGTCAAGAATACCCCGTAATCAGTTTGGAACCAGCGACCTCAGAAGTGGGCTCCATTATGGGGCCGTTTTGGGCTACAGTTCCTGCTGCTATGAAAAACAGCGTTATTGCCTTATTGCCCTTAGCAGTTTCATTTTTATTTTTGCAATGGGTGCTGTTTAAACTGGAAAAAAAGCAGTTTGCTAGAATCGTTAAAGGTTTTGGCTACAGTCTACTAGGGACGGTTCTATTTTTTATGGCAGTTAACGGCGGGTTTATGGAGATAGGTAGTCAGTTAGGTTATCTGTTGGCTTCACTAGATAACAAGAACTGGCTCTTGGTCATTTCCTTCCTTCTTGGTTTTGTAACAATTCTTGCTGAACCATCTGTCTATGTTTTGACTCACCAAATTGAAGACGTGACTAGTGGTTATGTCAAACGCCAAGCGGTTTCAGGGTCTTTGGCTATTGGGGTAGGTGCAGCGATTTTTCTCTCTAGTCTCCGTATTCTGGTACCTTGGCTTAGTCTCTGGCATTTTTTGCTTCCCGGCTATTTGCTTATCATCCTGATGATTAAGTTCGTGCCCAACCTTTTTGTGGGTATCGGCTTTGATGCTGGAAGCGTAGGAACTGGGCCACTGACAACCACATTCATCCTGGCCTTTGTACAAGGTGCAGCCAGCGCCTTTGAAGGAGCTGATTTACTGCGTGACGGTCTGGGTATGATTGCACTTGTTGCTATGATGAGTATCATTACTTTACTGAGCTTAGGAGTGGTTTTCGAAGTAAAGTCAAGGAAGCAAGGAGTTGAGGCGGATGTCGCAAGCGAGATCTGATCGACAATTCGAGTTGCTCTGCGTGGTTGTGAACTTTGGTCTAGGCAGTAAGGTTCTCAGCATGGCTAAGAAAAATGGAATTAACGGCGGTACTATTGTCCTCGGTCGGGGTACAGTTACCAGTCGCTTGTCCGAAATTCTTGGGCTGACAGATATCCGCAAAGAAATCGTGTTTATGGTTGCTGAAAGAAGATTGGGGCGTAATGCTCTGATGATGTTCGATGACGAGTTGCAGCTAAGTAAACCGAAGCATGGCATTGCCTTTGCCTCGCCAGTTGGCGCATTTCTTGGCACCGGGCACTATGAGTATCAGTTTGACGCCGAAGACGGAGGTGGCGCTAGCATGTATAGAGCAGTGTATGTTGTGGTAGACAAGGGGAACGGGGAGAAAGTAATGGATGTGGCCAAAGCGGTGGGAGCCCGGGGCGGAACTATTATGAATGCTAGGGGCTCAAGTATTCACGAGACCACAAAATTTCTCAATATGGAGATTGAGCCCGAAAAGGAGATCGTGCTCATCTTAGCCAAACAGGATTTGGCAGATCAAATTGTAATGGCGGTTCGTGATGAACTGAAAATAGATGAACCGGGTCGTGGAATCATTTTTGTCCAATCTGTAAGTGAAACTTATGGTGTAGTAGACTCGTAGTCGTGCGTACGTAGTGAGGAGCCATGGTCTTGTACTAGGGCTCCTTTTTGTTCCGAATCATAAGGTGAAAGGTGGGGACAGTATGGTACGTTTTCTCCATCACTCAATTCTCTGGTTCTTGGTGGTGCTAGTACTTGGACAACCTGTCTTGGCTGCTTCCTCGTACTCCTTTGGAATTGTCAATAGTTATCCCCATGATTCTCGTGCCTTTACCCAAGGTTTAGTCTTTCATGAAGGATACTTATATGAGGGTACAGGCTTGTATGGGAAATCCTCGTTGCGCCAAGTTCACCTTGATGATGGTGCTGTTCTTCAGTCTGTAGCCCTGAGCGAAGAGTTTTTTGGTGAGGGCATCACTATCCTAGGTCAAAGGATTTTTCAGCTTACTTGGCGCGAACGGCAAGGCTTTGTCTACGATCTAGATGATTTGACAGCAGTTGGGACTTTTTCTCTTGATTCTGAAGGATGGGGTTTGACTAGCGATGGACAATACTTAATTTTGAGCGATGGTTCCCATGTCTTAACTTACCTTGATCCCGAGACCTTCGAAACTGTTAGGAAGGTTCAGGTTTACTTTGACGGCAGACCTCTTTCACTCCTCAATGAGCTAGAGTATGTCGGGAAAGAGATCTTTGCCAACGTATGGTTCAGTAACATTGTGTACCGCATTGATCCAGGTAATGGAGAGGTTTTGGGTTGGATTGATCTTACTGACCTTTACACACTTGAACAGGAAAAGAACCCTGGACTAGATGTTCTCAACGGAATCGCCTATGATCCGGTGGAGGACAGGCTGTTTGTCACTGGGAAACTATGGTCCAACATTTATGAAATTCGTATTAGTGAAGAGGTCCCCTTGCCCGCTTGGTAAAGGCAGGAAAATGCATATTCCAAGAGAACTTAAGCACTTAGAGGGGTATGGGCATGAGACAAGGGACGTCAACTAGGTTAGTCGGGAAACGGTTTAATCATACAACCACCATGACTATTCTTGTGGTGGTAGTTTGCCTTGCCATCGGTTATGTGTCCTGGGTCTTCTTCCAATATGTCGGAGAAATCTACCTCGGTGTAACAGAGCGGGCGATTTTTGAACTCAAACATCGCCAGTTGGAAAATGTGCTCAGTAACGTGGTTCGCGAGATCGACCGGATTCGGGAGGATGAACTTTCCAAGTACCAGCAGATGCTTGATGATCGTCTCTATCTAATGCACTATGGCAGCGAGTTTACTCAGGAACAGTTCACTACTTTTTTTGCACGCCTCTTTGGAAATAACACCGATTGGACAGCAATGCTTTGGAATCGAGTCACCGGTGAGGTTTTGCACCACCAGGGTGTTTCCATGCGAGGGGATCTAGTGGAGCAGTTACTCTCATATCGCACTTTTGAATATGGGGATCTTGTGGGGCTTTGGGGCGTAAGTAAGGCCCTTTTGGCGGATAAGACTGAGCATGGAATCAAAGAAAAAATCGAGACTTTTTCTTTTGCTAACGGGGTACAGGTTACGATTCTCTCTGATCTACTCGTCCAAGTGAACCCAGAGTCTGATTCGATCGCGGCTTCTGTCCTTTATGAGGATTATGGTTGGACGATCGTCGCGACAATTTCTGTAGATGAGGCGGAGCAATACCTGCTTGAGACCGGTTTGGAAAGCGAGGAACTAGCCTTATTGCTTTCTATGCGCTTGGTCTTATTATTGGTTCTTTTGGTTATTCTAGCCCTTGGGCTAGTTTTGATTGTGGAATACTTCTATTTTCGGCGAACTACCGAGCGGCTCGAGGTTGAAGCAGGTGAGGATTTGCTAACCGGTGCTTATACGAGGAGGGCTGGGACGGAGCTTCTTGTGGAGGCCTTTGCGGCTTACCAAGCGGATCATGTGGATCCTAGTATTATTATCTTCGATGTGGATCACCTCAAGCAAATTAACGATTCCTGTGGTCACTCCGGTGGGGATCAGGTTTTGAAGGGGGTTGTCTCGGCAATTCGCAGAAGTTTGGGTAGCTCAGCCAAGATCATCCGCTGGGGAGGAGATGAGTTTGTGGTGGTCTTGTATAAGGTAGAAACACACGCAGTACAAGATCTTTGCACGAAAATCGTCCAATCCGTTTCTTCCCTAGAGTTTAGGTTCGGGGAAGAACTAATCAGACCCACGATTTCCTTAGGGGCAGCGTTTTTTGAACCTGATGATCAGAGTTTCCTGGATGCTGTAAACAGGGCAGATCAAGCCCTTTATCAGGCCAAGAGATCTGGAAAAAATCGCGGTGAGGTTTATCACGGAAGTACTGGAGAATCTTAAGTTTTTGCCGATCCTATAATCAGAGGGGTGACGATGATGAGGATTCCAAGAGAAATGACAATGAGGCCCGAATACGAGCAGCTTCTCACGGGGGAGGTTCCGAAACTCGCCGCTAAGCAGGTGGACCAAGTGGAGGACGTTAATTTTAAAGGGACTAAGGAGAATCACCGTTTAAGCTTTAAGTACAATAAAGAGCTGAAGCAAAACGTGGCAGTTGTCATTGATAACAAGACAGGTGAGATTGTCAAGCATTCGCCATCGGCAACCCAGGTTGATCATAAGATTCGCATTAAAAGACTGATGGGATTGCATGTAGATGAGAAAGCTTAAGGTGGAGGATTGACTATGTCAGAGACTTTTTTTCGATTAGTTCACGACCGTTATTCGGTGCGGACCTTTAGTGACCGTCCTGTAGAGAAAGAGACTATCCTCAAAATCCTAGATGCCGCGAGGCTTGCCCCGAGTGCGGTAAATTTTCAGCCTTGGCACTTCATTGTGGTCACAGCTGAAGATTTGCGCGCTAGTATTTGTGAAGGATACAGGGGAGAATGGCTGCGCGGGGCGCCGGTCATTATAGTTGCTTGTGGCGATCACGAAACCTCGTGGAAGCGCCGGGATGGTAAGGATCATGCAGATGTGGATGTGGCAATCGCGGTAGACCATATGATTTTAGCAGCTACAGCACTAGGTCTTGGTACCTGTTGGGTCTGTGCGTTTGACTCTAAACACGTCCATTCAATCTTGGAGTTGCCACTGAATCTAGAACCAGTTGCTCTAATTCCCCTTGGGTATCCGGGCGATGGCCCAGTTCCCCTAAAGAAAAGGAAAGAACTGGCTGAGATTGTCAGTTGGAATGGCTACAAAGACTAAGAAAGAGCCGGGATCTCGAATCGAGAACCCGGCTTTCCAGTCTCTTAGTCTTTTAGCAGTGACTTTACCGCATCCAAAGCTGCCTCGTAGTTTGGATGATTCTTCATCTCCTCGAGATACTCTACGTACTTGACGGTGTTATTCTCAGCTAGCACGAACACGGCTCTGGCCAACAGCCGTAGTTCCTCAATTAGTACACCATAGGCTTCACCAAACGATACATCCCGGTGATCCGAAAGGGTGATGGCACTGTCCAGCCCTGCGTTCCCACACCATCTCTTTTGGGCAAAGGGTAAATCCACACTTACAGTAATTACGGTGGCATCGCCCAGTTTGCTGATCTCTTCATTGAAGCGTCTGGTTTGTTGGTCACAGACTCCCGTATCCAGGGAAGGGACGACACTGATCAGTTTAACGGGCGTTTGGAAATCCTGCAAACTCTTCGCATTCAGATCGTTATCAAGTAGCTGAAAATCTGGGGCTAGTTCACCGACAGCAAGTTTCTTACCACGGACTGTAACTGTATTGCCCCCTAGCGTTGCTTTTCGTCTTTCCATCTTTTACACCTCCCAATGATGTATTTTTACTTAGTTCAGCACTTAGTATTAATTCTCCTTCTTATTTTAGAAACCGTTAGAAAATCAGTCTCAAGTCGGAGAGTGGTTTGGAATCAAAGGGAGGATTAAGTGAACCAAAAGCGAAGAACAAGAGTACTTTGATAGCTTATTTGAACTAAAGGGAGCGGTTCTGTGAAAAAAATAGAGAACATTATCTTTGACCTGGGAAATGTGTTGTTGAAGTTTAATCCCGTTGATTACCTTGCGACCCTTTTTGACGAAGAAGAGCTGGTAACACGCTTGCATAAAGTAGTTTTTACTAGTCCAGAATGGTTTATGCTTGATCGGGGAGTAATTGATCAAGCAGAAGCTGAAAGAAGGCTTATTGACCAAAATCCGGATCTGGCAACCGAGATACCCGCAGTATTCGACGACTGGTTTTCTTTGTTAAAACCCATTTCCTCTAGTGTGGAGGTATTACGGAACTTAAAGAAAACCGGATATAAGCTCTATGCCCTCTCCAACTTCCATGAAGCTGCCTTCGAGTATGTTGTTAAGAAATACGAGTGGTTTGACTTGTTCGATGGAATGGTTATCTCCTATGAACACCAAGCACTCAAGCCCGAGCCTGCCATTTATCAGATTCTCTTGGGCAAGTACTTTCTTATACCTGAAAAATCAGTGTTCATAGATGATTCCCTGGCTAACCTCGCGGGAGCCAGCAGGTTCGGTATTAAGGGCATCCATTATCAAACACCTGAGCAACTTAAGTTGGAACTAAACTATATCTTGAAGTAGAATGCGGAAAGACCGGGTAGCCCTAAAAGGGTTCCCGGTCTTGTATCTTGGTTGTAAAACCGATTTCGAAGAGGCGGTTCCAAGGGAAATAGACTTTCTCGATTCGGTAGGTATCTTTAAACTCAGCAAGGTAACGTTCAATAAACTCCTGGAGCATTGTCTGTGCTGTTGTGCTAATTTGGGCTGCTTGGTCTTTCAGATCGAAGTAGGTTATACCCAGATCTTCTGCATTTTCCCTCAAGTAGGTGCGCACTAACACTTGGTAACCCCAATCCTCTAGGTAGCGGTCAAGGGTAAAGTGATCTACTTGGTCCTGGGTTACCTGCGATCCGATTTTTGCTAAAGCATGGGCAAGCACTGTGCCGATTGTGTTACCTGGTGTGTTCCAAGCACCGTACGAGTAGATTTTTCCTAGCAATCCTCGTTTGCCCAGTATTTGCATGAACTCGTGGTCCGCACCATTACCAAAAGCCACGTCTGCAACCGCAACTTTCTTACCCTGCGAGAGGTAATAAGCAATACTCTCGGTAAACTCCCTTAGGTTCCTGAAAGAATAGTAGGAGGTGTCCTTGGAAGATACTGCTTCAGCTGCTTCTTGCATCGTTCCGTTGTTCAGAGTTGGCGAGTTGACCATGAGTATCAGATCTGCTTCTAGGGAGTTATCGACGAGAACTCCGCCACAGACGGTGATTTGGCTCTTGATGCTCTCACCTAAGGGACGGTCTTCATAGCGCGGGATTATGAAAGGTCCAATTGTAGATGAGTAACGTACGAAGACCCGCGGTTTTTCTCCCTTCAGTTGATTGTAGATCCGGCAGAGTAGGGTTGATCCTACTTCATCTGCTCCAGGATAAATGTAGACTTGATCCTGAAGCGTGTCTTTCTCGACCTGCTCCAATAGACTTCTTTGTTCAGCAGCGGAGAATCCATATTCTGCACAGTCATCCAGAGGTATCACCAAGAAGTCCAGTACTCCATCTTTAGCTAGACTTAAGGCCCGGGTATTCACAAAGTGGTTGACTGCCCTGCGTCCCAGATAGTCCCTTTGCACTTCTTCTGGAATTGCTTCTTTAATCCTAGCCAATTCAGTTTGTTCGGTGTCTCCGCCTTGACCACGCCCAATTTTGTCTTGTAGCCAACCCCAATAGAAAATCTCTTTGCCAAAGTCCGCATAATAATCTGGTTCTTCGTCACTAGAACTATACGCTGGTACTCGCATGATCAAGTTAAAGGCATAAATTGCGAGTTTAGGATGCTTCTGCTTCAAGGAGACTAGGCGTTGTAGTTTAGCTTCACATTCTTCCTTCTTAAAACTGTGGAGCCGGGAGGGTACGATGCCACCATAAAGGAGCATATCTAACGAGCAGAGTAGATGTGTGGCTTGTGCTGCCTCTGTTTCGAGCCAGGTCCAAAGCTCTTCTACCGCTGCCGGCTTTTTCTTATAACCCAAAAAATTGGCTGGAGGAACAAGTAGTTTGATTTCTGAGTTAGATTTCAGAAGAGCCTGTGGAAATCCTAGGGTGGCAGGCCTTTCGTCTAGTGGAATGTAAATAATAGTTGTCATGAGAACCTCCTCAAATTACTCTAAGTTACTCTTTTAAAAAGCGATTGAACCAAGCGGTGATTTCTTCCAAGCGACGGATACGCGCCTTTGGTTTCCCACTGCGGCTCAGTTCGTGGTTTTCACCTCGGAACATGCATAATCTTGCTTCTACCCCATGGACTTTTAGCGCGGTGAACATTTGCAACGCTTCAGGTAACCAACAACGGTAGTCTTGATCCGAGTGGATAAATAAGGTGGGTGTCTTCACTCGATCCGCATATTTGAGCGGAGAATGCTCCCAGAGTTTTTCAGGGTTAGACCAGGGCGTGGCCCCAATTTGGTCAGGAGAAAAGTAATAGCCAATATCGGTTGTATAACCCATGGAAAACCAGTTACTAATACTACGCTGGGATGCTGCCGCCTTGAAACGGTCTGTGTGACCGATGATCCAGTTAGTCATAAACCCACCATAGGATCCTCCGGTGACGCCAACCCTCTCGGCATCAATGGCGGGGTACTGTTCTAAGACTAGATCTGTAAACTGCATTAGATCATCATAATCAATAGTACCATACTTACCCCGAATATCGGCAAACTCGTTACCTTTTCCATCGCTACCCCTGGGATTACAGAAAAACACGAAATAACCTTCGTTAGCCCAATACTGCATTTCGTGGAAAAAGACCGTCCCGTAAACCGTTTTCGGTCCGCCGTGGATGTTGAGTATGGCTGGGTATTGTTCACCTTCCACGTAATCTACTGGTTTTAGAACCCACCCATCGATCGTTACATTGGGTGCTACTTGGAAACTAAGGGGTTCTGGTTGGGAGAGTTTTCGTTCTTGATTAACCCAGCCGTTAAAATTGGTAAGCTGCTCTTCATTCCCGTCTTTTAGACGATACAACTCCTGGAGGTTGAGATCGCGTAGGGCAATCAATAAAGTCTCACCTTTTTTTACGCTAAAGGAATCAACGGAGCCAGTTCTACTGGTTAGTTTTTCAATGTTTCCCTCCCGGTCAATACGATTCAGGTAGGAACTATCGTTTTCGGTCGTGACAAAGTAAAGGTATCCCTGGTCAAGCACGGATCCGTTTCCTCCACCATAACGGCAGTCGGAACCTACCGAGTTCCAAGTGCTAGTTTCAAGGTGGGGAGTGAGTAGTTCCTTGGTACCAGTCGCTAAGTTCACTAAGTAAAAACGGCTATTTTCGTTAAGGCCAAAGCGTTCCCGGGAGTTCCCGCGACAGATCGCTTCCGTATCGCTAAGGAAGTGGGCTTCGTAATAGGCGAAGTCCTCGTCTGGAGTTACTTTTTGAACTATTTTGCGTTCCAAGTCGGCTAAGTAAAGGGCATTTGCTAATGGTGCCATTCCGGTAAACTCTTGGCCGATCACAATGGCCTTCGATTTATCTTCGTTTAACTCAACTCCATCCACCTGTAAGTACTCGGCGGTGAGTGGTTCGAGGGAGTTACTGCTTTGGTCAAAAAGGTAAAGGCGGGAACGCAGTCCGCTAATAAAACCCCTACCATTGCCCCAATAGGGGATTTCTTCCAGTACCTCGTAGGCCTTCTCTTCCTCCCTTTTCTTGAACTCCTCAGCTAGTTCTTCTTCACTGAGGGAAGTGGGATCAGGTCTGGCAGGATCACATTTACAAGTTAACAGATAGCGATCTTTGGTCAGAGGCTTGATATTTTGAACGCTAAGGGGCAAGCGAAAAGTCTCTTGGGCCTCTCCGCCTTGGATGTTGATCTTGTAGAATACGGTAAACTCCTCACCTTTTTTCTGCCTTTCCTGGTCTTTCGCCTTACGTGTCGCCGCAAAGAGGATTTCTTCATCATTTAACCAGGAAAAAGAGCGCTCTTGCCCCAGACCTGTTAATTGAAACGAGCTTCCCTGTTTTGAATCATAAATCCACAGATGTGATTGGTATGAGTTTTCGGTTAGATCCGCCCCATGGGTAACAAAGCAAGCATGTCTGCCGTTTGGGCTATGCTTGATTCCGGAGAGAAACGTGTACTTCGTGAAGTCATCCAGACGCAAATTATGTAACATTCCATCATCCCTTCGCATTAGTTACTATCGATATTGTTCAGCCACGGAGGTGGTTTTCCTGCTACAAAGTGAAGCAGTTACGTGTGTAAATAAATTCACAAAAAGTAGCTGGAATCTATTGACAGTCAAAATTTACAATGATAGGCTTGAACTGGATTGATTTGATTTTTGAGGGAGGCATAGCGATGGGAAGGATTGGTGCAGGTGAGCTAATTTTGATTTTGGCCATAGCTCTGGTGGTCTTTGGTCCTGCAAAACTGCCCGAGATCGGAAGAGCAGTGGGTAAAGGGTTACGAGAGTTCAAGAATGCGACCAAGGGGCTCGATCCAACTGAAGAGGAAACAGTAGCCAAAGGTGAGGAAAGTAAAAGTGCATAATGATCCTAGGTTGGTGGATGTCTATGTTCAAGTTGCAGCAAAGAACTCAGATTGACGGAGAGGGTATGACCCTTGTTGAACATTTGGCAGAGTTGAGGCGCCGGATCATTGTAAGTGCCCTTACTTTGATGGCAGGAGTTGTGATCGGCTTTTACTATTCTTCGCCAATTGTTGAGTTCTTGATACGACTGCCGGGTGAACTCGTTTATCTTTACCCAGGAGAGGCTTTCTTTGTACATCTTAAGGTAGCCTTGGTGATAGGAGTCATTATGAGTTTCCCCGTGGTTCTTTATCAGACAATTCGATTTGTCGTGCCAGGTCTACTAGAAAAAGAGAAGCGCATTTTGTATGTGGGCTTACCTGTGGCCCTAGTTTTGTTTATTGTGGGAGTCGGCTTTGCCTATAAGGTGATTCTGCCACTAGCCTACAGGTTCTTTCTTGGTTTTGGCACCGAATCTTTGGAACCCATGATTTCTATCGGTAACTATGTATCCTTTGTTCTCAGTCTAGTCTTGCCCTTTGGAATCGTCTTTCAGCTCCCATTAGTCGTGTTGATGCTGACCAGTACGGGGATTTTAAGTCCGAGAACGTTGGTACATTACCGGAAATATATCGTTTTAGTTATTTTTATAGTGGCCGCTTTTATGACGCCACCAGATGTGATTTCTCAGGCTTTAATGGCTCTTCCCATGTTGTTACTTTATGAGGTCAGTGTCTTTCTGTCGAAGATTATTGTCCGAAAGAAACAGGCGAAAGAGGTCTAGGCTATTTTTTTGATCTACATTGTGAAATTGGCAACAAAGGTGTTGGGCTTAGTATGGTTAGCCTACCCACCTAAGGAATCTTTGCTAAAAGATTTAATATATCAAATGGAGGCGCATGTAGATGGAAGCAAAGAAGAAAGTATTAACCAGGAGAGACTTTTTAGTCAGTGCAGGGGGAGCAGCAGCTGGTTTAGCCTTGGCCACAAGTGGTCTAGGAGTATTTGCACCCAAAGCAGAAGGAGCCATGGTTGATCTTCCAGAGTATCCGTGGACAGAGTATTTTACCAAGCCTTTAGACGTAGAAGCAGTGCGTGCTCTAGGTGCTAAGTACTATGGAGAGGGTCTAGGATGTGCGGAAGGCGCGTTTCGTGCTCTCCTTGAAGAACTGGGCGAACCATTCAGCTTCGTTCCATCACAACTAATGAACTTTGGAAAGGGTGGAGTAGTCGCATGGGGAACATTATGTGGCGCGCTTAATGGGGCCGCGGCTGCTGTGTCCTTAGTATTTGGTGGACAAGCTATGACAATGATTGTGAATGAGCTCATGGGTTGGTATAGTGCAACCGCATTACCTCTCACTGCAGAACATCGTAGTGTAGCTGGCAACCCACTTTGTCATGCATCTATAGCCAACTGGTGTAAAGTCTCCGGAAAGAAATCCAGTGAGAGAGGTCCCCGTTGTAAAGCACTTACTGGGGATGTTGCTGCCCAAGCTGCGTTATACATGAACCAAGTTTTAGCTGGGACTTTTGCTCCAGCCTATCCCATGTCCGAAGAAACAAAGGCTTGCTTCGACTGCCACGTAGGCGGTTACGCGGATGATACATTAGGAAAAATGGACTGCAAAGGTTGTCATGAAGGTCACTAAGGTTTAACTTGCGTACTTCTGAGGAAGGCGTATAGTACGCTTTCCTCAGTTCATTTCAGGAGTGTGTTACAACGAAGTGGGGTAGGTGCAATGTCCAATAAGAAAGTAAAGATTGTCATTTTATCGCTATTACCAGTACTTCTGCTGGGGCTTTTGGCTTTTCGAGCCTTTGAAAACTCTGCTACTTACTACTACACCATCTCGGAAGCTAATGCCTTGGAGGGACAAGAACAGAAGTTACGCATAAAGGGACAGTTGGTGGATGAAAGTGTAAACTACAGCACCAGTATTCCCCTCTTGGAGTTCTCGCTAACCGATCAAGAATCGCGAATTGATGTGGTCTATCAGGGCGTACTTCCCGACAATTTCCACCATGCAGATGAGGTTATTGTTGAGGGTAAGTTTAACTCTCAAGGGCAGTTTGTGGTGAGCAAACTGATGCTCCAATGCCCATCCAAATATGAAGGAGAAGAATAGTGCACTATCTAGGACTCATTTCCTTATATGTTTCTTGTGGCTTTACGTTACTAGCTATTCTAGTTGGAATGCGTGCTAAGCTGACTCGGCCTGATACAGCTCGCAAGGCTAACTTGATTTCCATTGTTGCTGTTGCAGTAAGTACGTTAGCCTTGGTGTTCAGTTTTGTGACCAATGATTATCGTTTGGCTTACGTAGCTCGAAATTCGGCCCGCAGTTTACCCTTGATCTACAAGGTCAGCGGTTTATGGGCAGGTCAAAGCGGGTCCTTGCTTTTGTGGCTTCTGATTATTTCCTTTTTCTCCCTGGCAGTGCAGAGTAAACGTGGTCTACGGGAACAGCATTTTGACATCCGGATCAATGTCGTTATTAACGTAGTTCGCTTGGTGTTTCTACTTATCTTGATCTTCGTGTCTCAACCTTTTGAGCTCTTAGCTGATCCGCCTTACAATGGATTCGGGTTAAATCCTATGCTTCAGAGCTTTGGTATGGTTATTCATCCACCCCTCTTGTTTGTGGGCTTTAGTGGCTTCTTGATTCCATTTGCCATAGTTATGGCTACATTTTGGGTGGGAGATCCTTCTGATACTTGGCTCGAATTAGTACGCCCCTGGGTTCTGTTCGCCTGGGTTTTCTTGACTGCTGGAACGGTTACAGGCGGACAATGGGCTTACAATGAACTTGGCTGGGGAGGGTATTGGGCCTGGGATCCTGTGGAAAACGCCTCACTTTTCCCTTGGTTAACTGGTACAGCCTTGTTACATATTTTACTACTTAAGCAAGAACAAGCTAGCCGCAAGTTGTGGAGTTATGTGCTCATTGTGCTGACTTTTTCATTGACTATCTTCGGAACATTCTTAACTAGAAGTGGAGTGCTAGATTCGGTACATGCCTTCGCAGGAGGTGTTTTAGGCCCCATTTTCTTAGCAGTGTTAGTGGCAATTTTACTAATCTCTGCCTGGTTAGGTTGGGTTCGCAAAAACTTCCTGAAGCGACATCCGCATGATACAAAAAGCCCCCTAATCTCCTTAGAAACGGCGATTAGGTTAGGTAATATACTTTTTCTACTTCTTTTTGTCGGAATATTCTTCGGGACTATGTTTCCTCTTTTCTCGCGCAACCTAATGGGAAGGGAAATTGTTCTAGATGCCAGTTTCTTCAACCAAGTGACCGTACCCCTCTTTCTACTAGTCTTTTTGCTATTAGGTTTGGCACCGGTTTTGGCTAAGGGCGGGGTGGGACTAGTTTTTCTGTTGAAAAACACCTGGTTTCCACTGATTGTGGCTCTTTGTGTTGGCCTTTATCTCCATTTTGCCATGGGAGGGGGAACAGTCGCGTCGTTGGCCATTGGTATAGCAGTCTTTGGTCTGATAACCCACTTAGTCAACGTCCTTGGAACCAAGCGGGGGCGTTTCAAAACTAGTAGTGCCTTGATGCATATTGGTGTTCTGCTCATGCTTGTGGGCGTCACCGGCTCGTCTGTCTTCATCGATAGTGTCTTTGTTTCGGTCAAACCGGGAGATGAGATTCAATTTGGTGATTTCCAAGTGGGATACAATGGCTTAACTACCCGATATGCCGCGGACCGTTATACAGTCGGAACCAGTCTCAGCCTTTTTAGAAGTGGCAAGCAAGTTGGTGAGTTAACTTCTGAAAAGACCTTCTGGGAAAACCGCAGCCAGCCTTCTACAAAGGTTGGAATTTTCAGTACCGCTAAAGGGGATCTCTATTTGAACTTAGCCGGTTGGGAAGGGCAAACTGCGCAGCTCCAGCTCCAAAGCTTCGCCTTGATCGGTTGGATTTGGTTTGGTTCCTGGGTAGTCTATCTAGGGGCTCTGTTAGCACTCCTCAGCTCAGGGTCGAGGATTAATTTAGGTAAGCAGGTGAGAGTGTGGCGGAAAAGGACGTTCTAGTGGTCAGACAGCTCCAGAAACAGATCGGCCCTAAACGGATTCTCAAAGATGTGTCCTTTCAGGTAACCACAGGCGAGTTAGTGGTGATAACCGGTGCCAATGGGGCAGGGAAAACAACTCTCTTACGCATTTTAGCCGGATTGCTTCCGAAAAGTGGTGGAGATGTCTTGTGGAACACGAAGAATCTTGGTCTAGATCATGGTAAGGTAGGTTATGTCTCACATAAACCCATGCTTTACGAGAACTTATCCGTTCAAGAGAATCTCCTGTTCTTTGGTCGCATGTATGGCAAGGTAAGCCAGGCACGCTTGCAGGAACTACTGGAGCTTGTGGGTCTGTGGCTGTACCGCTTGGAGCTGGTAGCGGTCTTGTCCAGGGGTATGCAGCAGCGTCTGGCCATAGCAAGGGCACTCATGATTGATCCCTCGTTGCTCCTTTATGATGAGCCTTTCACTAGCCTTGATCCAGACGGGCAAGAGATTTTGCGCCAAGTCTTTGAACAATACCGCCGGAAAACCATTCAGTTAGTAATTTCCCATGAACTACAACATTTTGCTGGGCTTACTATTAGAGAGCTTAGACTAGAAGATGGACATGTGGTGCAAGAGGAGGGTACCCATGCCTAAGTTTTGGAGTAAGGTTTTTTTGATCTTTCTAAAGGACTTAAAGGATGAGTTCAGGACAACAGATCATCTCTTAGCCACAGTGGTTTTCGGTATCATGTTGGTTTTTATCTTCAGTTTTGCCTTACAGATTGTTGATCTTGGAACAGAGCAGGTCTTTCCAGCGGTGCTCTGGGTGAGTATTTTTTTCATGGCCATTTTGGCTCTTCAGAGGTCATTTGCCAACGAGAAAGATAGTGGAGCTTTGGACGCTTTGCTCTTGGCCAGCGGTGACCGTAGTATTTTGTTTTATGCCAAGTTTTTATCCAGTTTGGCCATTCTCTTGCTCCTAGAGGCGGTTGTAGTACCTCTCCTGTGGATCTTTATTGATGTAGTCAGTGCAAGGGCTAATGTGTGGTTCTTCGTGGCAGCTGTATTTCTAGGCAGTTGGGGCTTAGCAGCAGTTGGTACATTACTAAACGGAATCACAGCTCAGCTTCCTAATGCTCGCTTGCTTTTTCCCATTTTAGCCTTTCCCCTTTTGACTCCTCTGCTGATCGGATCCATTCTTTGTACGCAAGGTGCACTTTTGGGGGATATAGACGCTGTTTTAGGTTGGTTTTATTTACTCTTGATTTTTGATCTGCTATTTACGATATTTCCGCTAGTTCTATTCGATTACGTCTTGGAGGGTTAGTTGATGAAACACGGACTGAAAAACCCATTCTTTTGGATCCTAACACTGATTATGTTGCTGAACATTAATGTGATTGCTTTTTATGCTCCGATGGAAAAAACCATGGGAATTGTGCAAAAGGTCTTCTATTTTCATATTGCTTCTGCCTGGGTAGGCTTATTGGCCCTCGGGGTAGTCTTCGTAGCCAGTATTCTCTATTTGTGGAAGCGGGTTGATCGGATCAACAATCTGGCCTTAGCTTCCGCGGAAATCGGGACCGTGTTTATTAGTTGTACCTTGCTCACAGGTCCCCTGTGGGCTTATCCCATCTGGAATACCTGGTGGACATGGGATCCTCGTTTGACAACCACCCTAGTGCTGTGGTTTATGTATGTGGCCTATATAGCCTTGCATGGTGGGGGAGCGACGGATGCCAGAAAGCGCTTAGCAGCTATTTATGGAATCATTTGCTTTATCAACGTACCCCTGGTCTTCTTTTCTACCCGTTGGTGGCGTTCCATCCATCCTGTTGTTATTTCTAGTGAAGGAATGGGGCTGACCCCAGAAATGCGTATAACCATGTTCTTATCAATTGGGGTGTTTTCCTTGTTATACGTCTACTTGCTGAATATTCGTATGAGGTTTATGTGTTTACAACAAAGGGTTAAGTGCCTTAAAGCGGAGCTTTTTGCTTAACATGACGAATTTCAACTAAAGGTGGGATATTGATGTCTTTTTTCGTTGCAGGTTATATGATCGTTTGGGTTCTTGTTCTCTTGTATACTATGGCCATTCAAAAGGGGCAAAATAAGCTTGAACAGGAGCTTAAGGTGTTGGAAGAACTGGTTTACAATAAAGCTAAGTAAGGCGTTAGGAAACGGTTAGGACTTTGTGATTTTTTTGCTGTATTTGGGAAAATGGGCACAATCTCTATTGACATAGTGAGGGTTGCTATTTATAATAAAGTTGATAAATGAAACTGCACCTTGTAGGTGTAAATTCAGGAAAGAAAGAGGCAGATTTATGAAGAAAACCCTTGCTTTAGTTCTTGTGTTGGTGTCCGTTTTAGCACTAAGTGCTGCTAGCTTTGCTGCTGAACCCATTAAGATGGGTAAAGCTGACTGGGCAGCTCACGGCACAAGATGTTTTGCAGTAGCAGTTGTAGCACTCCAAGGCGACACAATTGTTGGTGCTTACATTGATGAATACCAAATGCTCGCAAAAGAAGGCACCGTTGGTGTTCCCAACAGCGACAAAGACTTTGGTAACGCATTTGCAAATCCTGAGCAATGGCTCGCATCCAAAAAGGTTAACAGCGATTTCTACAGCAACAACATGGCTAAGGCTGGTTCTACTGTAACCATCGCTAACAACTTCAAAGCCCTTGAGAACTTTGTTGTTGGCATGACCGTAACCGAACTCGAAGCTCTGCTCACCAACAACACTGCAGAAGCTATGGTTGATATGGTAACTGGCGCAACCTTGGTTGACAACTATGGTTACCTCACAGCTTTCTGGGCAGCAGCTATGGATGCTTTAAACAACTAAATAGTGATTGAAAAACCGTAGGGTCTAGCGACTCTACGGTTTTTTGTCGTCTTCAGTTTGTGACGTTCTCAGTAAAAGGCGGGGACGAGGCACATTTAACTGCGCATTTTGCCTGACTGCCTTGAACAATAAGCTTAAGGAATGGGAGATGTTGTGACGCATCTCATCATCTAGTTCGCGAACGGATCTTAACACCAGACCAGCATTTTTGTGCCAATTTGCTGTCAGCTCTTTAAGTGTGGTAGCATTGGTCTCTTCCAAAATGGCAAAGAGTGTGTCCACAAACTTCTCTCTTTCCTCTAAACTTAGGGAAGCTAACCAAGTTTTGAGCGTGCTATCTATGAACTTACTTCTACCTGTGACCTCGTCGACGTACACGAGTTGGTCTTCATCCACTTCCCAAGAAAAGAGGTCATGCTGCATCAAACCGATTTGCCTACTGTGAACCACATAATAGTCTTCCTCGTGTTGCAGTAGCATACCCACTATTGATGATTGGGGAATAAAGGTCTTAACTCGTGTAGAGATGCGTGCATAGCCGTCTGAAGCAAGCACGCTAGCATCGAAACCTGGCCCGTCCAGATTATAGATTACTTTGATGCGTCTTTGTACCTGTGGTTCACAAAAGGCAGAAGCATAGACAGAAAGATTGCCTCCCTTCGAATGTCCGCCTACGATTAACTCACCAGTTAACCCCTGAGCAACCCAGTTTAGATAACGTACTGCTTCTTGCTGAGCCGGGATGGGAGTACAAAAACTCATATTGAAGTCCTCTTTCCACCCGGTTAAGGTAAGGTCAGTTCCACGGAAGGAAACAAAGGATAGGGCAGGGGAGATACGTATTACCATGGCGGCAAACTGTTTTTCAGCTTGCACATCAATTTGATTAGTGTAGCCGCAAAGATCCATCTGTGAAAAGCGCGTGCAAGAACTAGCTTTCTCCAAAAAACGCAAGTCTGCCCGAAAAAAAGCTTTTTCTATAGCTTCCTCAGATTGGAAAAAAAGTCTGCTTGCCTCAGCAAGGGTAATCGTGTTCTGGAGATCTTCAGGAACGATTCTGTCAAAAGGTAAGTTGGATAAGCGTGCTAAAACTAGTGCATCAACGTCATTTAGGGAGGCTTCTTGTAGGGATTGACCTCCCCGCGAGGCAAGATAATCGAATAGGTTGGCCATAATTCACCTCCCATTAGATGGTTACTGATCGCTTACCTTGAATCCTTTTGAGCCGGTGTTCTAAGGCAGGTATCTTGGGGGATCTGCTCTGCCAGGCTATGGCTAAAGCGCGTCGGGTCACCTGCTCTGCACCAGACAAGTCTTTGGCTCTATGCTCGTAATACTTGGCCAGTTCCTCTGCTGCTGCCAGATCTCCACTCTCTAGCTTTAAGAGCTTTTTCCACAGCAAGGCAGCCTGTTCATATTCCTTTAGACGTTTATAGATAGCTGCACTTTGACGGATAACCCTTACATATTGCGTCTGCTCTTCAGCGAGTTGTGAAGCTGCCTCAAGAAAGTGCAGGGCTAACCGTTGCTTCTCCGCCACTAAAGCCAAGGAAGCGAGGGCTTCCGCTTCATAGGGACAGTCGCATTCAGCAGGTTCAAGCTCGGTTGTCAAGTGGATGCGGAAAAGTAGGGTAGCCATGGAGATAATGTCGATTACATTGTGTTCCAGAATGTTTACCAGTAAGCTCCCATCACCTGTCTGCAAAAAGTCAAAGTAGCGTTGGGGAATCTCAAAACCGGGTATATCATCGGTTCTTCTTACGCCTAGAATATGTTCTTCTAGACTGCCCAGGCTACAACTCTCCAGTTTATGCCTCCAAAGTCTCCTGGACATGTGTAGTAGATCAAGGTGGTGCTTACCGACCGGTCCTTCTAAGCCCAGCCGGGATAGGGTAAATCTAGTTTGCAAAAGGGGAAGATCAAAGCTCTTACCATTAAACGATATAATCGTATCCCTACGCCGCAGCTCTTGGTCTAAGAGGTATAAAAGAGCAAGCTCTTCATTGTAATCGCGCATGAGCAGTTGCTTGACGACAAAATGGGTAGGAGTGAAAAAGCCAAGGCCCACCAAGAAGGCATAAGTACCAGTACCACCAGCCAGACCAGTTGTTTCAGTATCTAAAAAGAGGGCATTTTCTATACGGAATGAATCCTTCTTGCTCTGTCCAAAAAGGTAGAGATTATCGTAGGTCGTGCCGAGAACTTGTTTGAGAAAATACTTGTCGTGACGTTCGGCTAGAGGGAAGTATTTTTCCTTTACGTAACAGGGTCCAAAGGGTGTAGACACTTCTTGACCCTGTAAAAAGGGGTCAAGGTTGATTGATCCTCGAGCTCCAGTGGGTTGAGAACTACTCTGCTGTGGTAGAAACTTGCGTAGTTTGCTGACTAGGTTCATTGCCTAAAGCCCCCTTTAAGAACCACGAGGTGTGTTCTTTGCCTTCTAAACCCACTTCTTCCACCGGCCCTACACAGGAAGGGCAACCGGATGGGCAAGGGCATTGCTTGATAATCGAAAGAGCTCGCCAGAGCAAACGGCCATGGGCTTCAAAAAGTTTTTCACTGAATCCCACTCCACCAGGATATTTCTCATAGATATACACTGTGGGATTGCCGGTAAAGGGGGAACGAACTTGGGCTGTTACCCCCAAATCGCTAGGCTCACACATCAATTCTAGTGAAGCAATATTTCCGAGTAAATGGGAGGCACCGATCAGAGCACTTTGTAGGGCACCCCGATCTAGTTGGCTCACACTTTCTTGCGGAATACTGAACCAATAGGCGGTTGTGTGCATTTCTTGCTCAGGGAGTGAAATATTACCCCAACCAACGTTTTCGTGGGTGTAGAACTTAATCTTCTTATACAGATGGGTTTTCGCTACTACCATAACCTCACCCCAACTACGCACTACTTGTGGAAGTTGCTCCTCTTCGAAGACGTCTAACACTTTAAGATCCACATCTAGATTGGCATCGGTATAGTAATCCACGTCCACTTGTCTAGCATAGGCTTTTTGGCGTTCCCAATCTAAATGATCAATATGGTATTGGGCACTTTCATGAATATAGATGGCTCCTTCATGGATCAGCATTGGTGCGCTAAAACGATCCACTTCGCCAATGACTCTTGTTTGCCCGTCAGTAGTATCAATGATGGCGAAATTCTCTGTGGAAGCACTCCTAAGAGAAATGTCTACTGCCGGATAGTTCTCACTCATCCAATACCAGCGATGATCCACTTTTCGTAAAATCATTTCCTCAGTCAGGTAATCTAGAATTTCCGCGGGGTCTATCTCACCGAATTTTTCTCCCTCCATAAATGGCAGTTCAAAGGCTGCACATTTTAGGTGCGAGACCAAAATATAGAGGTTATTGGGGTTAATTCGGGCATATTCAACTCCCCGTTCCATAAAGTAGTCGGGATTTTGGATCATGAACTGGTTCAAAGGACTGGAGTTGGCTACTAAAACCGCGACCGATGGTTCATGACTACGCCCGGCTCGGCCCAACTGTTGCCAGGTACTTGCTATCGTTCCAGGGTAACCGGTTAAAACTGCCGCTTGCAGGGTACCAATATCGATGCCTAACTCCAAGGCATTTGTACTGACCACCCCCAGCACTTTTCCAGCACGGAGATCCCGCTCAATCTGTCTTCGCTGTTTGGGCAGGTATCCTCCCCGATATGCCCTAATTGTCTCACTCGGTTGGCCAAGTTTATGAAATGATTTTCGCAGATAAGTAACCAAAACCTCCGTATCTAGGCGACTACGAGTAAAGACAATGGTGGGAATCTTGGCGGCAATCAGTTCATGGGCAACCGCTTCTGCCTCCAAGAGTGAGCTACGGCGGATTCCTAGTGGTTGGTTCACAACCGGAGGATTGTAAAAGAATAAGTCCTTTTGACCCCGGGGAGCTCCATTCTTGTCAATCACTGTAACCGGGCGCCCTAAGAGGGTTTCGCCATGTTCTTGGGGATTGGCAATGGTGGCAGACGTACAAATAAACTGGGGGCTGGCCCCATAAAAGTCGCAAATCCTTTTAAGGCGCCTTAAGACATTGGCAACATGGGAGCCAAAAACACCACGGTAAATATGTAACTCATCGATAACCACATATTTAAGGTTCTCAAAAAGCCTCATCCACTTGGTGTGATGGGGCAAAATTCCTGAATGGAGCATATCTGGATTCGTCACGACTATGCTCCCTGCGGAACGGATGGTAATCCGTGCATCACCTGGTGTGTCGCCATCATAGGTGTAAGTTTTGATTTTTCCGCCCAAAAGATCACTCCAAGCCATGAGCTCTGCTACCTGATCCTGAGCCAGGGCCTTAGTGGGGAAGAGGTAAAGTGCTCTAGCTTCCTCATTTTCTAGTAAAGTTGTGATGACAGGTAAGTTGTAACAAAGTGTCTTTCCAGAGGCTGTTGGTGTAACCACCACGATATCCTTGCCCGCATGAACCGCTTCGAGGGATGAAGCTTGATGGGAGTACAGTTTTTCGATACCTTTAGATCGAAGCAATTCCGTTAACTCAGCGGGTAAAAAATCAGGCAGTGGCTCGTAAATACCTGCCTGGGCTGGTATGGTATGCCGAAAGGTGACATTTTTCATAAAACGAGGATTACTTTCGGTTTTGCTTAAGACGTTTTCCAGACCCATGGGGTGACACCTACCCTTCTGCCTTAATCTTAAACGAACGCCAGTTTGTAGTCAATGGTTTTCCAGTTGTACTTGAGCAGTGGTAGGGCAGGTGTTATACTAAAATTGGCAAAATTTTCACAGGAGGAGAATGTGCATGAAACGAGTTACTCTATTGTGTATCTTGGTAACCTTACTTTTGTCAGGAGTTGTATTCGCTTGGGAAGGGCAAGGCACCCGCTTGGATCGTTCCTCCTTGCCAGAAGGTTGGACTTTGGCTCTGGATTTTCTAGCTTCCCCAAATGAACTCCAGATGTTCTCCAATCACTTGGGAGTGAATGTGATCCTCTTGCGAAACTATGTTTTAAATACATCTACAGGGAACATTCAGATTAACTTTGTGGTGACAGAAACAGAAGCAGAGGCTCAAGGCTTGTATGAGTTGTTCTTAGGATTTCATCTTCCGGAGCATGTAGGACTACATGGTCGCAGAGTTATGGAAATAGTTACGGAACATCAGGAACTAGTGGATTTAGCTAGCGCGAGCCTAAGATTCGGGCCCGAAGCAGTGGACACTCCAGATCTGATTGCCTTAAGGAAGTATTTAAGTAGCTGGAGTTGGCCAGCTAAGGACTTAGGTACCATAACTACGCAGCTTAGATCGGAACTTGCTAGATATCGTGTCTTCTTGGTGGGCGAATCCCATGGTATGGTTTTTAACCAGGAGTTAGAGTCTGTTTTGCTGGAGTTTTTTGTGCGAGATGGCGGTGTACGCAATCTTCTCCTAGAACTGTCACCAAGCATCGTGGGATTTTTGCGGGAATATGTGGAAACAGGTGACGAGAACCTATTATATAGAGCTTTTTCCACCATAAAAGGAACCTACTTCTGGACAAAGGAGAATTATGCCCATTGGAAAAAGGTGCACCAACTGTGGAGCGCTTTGCCTCAGGGCGAGAAGATTAAGCTGATTGGTCTTGATGTGGAACATCAGCCCCTCTTGGCTCTCCAATATCTCCAGCATCTTTTAGACAAGGTGGGAAGTAGTGAGTTATCCGCTACGAAACTCGGTGTAATCAGCGAGATCCTTCAAGGAAAGAGGAGCATCTCTCAAAGTGAAGTAGATGATTTTTTGGCCGAACTGTTAGGAGAACTCCACACCGAGCTGGTCAAGAGTGAACTGGGCGAGCTGGCGGAGGAGTTTGAACTTGTCCTTTCTAGTTTGAGGGCTGGTCTCCAGCTGCAGACCATTCAGGACTCCACACTGTGGAATGATTATCGGGATCAAGCCATGTATCAGAACTTTTTAAAGCAAATTAGTTTAGATGGTGACGAAAAGTACTTTGGTCAGTGGGGCCTCAACCATGTGTACCAGAGCAGACAGGATGGGGTGGAGTGGCTTGCATCTTCGATTACCAAGACCCAGGGTTTTGAAGATTCTGTGTTCAGCATGGTGTTGGTGTATCAGGATAGTCACTACCGCAAGAACTACAGTTATGAGGTTCTACCCTTTGATAACTATTTGACAGGAACGAATGCCCTTGGAGAAATTGCTCAAGGTGAACCACTTTTGGTCAAGCTCGATGGCGCCAACTCTCCCTTTACCCAAGACCTTTTGTGGAAAATCAGGGGTGTTGAGCCCAGCGAAGGAACCACCACAGATTATTACCAGTACCTCTTGTTTGTTCCTGGAGCAGAAGCGTCTACACCATTGGCTTTGTAGTAATGAGCACACTAATTGGAGCGACCTATCTTTTTGATCGGCTGGAACAGAGGGTTTCTGCTTAGAAACCCACTAGTTTCCAGCCCTTGTTTCTTCTGGATCCGACATTAACGCTCTGTCCTTTGCAGGAACTTTCTGAGTTCGGGGACTGCTTCGAAAAGTTGGCTGGCGAATTTTTCTCTGACAGCGTTGTCGATCTCAATCTCATTGAGAACTTGCGTTATTTTAGGCAGCACATGTGTTGCCTCTACCAGGCTTTGTCTAAGGTTTTCTCTTAAGTCTTCCAGCAACGGAGAAACCACGGGGTAATTGGTGAACAGTAGCCCCACGATTTGCAGGAGTGATTCCAGAACATTAGCGGATTCTTCCCGCATTTGATCAGTCATTTTCCTTGGTTCCCTCCTTTTTTGGAAATTCATGACTGACAATTCCCATTTGTAGTCCATAAGTCATATACATATACAAGGAGTGAGGGGGGATGGAGGGCTACCCCCCATCCCAGTAAGGGCTATCCTAAGAGGATCACAGCCAACACGACGATGAGGATTAACGCAACAAAGATGATGAAGGTTTCTTGTTCGTTATTCATGAAGTGCACCTCCCTCGGTTGAAGAATTAAGAAGTTGGCCTTCTTGCTCTTAAACTATGAGATATTAACGGGACTGCTATAATTCTAGATTCCCGTTTTACTCTCATTGGGAGGTGCTTTTGGTGAGTCGAACGGTTGATCAGGCCTTATTAATGAACAATGTGCAAAAGGTTCCCTATTACCGGGAACTCTGGCACGACAAGCGGATGGAGCTTTTGTTCTTTGACCCAGTGGGGATTGATTGGGAGGGCGAAATGATAGTTGGCCTTCAACTTAAGGGTGGCAGGTGGAGAAAAGGTTACTTTGCTTTTCCACAAACTGTTTATAATCGTTGTTTTCCAGAGCCAACTCATGTAATCAATGCTCTTAAGGAGGTTGTTGGCGCCAAGAATGTGTTCAACAGTTTAACTCATTTTGACAAATGGGAAGTATACCAGGCTCTTCGGGGGAGCGAAGTGGAACAGTATCTACCACCCACTTATCAGTATGATCAGCTCAGTTTGCCCAAGATTTTGGCGGAACATGGTTCCATCATTCTCAAACCCCGGTTAGGACATGGCGGGTATGGAGTAACGAGAGTCACTCTAGTAATGCCTAATTTGGTTATTATTCAAGGGCAGGGGTTTCCGATTCCTGTGTGGGGAGAAGAGTCTTACCTCCCTTACCTGATTGCCATTGCTCCGCCGGAGAAGTTCATTGCGCAACAGTATATCGAGGGTGGTAAGGAAGGAAGTATCAAAGCTGATGTGCGTCTGTTGATGCAGAAAAACAAGTCTGGCAGCTGGGAGGTAGGTGGTCAATTGAGCAGGGTGACCACTGCTTCCACTTTGTTAACAAATCACTACCAAGCCATTGTACCTCCTAGTGAAGTTGTTTCCGCTAAGCTCGTGTTTGACTTGCAGTCCATTAGTTACGTTGTGGCTACCACATTAGATGATAAACTGGCTACCTTAGGTGAACTGGGAGTGGATTTCCTCATTGATGAAACAGATTATCCTTGGATCTTAGAGGTCAATGGAAAACCAGATAAGAGCTTGTTTATGAAACTGGGTGACGATGAGATGTTGAAGCGTGTGTATCTAAACCCTCTAGACTATCAGCAATACCTTTTGGGTAATTAAGGCAAATGCCCTAGGATCACTGGATCCTAGGGCGTCGGACGACTATCAAGGATGGGGTCATTTATTGTCTACCTTCTTTAGTAGGCTCTCCAACTCCGGAAAGAAGTTAAACAGCTGGTTCATAAGCTCTTCCTTCTTTTTCTGATCCATTTCGGTCAATCGTTGGGTTATCTTGGGTAATGCTTCCTGCAACTGCTCTGTGTTCGCCTGTGGTTCACCCGTTAACTGGCCAAGTAAGGAAGATATGCCTGGGTAGCTCAAGGCCAGTGTGGGTAGGAGTTTCAGAAGAGAATCGAGTGATGAGGATGATTCGGTGGATTTCCGTTTGTCTTTACCTTTCAATAACTACACCTCCCCGGTTTAGCTTACGGCCTTACACGTTATAGGTTAAAGGCAATGATTAGAAGCACCGTTAGAAACAGAATGAAAATGGCCGTTACCGGGTCCATTCCGCAGCAGATAGGTCTGCCCATGATCTTCACTCCTTTTTGGTTAGTAAGCCCTCTAACCCAGGTATCGCACCTGCCATATGCTGGGTGAGGGTTCTTAGAACATCAGTGTCCATTTGCTTGAGGCCACCGGTTTTGAGAGATCCCAGGATCGACGACAGCATCGGGACAGCTTCTATTACTCCTGGAAGTAGCTCCAAAACAGAGTCGGTTGACATGTTAAAATCGTTTTGTCTGAAAAAGGCATTCCCCATTATACAGCCCCCTTTCTGTGATATGATATTCAGACTAGGGAAAACGGAATTAGGCTTATGCTCCTATTTTGGACATGAAAAAAAAGTGCTGAACGTTAGCGTCCAGCACTCTAAGCTGTCTATAAGACTATTTGACTAATTAGCTGTCTCGTATAGTTTGCCTACCTTTTCCCAATCAATCACATTAAAAATGGCTTTCACATAGTCTGGGCGTACATTTTTATACTTCAGGTAATAAGCGTGCTCCCAAACATCAATTCCCAAAATGGGTGTCAATTGACCACCGTGGGTCATTAGGGGGTTATCTTGATTGGGAGTGGAAGTAACTAGTAACTTGCCAGTTTTGTCTTTGGACAACCAGGCCCAGCCTGAGCCAAACACTGACGTGGCTGCTGTGGTTAGCTTTTGTACAAGCTCGTCAAAGGTTCCAAAGTCCTTTTCAATTTGAGAGCCCAAGTTTCCTTGTGGTGCTACCCCGCCCTGGGGACTAAGGATGTCAAAGAAGAGGTTGTGGTTGAAGAAACCACCGCCATTATTGCGCACCGTTGTTTGCAGCGCTGCATCACTAATGGAATTGAGGTTAATCAGAATTTCTTCGATGGTTTTGCCTTGTAGGGCAGGGAGTTTTTCAATGGCAGCATTTAAATTATTAGTATAGGCAGCATGATGTTTGCCATAGTGGATTTGCATGGTTAGCTCGTCAATATGGGGTTCCAAAGCATTAAAATCATAGTTTAGTTTTACCTGTTCAAACATGGAATCATCTCCTTAGGCAATCCTAATTACCATAGTTAGGATTTATTTGATTCCAGTATAGCACAGTATATATTCAAATGCAAATGATTCTCATTCCCAAAAGAACGAACTGGAATCATTTCAAATTTTAGTGTAAGGGCCTTTGCTGTTTCCTCTTCACAGGTGTTTTTGATCCATCAGGTTGCATAATTACCGTATTATCCAAGACAGCCTCGAAGTTTTGCCTGAAACGGGCCAAGTACTCCTGGCGCAAACGGGATTGTTCGTCCAGTTCTTGGGTGGATAAACCCTCGGTTTTTGCCTTTTTGGCCAACTCATTGATTCGTTTGATTAACTGTTCCACATATGTACTCCTCTCACTGATCTGAGCAATTGGTTTCGAGAAAGAATACACAAATCCTTTCTGAAAAGGAAAATAGCGAGCCTGAATGGCCCGCTATTCTTCCCGTAGTTCTTTGGTCTTTCCCCTAATATCTTCCCGTCTATTTCTATTCTTTTCTTCTAATTCCTTGCGACGTTCCAGAGACATCTTCTCGTGTTCCATGGCAAACTCTGCGTCTTGGATGCGGTCCTTGGTGTGCCTGATTTGCTGCTTGAGGTTCTTTTTGCTCTTTCCCTTTTCATCGAGTTTTGGCATGGCTATCTCCTATCTCTGTTATTGTTTTGACTATCTATATCATGGGTGATTTTCCCCCAAGTTATGCTCGAATAGGGAAGTAACCAGTATTTTTCAAGAAAACCCGCTTGTGGCAAAGCAACTAATTTGGGAAGGTATTCCATTATTTATGAAGAATTACACGCAGTGGTATTATGAATTTAAGAAAGTTGATCGGCATTGGAAACGGGGGCAGGGGCAATGCTGATTTTTGTCTTGGTTTTGTTCATTATACTGGGTTTTGTGGGTGGCAAGCTTCTGGCTTTACGCAATGTGCACCAAGAAACTGTACGTCAAGTTGAGAAGAAAGCTGTTGAGGCTCAAAGGGCGGCGAGCATGTGTGAACTCTGCTCGCTATTCGTGATGCCGTTTTACTGGTTAACGTACAAGGTCAGGTTGAAATTCTCAATCGGGCAGCTGAAGAACTCCTGGGGTGGAGTCGGGAGGAGGCAGTTGGTCAGCTCTATAATGCAGTATACTGCACGGACCTAGCTTGCACCGCAGAACACGATAGCGATCCCATCAGTGAGTTGCTGAATAAAAAAGGAATACTAGCATCTGCCTGTAGAAATCATACCGTTATCGTCTCCAAGTCAGGAGAAGAGCTGGATATCGTTGAGCAAGTAACTCCGCTACTCGACAACGATAATCAGTTATTGGCGGTGCTGGTGGTCTTTCGAGAATTAACGAACCTTGAGGCCCAACAGATGCGAATCGCCCAGCTTACGTACCGCGATTCCCTCACTGGGCTCTTCAATCGTGTCTTTTTTGATCAAGAACTGCCAAGATTAGATAATCCAGCTTATTGGCCTTTGTCTGTTATCTTTGCCGACCTCAATGGTTTAAAACTAACCAATGATATTTTTGGACATTCAATGGGAGATGCACTTTTATTGGAGGTAGCTCAGGTTTTTCGGGAGATCTTTAGGCCTGAAGATCGCGTCTGTCGGTGGGGTGGCGATGAGTTTATTGTGCTCATGCCTCGTACTGATGCTGTAACAGGCAATGAGATCCGCCAACGCTTACAAGAAGAGTTGGAAAGCCGAGTTGTCGGCACAATGAAGCTTAATGTTCCCATCGGCTTAAGCACAAAAGAACATGCCAGTCAGGACATTCGGAAAGTGGTGCAGCAGGCTGAGGAAGAAATGTACTGGAGGAAGGCGATTAGTCGGGGCAACTATCAGAGCGAGACCTTGCAGAGCATCATTAGTGAGCTCCATAGTAAAAGTGAAGGAGAGAGGGAGCATGCTGAGCGCGTTCAGGCGTTGGCAACTGAGTTTGGGGAATTTCTGGGATTAGCTCCCCATGAAATGCGGAAGCTTCAGCACGCTGCTATGTTACATGATATCGGTAAGGTTGTTCTTGAACCTGAACTATTGCGCAAACCTTTTCCTTTGGAACCAGCGGAAGATCATGAAATGAAACGCCACCCTTTGGTGGGGTTTAGACTACTCAATTTCTTTGAGGATACAATGGAGCTAGCTAGCGCGGTCTTAGCCCACCACGAGCACTGGGATGGAAATGGTTATCCCAAGGGCCTGAAGGGAGAGGAGATTCCTGTCCTAGGAAGGATTTTAGCGATTGTAGAAACGTATGATCGAGCGCTTTATGAAGCGGTTTCCGAGGATTTTAGTTCACGCCAAGCTCTGGACATTATTGTGCAAGGATCTGGCAAGAAGTTTGATCCTCATCTGGCTAGCGCTTTTGTAGACATGATGGAAGCTAAAATGAAAGAATAACGCCCAGCCACCGGCTGGGCGTTTTCACTTCGTTGACCTTAGTCTTCCAGGGGTTTGAGGAGGGAAATGGCTAGATGTGGAGAAAGATGAAATGCATGGGTAGTTGCGGAATTATTCTCCAGGGAGGGTATTGAACATGAAGTTAAACTATCGCAGGACATTCTTCATCGGTTTGGCCTTTATGTCTATCTCGGCCTTTTGGCAAGTTTATGACAGCATTATTCCTTTGATTCTCAAGCATACCTTTGAAATTGGGGATACCTTGGCCGGGGTGGTTATGGCCCTGGATAATGTATTAGCCCTCTTTATGTTGCCCCTATTCGGTGCCCTGTCTGATCGGGTGGATACACAGATTGGAAAGCGGATGCCATTCATCCTTGGTGGAACGGCAGTAGCAGTCCTGTCCATGATCTTAGTTCCTGTGGCAGATAACATTGTGAGTTTACCGTTGTTTGTGATGGTTCTGTTGGTGGCGTTAGTGGCCATGAGTACCTATCGTTCGCCGGCAGTAGCACTCATGCCTGATGTGACTCCCAAGCCACTGCGCTCACAAGCAAATGGCATCATTAACCTTATGGGGGCACTGGGAGCTGTGTTTTCTTTGGTCTTGATTTCGGCCTTGGTGCCGAAGAGTGGCAAGCCCGATTATCTTCCAGTTTTCGCCTTAGTTGCTGCTTTCATGGTGACTTCAGTAATCATCCTCTTCTTCACTATCAGGGAGAAGAAAATAGCTGCAGAAATGGAAGGATATGAAGAAACAGACGAAGAGGGTAAGGTTCAAGGGTCCGCGAAAATGGAACCAGAAGTGAGACGTAGTTTTTGGCTCATCTTAGCCTCGATTTTCTCCTGGTTCTTCGCCTACAATGCGGTAACCACAGCTTTTTCGAAATATGCCCAAGACTACCTAGGCATTGCCGGTGGCGGATTTGCTAATAGTTTAATGCTGGCGACAGTGGCGGCAGTCATCGCTTTTATTCCCGCGGGGATTATAGCTTCAAAAATCGGACGCAAAAGGACGATTATGGCGGGCATTAGCCTTTTGACTATCTGTTTTGCGATCGCGTCTCGCTTCACCAGCTTTTCACCCTTACTTAATGTGCTCTTGGTGCTCATTGGTTTCGGATGGGCCGCGATCAATGTGAACTCCTATCCAATGGTGGTGGAAATGGCTAAAGGTTCGGATGTGGGCAAGTTTACCGGCTATTACTATACTGCATCCATGTCCGCTCAAATTCTAACTCCTGTGTTATCTGGATTTTTTATGGAGTACGTTGGTTACCATAGTCTGTTTCCTTATGCTACTATTTTCATGATTGTCGCGTTTATCACAATGAGTCAAGTTAAACATGGCGATAGTAGAGGGGCCGCTCCCCAAAGTAAGTTGGAGTTCTTGGATGTGGAAGACTAAACATAACTACTCTGAGTAAGAGATGAACTAGTGTTTAAAAAGATGAGGAGGATCTTTTTGGCAATATATCTAGAATTGGTGGCGACCTTTTTCGGGATAGGCTTGTTTAGGTTTGGTGGGGGCTATGCCATGCTCCCACTTTTACAGAGGGAAGTTGTGGAGAGCAAAGGCTGGGCAACCGAAGAAGATTTGATGGATTATTACGCGATCGGGCAAAGTACTCCTGGGATTATCGCGGTGAACACTGCGACCTTTATCGGTTATTATCAAGCTGGCATTGCTGGTGCCATTATGGCCACTATTGGTCTGGTGTTACCATCTTTGATCATCATTCTCAGCATTGCTTCAATCCTCAATAATTTGGCAGATATGCCCCTACTGGAGCATGCTTTTGCCGGCATTAGAGTAGCAGTATCAGCCCTAGTTTCATTTTCTGTGTATCGTTTAGCGAAAGCGGGTATTGTTGATAAGTTTGGTTTGGTGTGGGCAGTACTCACCTTCGTAGCCATTGCTTTTTTGAACATTTCACCCCTGTGGATTGTACTGACCTCGTTGGTCCTTGGAAACATTGTGCTCAAAGTAAGGGGTGAACGTTCATGACTTATCTAACTCTGATTTTTGAGTTTTTTAAGACGGGTCTGTTCGCTGTCGGTGGTGGTCTAGCGACGTTACCATTTCTCAGAGACATGGCTCTGCGTTACCCTTGGTTTACTATGGAAGAACTGTTAAACATGATCGCTGTTTCAGAGAGTACTCCAGGACCGATTGGGATAAATATGTCCACTTATTCAGGGGTTAAAGCAGGGAGTATTCTAGGAGGAATAATTGCTACACTGTCAATCATTGCTCCTTCGATTATTGTGATCGTGATCATCGCTTCAGTGAAGGAAAAATTCCAAAACTCGGTTGTGGTGCAGCGGGGCTTTTACTTACTACGGGCCGCCACAGCAGGTCTGATTGCGGGAGCGGTCTTTGAAGTGATAGTGGTTTCCCTCTTCAATTTGGGAGTGTACGCGGAGTCGGGGCAGCTATTATCGCTGGTGCGCTGGCCTTCGTTGATTCTCTTTGGAACTCTAGTTGTTTTAATTAAAAAGCTCCCCAAGGTGCATCCCGTCGTTTTTATTGTGGCTAGCGCGATTTTGGGCGTCATTTTTAAGCTGTAAGTTGACTAAAGGAGGACTATTGATGATGGATATTCGTGCTTTACCCTATAGTGCTGATTTGCAGGAAGATCTTTTAATGTTTGTGTGCGAAGATACTCTGGATGAATACAGTTGGCCTAGTGGCACAATTGCAGATCTGGTTAGAGCCCAAGGTTTCTCCGGAAAATCCGGTGAAGTTGCTTCAGTTGTGTATCTAGAAGAGGGAAGTGATCAACCTAGGAAAGTTCTAGTGGCTGGTTTAGGGAAGGACACAGAGCTTACCTTGGAAACGGTGCGTAAGGCCATAGGAGAATCCCTAAAAGAGGCAGAAAAGCTTAACATTGAACGTCTAGCTGTTGTACCTTGGACCTATCAAGCTCTTTCTGTAGCTGATGTAGCCCGGGTGGTAACAGAAACCAGCCTTTTGGCCAGCTATCGATTTGATCGCTATCTGTCCGAGAAAAAGGATCGCAAGCTAAACTCGATCCAAGTTTGCTATGAGCCGGAGCTGGAAGTTGAGGTAGTTCAAGCAATTAAAGTAGGGCAGACTTTGGGCGAAACCACCAATTTGGCCAGGACTTTAGTGAATGAACCAGCTAATTTCATGACCCCAGAGCGGCTGGCGGAGCAAGCGGTCGAAGCTGGCGAAATGTATGGGTTTGCAGTTGACGTTCTTGAAATGGACGCAATTCGCGAGTTGGGCATGACCGCTTTTCTAGAAGTTGGCAAGGCAAGTGTGAACAAGCCCCGTCTGATCGTCATGCGTCATTTAGGGAATCCAGAACAAGCAGATTCAGTTATTGGGTTGGTGGGCAAGGGCTTAACCTTTGACAGTGGAGGTCTATCCCTTAAACAAGCACAGGGAATGGGGGATATGAAGTATGATATGGCAGGGGCAGCGGCGGTAATCGGTGCCATGGGTGCCATCGCCAGAGAAAACCTGCCTGTTAACGTGGTAGCGGTAGTTGCTGCTTGTGAAAACCTAATTTCTGGCGAAGGATATCGACCAGGTGATATACTAACCTCCATGTCTGGCAAGACCATTTTGATTGAGTCCACTGATGCGGAAGGTCGACTGACTTTAGCAGATGCAGTTCATTATGTGATTACGAAGGAAAACGCAAGTACTGTTGTGGATGTAGCCACCCTCACCGGAGCAGTAATAGTAGCCTTAGGTGATGTGGCTACAGGGGTAATCACCAATGATCAAAAACTGTACGAGCATTTGGAGCAGGCCTCAGAACAATCAGGTGAAAGAGTGTGGCAACTTCCCAGTTTCCCAGAGTATCGGGAGCAGAACAAGACCCCATTTGCGGATCTGAAAAATACTGGTGGGCGAGGTGCTGGTACAGTAACTGCAGGGCTCTTTGTCGAAGCTTTTGTGCAAGGAAAACCCTGGATGCATTTGGATATCGCAGGAACAGCCTTTGCCTCGAAAGACAAGGGTTATCTGACTCAAGGAGCCACAGGCGTAGGAGTCCGTTTGCTTTACCACTTTGTTGAAGCTTATCGTTAAAAAATGGGGCGTTAACGCCCCATTTTGTCCCAAGCATATAGTGCCGCTCCAATCACGCCACCACGTCCTTCTAACTCCGAACGGAGAATTGGTGTGTTTTTCAACCCTTTCATAACGTTCTGGGTGAAACTGTGTACTAACGTTTTTTCAAGCAAGGGATACCACTCCAAAATGCTACCACCCAGGATAAAGACCTCCGGATTGAGCATATTGGCCATCGCGCCCAGGCCCCTGCCTAGCGCTATGGCCATTTCGTCTATTACCCCTAAACACACTTTATCGCCAAGACTCGCCCTTTTGAAGACTTCGGGCGAGGTAACTTCTTCTTGCAGGAGAGTTGTTGCCCTTTTTGCAACTGCAGTTCCCGAGGCATAGAGTTCTAGGCAACCGCGATTGCCGCAGGCGCAGAGGAGACCACCCGGTTCGACGCTAATATGTCCCACATGGCCTGCAACTCCTTTTTCGCCATGAACGATCTCACCATTGGCTATAACTCCCCCCCCAATTCCGGTGCCGATTGTCAAGGAAACAAAATCCTCTAGTCCTTGTCCTCGTCCGACTTTAAGCTCGGCATAGGCTGAAATCTTACAGTCATTGTCTACGACAGTAGGACGGTTAGTTGCTTGCTGGATAATCTCCTGCAAAGGTACGCCCGTCCAAGCAGCATCAGGATAAAGTCCAGGTAGGTAGGTTCCTGTTTTACGATCTAATTGACCAGCTGAACCTACACCTATAGCTCTTACGTCATGCTTGTTAGCAAGTTCTTTGGCTCGTTGACCTACATTTTCAAAAAAACTACGTCCAGCTGCCATGTGGGAGGGCAGATGAGAACTGGTTATGATGTTTCCGTGGGTATCTACCACTGCTATTCTGGTGTTTGTAGCTCCAATATCAATTCCCAGCAGATAGTCTGGCATGTGTTTCACCTTCAACTAGCTTATTTTTACCTTAAATTCATTATTTCCCAAGCGCTCATTTAGCTCTGTAATTGCTTGTTTGTATCTGTTCCAAGGAATCGGACGACTAAACAAGTAACCTTGTGCTTCATCACAGCCCATGTCATCTAATAAGGATAGTTGTTCTTTACGCTCTACTCCTTCAGCCACAATTGTCATGGACAGGTTTGCTCCCATACCCACCATGGATTTAACTAAGCCTTGGATTCTAGAGTCCTGATCCACTGCAGCTATAAAGGTTTGGTCAATTTTCAGTGTTTCCATTGGATAACGCACTAGATACTCGAGGGAAGAGTAAGCTGTGCCAAAGTCATCAATGGCCATGCGGATTCCCATTTGCCGAAGTTCTTGAAAGTTGTTCAATACATCAGTGGTTGGTGCTAGCATGGCATCTTCAGTAATCTCTAGACGCAGGATATTACTGGGAATTTCATAGCCATCAAGCACTGAGCGAATAAGCTCGGTAAAGCGCGGGGAACGGAAATGGTTGGCCGAGATGTTCACAGCTACCCAGCCAGGATCAAAACCTTGGTTGATCCACTCCTCATGTTGGGCACATACTTGATCTAGGACAAACTCGCTCAACTCTTCCATGAACCCACCCTGTTCTACTGCTTGAAGAAACTGGTCTGGGGCTAAAATGCCTCGAGTGGGGTGTTTCCAGCGCACAAGGGCCTCTTTGCCTGCAATGCATTGGTTCTTGAGATCTACAACAGGCTGATAGTACACCACAAATTGATCTTGTTCTAAAGCGGAACGGATTTCCGTTTGAAAGCGCAGCCTTTCTAATAGGGTATGGTGCATGGTAGGACTATACAGTTTCAAAGGCTCATCGGAGTTGTGTTCAGCTTCGTAAAGGGCAGTTTGGGCCTGTTGATAAAAGGTGTTGACGTTTACTTCTTGATCATCACTAATACTGATTCCACCAAAGAGGCGAACCGTTAGTTCATCATCGCGAAACTCGATGGGGTGAGTTAGCAAGTCGTCCAGCCGATCGATAGCTCGAAATACGGCACTTGCCCCTGAAGGGATGATGATACCAAACTCAGCCTCAGAGAGGCGAGCGGTTACTAGACTCTGATCACTGATTTCTTGCAGTCGTTCTGCCACATGAATTAAGATACGATCTGTCACTTCTGGACCAAGAAAGGCCTTGATTTCAGAGAACTCTCTGATAGTAACCAACGCTAAAATGACTGTGGAATTATCTTTCAGTGCCGTTGTAAGTTGGTCCATAAAATGTTGGCGATTGGGCAATCCGGTCAGCGGGTCATAGTAGGTAATACTGCCAATTGTATCCATCATGCGATTAAACGCTTCCCTGGTTTCGCCGATCTCATCGGTACTTACCACTTCAGCCCGAACGGTCAGTTCGCCTGCGGCCCCACGTTTGAAAATCTGATTCAGTTCAACAATGGGCTCGGTAATTGTTGCAGAGAACCACGACCCTAACCATAAAACGAGTCCAAAGCAGACAATACTTAAGCCAAAGAGATGCAAAATTAGCCGTTTCGCCGGTTGAGTAAAGTACGATTCGGGAACTTTGACTGCAACAGTCCAACCACTTGGTCCTTGCAGTTTTTCATAAAAAGCTCGATAGGTAACTCCATCTTGGGTTAGCGAAAAAGACCCCGATTCGCGCGGTAAATCATCCCACTGAGGATAAACATCATGGATTCGCCTGTTCATGATCATTTCCGGTTGGTGATGGAGGATAAAGTATCCGTTTTCATCCAACAGATAAACGGAATCCTGGGAATCAAATATCATCAACTCATGGGAACTGTCAAATAGCTTCTCCAGATCAACGGAAAGGCCTAAAACACCCTTTACAGCAGAGTTATCCTCATTCCAAATAGGTGTAGCAATAATGAATACCCTTTGGTCTGTGGAACGGGATACCAAAGGTTCAGAAATTACAGTCTTGCCCGCAAGAGCATGGGGGAAGTACGACCGGTCCGCAATACTTCCAGCATTGCGCTGGGAGGTGGTATTGTAGCTGCCATCAGGAGTAGCTACAAAAAAGATTAGATAGTAATCGGGGGCTTCTAGAATCTGTCGTTGTAGGTAAGGCTCAATGCTATCCCAATCGAGGCTTTCGATTAAGGCGGAGTTGGCTAGTTGTTCTAGATCCGCGATCCGTTCCTGTTGCCAGAGGGCAATCAGCCTGCTTTGATGACGCGCAAGGTTTAGCGCATTTTCCTCCACTAGATCGTTTACGAGGGTATTGGTTAACACACCTGTCATGATCATTACTGCCAGCGTCAGGACGAAGACCAAGGCGACAAATAACACTAAGACGCGGTCTCTAATTCTTCCAAATCTCCACTTGGGCATGACCTCACCCCCAGTTCTAGAAACAGTTCCATGCTACTTCGACATAAACTGGCAAAACCCTTGTATGCTTCTACATAAGGGGAGCAACTAGTCTCAGGAGGGACCATTTTACCCTCTGAGACCAAGATGGGTTACCATATTCATCCAGGGAAACTTCTTGACAAACCGGCAAGGTATCCAAGAAGTCATCCCGAATTTGTAATACACTATCTGTTCCAAAAAGCCATACCCCATTTTCAAAGGCCATATAAAGACTGCGATAGTCAAGGTTGATGGAACCCACAACTGCAACTTCGTCGTCGGCCACTATTGCTTTGGAGTGCATAAAACCAGGAGTATACTCATAAATGCGCACACCACTTTGTAAAAGGGTCGAGTAATAAGAACGGGTGACCGTATGCACAAGCGGTTTATCTGGGATATGGGGAGTGATGATGCGCACATCCACTCCGGATTTAGCGGCAGCTCCCAGTGCAGTAAGCATTTCGTTGTCTAGGATCAGATAGGGAGTGTTTATGTAGACATAATCTTTAGCCCGGTTAATCAGGTTGAAGTAGATCGTTTCGCTAACTGCCTCGCTATCTAAGGGGTTATCTGCAAAGGGCTGGATGAAACCCTGGCTCTGCAGTTCAACCGCTGATTGAGGTGGGCGGAAACTATTTAGATCAACTGTTTCAGCCCTTAGGTATTCCCACATGGTTAGGAACATCACAGTTAAGGACCAGACGGACTCGCCTTTGATCAAGAAAGCAGAATCCTTCCAATGTCCGTATTTTTCGTAAGCATTGATGTACTCATCAGCCAGATTAATCCCGCCGGCGAAACCGGTGTGCCCATCAATAATCATCATCTTGCGATGATCTCGATAGTTCAGTGTGACTGAAAGGGTGGGCGTTAAAGGATGGAAACGTTCTGTCTTGATTCCCATAGATTCTAGCTTTTGATCATAATTCCGGGGAAGCTTAAAGATACAGCCAACATCATCGTAGATTAAGCGAACATCCACTCCTTCTTGCGCCTTCCGTTTCAAGATATCGAGAATGCGGTTCCACATGATCCCTTCTTCAATAATGAAGTATTCTAGGAAGATGAAATGCTGGGCTTTGTCCAGTTCTTCCAACATCGATTCAAATGCAAGCTCTCCTAGGGGAAAGAACTTAGAGTAGCTGTGTTTATAGACTGGATGGGCCGCATAGTTTTGGATATAGCGGGCTTGGCTAGCGGCTCGAGCGTCGATCTGAGTTAGTTCGTCTAGCACTGATGAGCTGGCAGCCAAGGAGTGTTGTCCATGGAGTCGCAGTCTCTCCATTTTTCGTCGCATGCGAGGGCTGAGGCGTGCTTTCCCTAACACAAGATAAAAAAGCCCACCAAAAATGGGGAAAACCATGATGGGAATAATCCAAGCGATTTTATAAGCTGACTTATCGTGACCAGTAGCGATAACGATAACGACAATAGCACTGAGGATAGAAAAAAATGCATAGAAAAGCGGGAAGAAGTTGCTAAAACGTCCAATCATCAAAATAAGCGCTATTAGTTGCGCTAAAATGGCGATCGTTACTATGGTAACGCGATGGAAAAGTAGGGAGAGAAGTTTCTTCATCTAGCCTAATCACCTCACCAGAGCATAATTTCCCCTGCTACATTGATTTTCGTTGAACTTTGGAGCTTTGTCAAGGATTACGGCAATTCACCACTTGCGCGCAGTACCCGCCTGGGGTATATTGGATCAAAAGGAGGTTATGGTAGTGCGAAAATCAAAGCTGTTTGTACTGTTGTCCCTTAGTGCCCTATTAGTCTTGGGTTTGAGTGGATTCGTCCTTGCTACTGCAAGTAGCGAAAAAATCTTTGTGCCGGATTTTGCCCTTACTACCGCTGATAATGAAACTATTCGACTGAGTGATTATCGCGGGCAGGTTGTGGTATTGAACTTTTGGGCCAGCTGGTGCCCGCCTTGTAGAGCTGAGATGCCTGAGTTTCAAAAGCTACACAATGAACTTGCAGAGTCGCAGGATGCAGTACTGTTGCTGTTGAATCAAATTGATGGTCGTACTGAAACTGTAACAAGTGGTACGAAATATTTGGCCGATAACAATTTTACCATGACGAATCTTTTCGATTATGGTACAGTAGGTACACAAATGTTTGGTATTCCTGGACTACCTACCACAGTTGTTATTGACGCGGAAGGGTATCTTTCTAGCTACGTGGTTGGCGCCACCGACAAGGAAACGGTTTGGAAGATGATCGAGGGGGCAAAGTAAATGCTTCAGCAGATGGCACCCGAGTTCACGTTTTCCCTTTTTGGACTCATTTTCGTCGAAGGGTTCTTGGCATTTTTGTCTCCATGCATTTTGCCCATGATCCCTATTTACCTCCTTTATCTAGGGGGGAGGGAAGGGAAGGAAGGGCAAAAAGGCGGGTGGCGGTTGGTGGTCAATACTTTAGGTTTTATTGCCGGATTTACTTTAGTATTTGTCAGCATGGGGGCAACTGCCTCTGCCCTTGGCAGTCTAGTTTCTGAAAACCGAATTCTACTGCAGCGTCTTGGCGGAGTCGTGGTAATCTTGTTTGGACTGAACTTTTTAGGGGTTCTGAAAGTCGGTTTCCTGAATAGAAGCCGGGTGGTGGGAGTGGAGACAAAGAACCTGAAGTTTTGGTCCAGTCTGTTTTTTGGTGCTGCCTTTTCCCTGGGGTGGACCCCTTGTCTAGGAGCGTTTTTGGGAACCGCTTTGATCCTGGCTTCAAACTTAAGCACGTTGTATCAGGGCATGGCTTTACTCATGACTTTCTCATTAGGTCTTGGAGTTCCATTCTTGTTGACTGCGCTTTTATGGACTAGATTGCAGAATACTTTTGGCTGGATCAAACGAAACCTCCCCAAAGTTCAAGTTATTTCTGGAGTTTTATTAGTGATTGTTGGCCTGCTCATGCTTTTTGATCGTTTTGGATTTTACGCTAATCTATTTTTATAAAGGCGGGTTTTCTATGCAAGTGTATGATGTGGCTATTATTGGGGCAGGGATCGTTGGTACAACCATCGCCCGCGAGCTTGCCAAATACCAACTGAGCATTCTATTGCTAGAAAAGGGTAGCGATGTGGCAATGGGGGCCACCAAGGCCAACAGTGCCATCGTGCATGGTGGGTATGCGGAGCCCAACACGACGTTGAAAGGACGACTCTGTTTTGCGGGTCGCCAGGCTTTTGCGCAGCTTGATCGCGAACTTAATTTTGGTTTTAAGGAGACCGGTTCGCTAGTTGTGTCCAGAGACGATGATCCGGGACCACTTGAGGAGCTACTTAGACAAGGTGAAGCCAATGGTTTAGCTGATTTGCGCATTGTGGCACAGGATGAACTACGCGAGTTGGAGCCTAATCTTAGCCCAGATTTAAAATGGGCTCTGTATTGTGCAGGGGCAGGTGTGTGTTCCCCGTACAAGATGGCCATTGCCATGGCAGAAAACGCCATAAAGAATGGTGTCACCCTCCAACTGGAAGCAGAAGTAACCGCTATTAGTAAGGAAGAAAATAGTTTTCGCATACACACTCAGGACGCTTCCTACAACGCCCGCTACGTGATCAACGCGGCCGGAGTATACGCTGACCGGATTGCGCAAATGGTTGGGGTAGATGATTTCGAAATCCTACCTAGAAGTGGACAGTACCTCCTTTTTGCTCGAGGAACCGGAAGAGCCATCAAGCATGTGGTTTTTGGTCTTCCCACTGATAAGGGCAAAGGTATTTTACTCACCTCAACGCTCCACGAAAATCTCTTAATTGGACCAGATGCAGGCGATCAAACGGATCGGGAGGACACTTCAACCGATCTTGAGCGGATAGCGACGATTTTTGATCAATGCAAGTCACTCTACTCTGGACTGGATGCTAAGCAGTTTTTGCGTAGCTTTACTGGGATTAGGGCCCGAAGTTCAACTAATGATTTTATTATTGAGCAGACAAAGGTGGCTGGCTTTATTAATGTAGCTGGGATCCAATCGCCTGGCTTAACCGCTTCCCCAGCAATCGCTAAGATGGTTGAGGGGGTTTTGGAACAAGCGGGTTTAGTTTTAGAACCGAATCCGGATTTTGATCCTTATCGAGAGCCGATTCGAAAACACCGGGAATTAAGACCCCTTAGCGAAATCAAGCCGTTAATTGACCTTCCTTCCTCGCCTGAAAAGATTATCTGTCGCTGCGAACAGGTAACGGAAGGAGAAATCATTGATGCTTGCCAGCGAGGCATCCCAATCAAAACGATTGACGCGATCAAAAGACGAACTAGGGCGTCCATGGGCTGGTGTCAGGGGGGTTTTTGTCGTCCCCGCATTGTTGAGGTATTGCAGAGAGTTTCCCCTGAACCTTTTGATGCCCGTTTTGACATTGAACATAGTGGCGTGAGCCGCGTTGAAAAGTCTGAGCTTGTAGACTTCCTCAAATCCAGGGAGGAATAGAAAAAGCCCCGTTAGGGGCTTTTCGTTTTGCAATTTACTCAATTGGTTCAAACCTTGCCGTGAAGAAACGCAGGACAGGTGGTTCATATACGAAGCGAAGGCCTTTAACACTATCCCTGTGTTTGTAGAGTTCTATGACCGCATCTGCAACCACATCTAGGTGGGCATAGGTGTAAACCCTGCGTGGAATTGTCAGCCGAACTAATTCTAGCTTAGGATAATGGTGATTTCCATTCTTATCGCGACCGGCAGAGACAATGCCCCTTTCCATGCTTCGTACACCAGATTCTAAATAGAGCTGAGCTGCAAGCATTTGGGCGGGGAATTCGTCTTGAGGTATATGGGGATAAAACTGGCGTGCATCCAAGAACACCGCATGACCACCGATTGGCTTCACTACAGGAATGCCAGCGGCAATCAGTTTGTCTCCTAAGTACTTCACCTGGTCTAGGCGATGGGCGATGAAGTTATAGTCAACAGACTCCCGCAAACCTCTGGCTAATGCTTCCATATCACGACCAGTCATTCCGCCATAGGATGGCATACCTTCGTAGACTACAACAAGGCTAGTGGCTTTTTGATAAAGTTCGTCGTCATTCAGGGCTAAAAATCCACCGATATTCACGATTCCATCTTTCTTACCGCTCATCGTGCAGCCATCTGAGTAACTGAACATTTCCTTGACAATTTCCTTAATTGTCTTGTTTTCGTAACCGGGCTCCCGTTGCTTAATAAAGCAGGCGTTTTCCACACAACGGGTGGCGTCCATCATTACTTTAATGTTGTACTTTTGAGCCAACTCGTAAACTGCTTTCATGTTAGCCATGGAAACTGGCTGCCCACCAGCTAAGTTGACCGTTACTGCCAAACAGATATAAGGGATCTTTTCGGGACCAACTTCATCAATGAGTGCCTGTAATTTGTTGAGATCCACATTACCCTTGAAAGGATGTTCATTCTGAGAATCATGGGCTTCATCAATAATAATATCCCTAAACGTTGCACCATTTAGTTCTTGGTGAGCCCTGGTAGTAGTGAAATACATGTTTCCGGGAACGTAATCTCCCGGTTTAATCATAATCTGAGACAGAATGTTCTCGGCGCCGCGGCCTTGATGGGTGGGTACTACGTGCTTAAAGCCGTAGAGTTCGCGCACAGTTTCTTGTAGATTTCTAAAGTTCTTGCTACCAGAATAGGCTTCGTCGCCCAGCATCAGGCCAGCCCACTGGTTGTCACTCATAGCGTTAGTGCCACTGTCTGTTAGCAGATCAATATAAACATCATCAGTTGTCAGTAGGAATGTGTTGTAACCCGCCCTTTTGATCGCTTCTTCCCTTTGCTCCCTTGTGGTAACCGCAATCGGTTCAACCATCTTAATCTTGTAGGGTTCAGCCATATACTTGTAAGACACTCTCGACACTCCAATCTTTAATAATTAGCTTTATGTTAAGTATAACGTAAGGTTAAGGTAAAGTAAAATAAATTTATGACCATATGGAGTATTTTCAGAATCGCTGGCGCCTATGGAGCTAGATTGGCCACATCCAGTTTGGAATTCACAAAAAAGGCGGCTACGCCACCAATTCCGATATGGCAACCGAGGACACTGCCAACCACATTCACCAGAAAGTTGTCATAACCTAGCTCGCTGTGTAGTAGAGTCTGCAGTTGCTCGGCCATACTTGGATCATCTGCATGAGAAATGGCAATCAGTTGCTTAGGATCGCCTAAAGAACGTTCCTTCACTAATTGGGTGATGCGTTTAATAGCTACTTTCTTACCCCGAACCTTTTGAAAAGGAATCATTAACCCATCCTTCACATGCAAGATGGGTTTGACACTTAAGAGTCCGCCCAAAAACGCACTAGCGTAACTGACTCGCCCGCCACGATAAAGATAGTTTAGGTCATCTACGGAGAACACATGCTCAACATTGTTCAGGGCTCGTTGCTTTACGCGTTCAATGACCTCCTCAGTAGTTGCTCCGGCCTGAACCATCTGGGCAGCCTCAAGTACAATCAATCCTTGACCGAGACTTCCACTGGCGGTATCTATGATGGTGATCTGGGCTTGGGGATATTTCTTTTTTACTTCTGTGGCTACTAGGCGTGCGGTGTTGCAGGTACCGGAGAGCTTAGAAGAAAAACTGAGGTAGAGGCAGGGCTGACTGGCTTGGGCATACTTGGTGAACAACGCAAGAATTTGCTCTATGGGTACTTGCCCGGTTGTCGGAACCTTGTTAGCCCGGATGGCATCGTAGACTTGATGCGGAGAAATGTCGATTCCGTCCACGTATTCTTGCTCGTCGATATAAACAAGAAATGGTAGTACGTCTATGTCATAGGCGTCAACTAGATTAGAAGGTAGGTCGCAGGCACTGTCTGTAATAATTTTCAAGGACACTATCAGCTCTCCTTTTTGATTTTTATTATGATCTTCGTGTTTACAAAGCCAATTCCTTCCTAGCGTTCACTGTTGCGATCAGGTCTTGAATCAAGTAGAATAAATATACTCGCGGGGAAAGGGGTGTTACTTACCATGAATTATGAAGTTCTAGCTGGGCAAATAAAGGCTCGGATTAACGAGTTAAAATCAGAGCAAATTGGTCTCAGACCGTTCATCCAATCGGATCAAAACCTTTGGGAGGCTCTAGAGCTTGCAATAAAGGAGCTGAATTGGGTCTTAAGTCAACTCGAAGAGGAGGAATAGGATGAGGCGTTTTGCAGTCGTCATTTTTTTCTTTATCAGTGTAGTTATGGTTGGTCAGGTAAACGCCCAAACAAGCTCGTTCCTGTTATATCTCGGTGGTACTGAAGTCGGTGGTGAGGAGTATTGGCTGAGCGATAACGAGCTTAAAACAGAAGGCAATTTCTCTGTTGGTGGTCAAACACTACAGGTAGCTGCTTCGCTTAAGAACGCTGGAGACGTGGTTAAGTATCAGGCCAATCTTCTGTCTGGCGCAAGTTTCACAGCTACAATAAAAAATGAACAGGTCACGGTGGAAGTTGGACCGCTCAAGCGTAGTTTTCCACTTGAAAAGCCCTATATGGTTCTAGATAACAACGTTTTTGCTCATTATGAACAGGTTCTAGCGCTAATGGCCAAGAACGATGATGAGCAGACGATAAGCGTGATAGTACCAAGCCTAGTGCTAGCAAATCAAAATCCTGTGATCACCGGACTTTTTAAACGCGTAGGCGAGGTTCAGTATCAAACCAAGGACGGAAATTTACTCATTTTAGAGGAGTATGTGCTCACGATGCCTGGCAACCTGCAAATGCGACTCCACGGTCAGGGAGAAAAGTTGATTCATCTAGATATTCCCATGCAGGCTGCCGAGGTTTTTAGAGAAGGCTATGTTGACATTACCCCTGCTGAAGATCGTAAGGAGCAATTCACTCATCTGCGAACCGAGGAGTTTGCTGTGAAAAACGGGCAGGTTACTTTAGCTGGAACTCTCTCTTTACCACAAGGGGAAGGACCGTTCCCAGCGATTGTGCTCAACTCTGGTTCAGGTCCCCAAGATCGTAACGGTAACACGCCTCCAGCGTTTATGACTAATATGTTTAGGATTTTCGCGGAAGAGTTGACTAAGGTCGGAATTGCAGTGCTTGCCTACGATGAGCGGGGTGTGGGCGAGAGTACCGGTGATTATGATCTCGCTTCCGTTCAGGATTTGTTATCTGATATTGAGGTTTTACTAGATTTTTTGGAGGATCATCCTCAGGTCGTTAGTAATCGCATAGCTATGCTCGGTCACAGCGAAGGAGCCTATTTTGCGCCCGTCTTTGCCGACCGGCTCAGTGCCATTGTATTGTTGGCAGGGCCGTCAATTACGCTGGACAGACTGATGGAGGAGCAGTTAGACTATCAACTGTCCAAGCCCTGGCTGTCGGAGCAAGAAAAAGCGCTGCTTCAGGAGTACCAGCCTCTGATCAAACAGGTAATTGTTGAGGCTAGTGAGGGTAAGGACGTAAGTGAAGTGATACCGCTGAACTTAGAGTGGTTGAGACAGCATATGGAATTAACTCCCCTTGACAACTTGGCGAACGTCACCAGTCCAGTGTTAATTGTGCAGGGGGAAGAGGACTTGAAAGTTATGCCCTACCACGCACAAGTGCTGGCTGATACTCTAAAGAGTAATGGAAACGAGGCGGTGACTGTACAGTACCTTGCAGGAACAACCCATGATTTTACCTTTTTCCCCTATGATAATGAAGACTTTGATCCCTTAGATCCATTTAAGCTCAATCCAGCGTTGGTGAAGATAGTAGTAGAATGGCTTGATCAGACTCTATAAGTGCACGAAAAAAAGCCCCATCCGTGTGGATGGGGCATTCTTGTCAAGGAAACTTAGATGCGAACTACGTTAGCAGCTTGTGGACCGCGGTCGCCGTCTACGATGTCAAAGCTAACTTGATCACCTTCGTTTAGGGATTTAAAACCAGAACCCTGGATAGCGGAGAAATGTACGAATACGTCGTCTCCATCTTCCCGTTCGATAAATCCAAAACCTTTTTCTGCGTTAAACCATTTTACTGTACCAGTCATTCAATGGCCTCCTAAAATTTGTGTACTAGTCAAAATCCTAAACTACGCAAACAGTGTAAAACCCTTGCTCACTTCTTTAGCTGGAACTCGAGGCCATGTTTGTTCGCTTCATTTAAAGTCTTAACCACCTACACTTTACCACAGCTTAAAGTTACTGTCAAGAAAATCTTAATCAGTAAAATGGGGAAAGTTTTCCAGTGCTAAAGGATCTACATTACATGCCGATAAGAAGGGTGAAGACCTTAGGATGAGGTGACAATTATGAGAATTTCCGGGTTGAATTCAGGAATAGATACCGAACAAATGATTAAGGATTTAATGACGGCCCAGCGTATTCCCGTAGATCGGGTTTATCAGCAAAAGGTTAAAGTCGAGTGGAAACGTGATGCTTATCGGGAAATAAACACAAAACTTTTGCGTTTGAGAAACTTTACCTTTGATATGACTTTGCAAGGCACATTCGATAGAAATGTTGCCACTTCTTCGCATACAGACATTCTAACAGTCAATGCTACAGGTAAGGCCCAGGCTGGAACCTATGATTTGAAAGTAGAAAAGCTTGCTAAGGCAGCTCAGGTTGTGGCGACTGGAGTGACCTTGCCAAGTACCGGATCCTTCACAATTGGTCTAGCAGTTGGAGGAGAGGTTAGTGAAGAAATTGAAATTGATTTTGCCGAAGGAAAAAGCCTTCAAGATATTGCAGCCGAGATCAATAAGAGCAAAGACCTGGGTATTCTCGCCTTTGCCAGTGGAGATAGTATTTCCTTTACTTCCAAGGCTACTGGTGAGGATGTTGAGATCGTGTTAGGTGGGGACTATGCTATCTTTGGCGATGACGTGCAAGCAAGAACTGCAGGTCAAAACGCTGAGGTAAGAGTAAATGGTGTAACCCTTTCTAATAGTAGCAACTCCTTTGATCTTAACGGTATTACTGTGAACTTGCTGAGCGCAAGCCCAGGTACTGATGTGCGTGTAGAAGTGCGCCATGATGTGGATGCTGTTGTAGACAAAATCAAAGAGTTCGTCAACCTGTACAATGAAATTGTGGATGAACTCAATTTGAGTACTCGGGAAGAAGTCTTTAGGGATTTCCTGCCGCTGACACCTGAGCAAAGGGAAGCACTTTCGGATAAAGAGATTGAGCAATGGGAAGAAAAGGCGAAAAGCGGTCTACTACGCTCGGATCCAATGCTAAGCAGAGTGCTTAGTGAGATGCGGATGGCCCTGGCAGGAGCAGTAGGTATTGAAGGTGACCACAAAAGTCTTGCACAAATTGGTATTACCACAGGCTCTTGGTATGAGTATGGTCGCTTAAATATCAATGAAGAGAAACTGCGCGTAGCAGTAGAAGCAAACCCCACTGGGGTTCGAGATATTTTTACTTTCGACTCAGCTGAGGAAGGTAAACAGGGCATAGCCCGGCGTTTAGATTCGGTTCTGAAAGGCGCCATGGAGCGGATTGAGAAAACAGCTGGAAAAGCCAGTACACCTTATGATACAAGCGCTTTAGGTGAGCAAATCCGTGATTTTGAGTCCCGCTTAAGTGTTATGGAAGAAAGACTTCTGCGCTTTGAGGAAGCTCAGTGGCGTAAGTTCACTGCCTTGGAAAAGGTATTGGGTCAGCTCTACGCCCAAAGTGACTGGCTTGTCCAACAAATAACGGCAATGCAAGGGTGATGAGCAGTGTCCGTTGATTTTTACCAACACAAGTTGGCCCTTGTCAAAAAACTGAGTGAACTGACTGATGCTATGCTGGAATGCACTTCCGACCAGCTTGTGAGCGATGACAACGCCCATGAACGCTTTCTAAGCCTGCTAGAGGAGCGCGAAACCATAATGGAGCAAATTGATGCACTGAATGCGACTCTAAGCGTTCAGGATAGCAATATGCCCGATGAGTCCGCAGCCGTTTTGCAGGAGAATCTGCAGGCAGAAATAATCAGGATACAAGGGCAGAATGAGATTCTAGAAGAGATAGTTAGAGGCAGTTTAGGTCAGATCAAGGAAGAAGCAAAGAAAGTGCAAGAGGGAAAACAGTCGAATCGAGCCTACATTGGGCGCGTACCGAGTGCGGAAGGATCATTTATAGACAAACGTCGTTAGGCCGCGGTGGTGACCACGGCCTCTTTTAGGAGGACTTATGAGTGAATTTTTCGGTTTTGCCCAAGAATTGTTAATTAAGAAGCGGGCACAGGAAGGTGAACCCTATGCCGATGCTGAATTATATGATCTCCTGAACCAACGTAGGGGAGACTCCGCGTTTTACGTGGAGTTCGCCAAACAGCAAGGGGGCAGGGTACTCGATTTGGCTTGCGGAACAGGACGCTTGGTTCCCGAGCTTGTGGATGCGGGACTTGAGATTGTGGCTCTGGATCTATCGCCAGACATGATCGCTAGAGCAAAAGCCAGATTAGGCATGGATACCTCTCAGGTAGAGCTGGTAGTAGGGGACATGCGCACCTTTAGTTTCGATCGCCTCTTTAACACGATTATTATTCCCTATTGTTCTTTAATCTACATGCACAGTGATGCTGATCGCTTAGCCGTGTTCCAGAACTGTTACCAGCACCTTCTTTCAGGAGGCTACCTAGTTTTTGATTTTCTAGCCGGTGAGGTGGAATTGACCGAGGGGTGGCCAAGCTTGGCACTCCAGGGTATTCATCCTTTTACCGACGAAGTTTTACTTAGTGTGGTTCAAATCAAGGGATTGGCAACCGATTTACGCTTACTGAACCAGATAAACTATGTTTTCCCTCAGGAACCCAATCCTCCCAAGATAACCGTGTTTTCAAGCAAGGAAGCTGTTGTTACCCCTGCGCGCATGGTTGCGCTCCTGGAGCAAGTGGGATTTAGTGTGGAAGGGGTCTTCAGCAATACCGCCTTGCAACCATATGATGGCGGGGAAGATTGTTTGATCATTTCCCGAAAGTGAGAAGGGGGATATCTGTGAAAAAGAGTTCAAATGACTACGAAATTTACAACATTATGGAACATGTGGCTGATCAGGCCATTGAACGGGTTCTTGCTGAGGATAGCCTTGCTTGTAGCTGCCAGCTCTGCAGGGACGATGCAAAATCCTGCATGCTTAACAACTTGCCCCCCCTCTATTCTCCCGTAATAGCGGGAGAAAAACTTAGAAAACCAGAACTAGAAGAGTTGGACACTCCATTGTTTAACAAGGTGATGGTGGAGTGCTTTAAGGCTGTGATGAAAGTCAAGAACAGCCCGCGTCATGAGAATCACCGCTCAGGTGTACAGAATTCCACGGAGAGTATTGTCATTCACGCACTGCGTGATGTCCTCACTCGGGAAAAGATTCACCTGGACCGGGATGAGTTGAGTATGGTTGTAGCTAATGTGTTAAATGACCTTAAGCCACAGTACACAACGACTCGCAAGGGTGACGTCTTTTGCCGGACTGCTGAAATGGATGCGGGGTATTTAGCTAAGGTGTACACAAGTATCTATAATGCCCTCAAGGAACTTCACCCGATTGAAAGTCATGGTTAGGAAATAAACAAGGCGTCCAAGGAACATAATGGACGCCTTTACTATTTTTCAACCCCTCAAGCTCTGGTTTTTTCCTTAATATCAGAGACAACTTGACTATCTGTTAAGGACTCCACGGCATTCCAAAATTGCACTGCAGGATCAGGTCCTAGAAAATCACTAAATAATTTGTCACCTTTATTATCCCAGATGGTAATCTTTTGGTGGCCACCTTTATTTTTAATTCTGACAAAGTAGTTTCCGCTTTCAAACATGATGTTCATGAATACATCCTCCTTTCTTCTTGAATATGTTCCCCATATAGGTAGGAAATCCTGCGCAAGTAAGGCTGAAAATGGGAGTGGTCGTAAACCACTGTAAATAATATGGGATGAGGGATAAGTCGATCTTTAGGGTCGGCTTTTTTTATAATCAAAAACAATCTGGTTATACTAGGACAAAATGGGAGGGGGTAACAGATGTTTTTCTGGAAACGCGTTAAGAAAGAAGAAAATAAGAAAGGCCTTTATAACCTCAGTACCTCCCTGGAGATCAATGTTCATTGGTTTAAAACTGACATTTTGGGACACGACGATACGATAGTTTACCGAAACTTTAAGACCAAAGGCCCCAAAGAGCGTAACTGTGTTTTGATTTATGCTAGCAACATGGTTAAGCATGAGTTTTTGAGTGATTACATCGTAAAGCCCCTAATGAGTTGTACCCTGCCGAAGCATCTGACCGGTGAATCTCTCGCTACATTCCTAATGGAACGGGTTCTCCATTCTGATGGAGTAAACCTAGCGGATCAATATGTGAGGCTTGCTGAGAAAATCTTGAGCGGTTCGGGCGTTGTCCTGATAGATGGTTGCAATATGGGTATCGTTGTTCATGCTCCTGGTTATGAGACTAGACCTGTCGAGGAGCCACCTTCGGAAAACGTGGTTCGCGGACCGCGCCAAGGTTTTGCTGAAGACCTCGGCGTTAATATTAGTTTGGTACGACGGAGGATCATCAATCCGAAGTTCAAGACAAAGTTTGTAACAGTGGGAGTTCAGACTCAAACCAAGGTAGCGATTTGCTACGTTGACGGCGTTGCCGCCCAATCTCTGGTGGATGAGGTACAGGATCGAATTGAAAAAATCGATATTGATGGTGTTTTAGACTCCGGCTATATTCAGGAGTTTATTCAAGATTCGCCATTCTCTCCCCTACCCACCATTGGGCAAACCGAACGTCCTGATATTGTTTCCGCACGGTTACTAGAGGGTAGGGTGGCAGTTTTAGTAGATGGCTCACCCTTTGCTCTCACCATGCCCTACTTACTGGTGGAGGCATTTCAAGCTAACGAGGACTACTACAATCACTGGATAGCTGCAACTTTTCACCGTATTATTCGTTATGTTAGTTTCTTTATTACCACGAGCACACCAGCTATTTATCTGGCTTTAGTAAGTTACCATCCACAGCTCATTCCTACTAACTTGGTGACTAGTATCGCCGCTGCCCGCCAAAATGTACCTTTCCCCGCCATTGTAGAGGTGGTGGCCATGGGACTTGTCTTTGAAATACTCAGGGAAGGAGGTGTAAGACTACCCAGGCCCGTCGGTCAAGCGATCAGTATAGTTGGAGCGATTGTCCTTGGTGATGCAGCGGTAAGCGCTAGTTTAGTGAGCGCACCCATGATTATCGTGGTGGGAATTACCGGTGTTGCTGGTTTTGTGGTTTCTCTTCTTTATGATGTTGCTGTACTGATCCGGCTGTGGTTTGTATTGATGGCTTCAGTTATGGGGCTCTATGGTTACGTTTTGGCCCTAATGGCAGTGATCCTCTTACTAGCATCTATGGAGTCCTTTGGTGTTCCATATCTATCCACTATGACAACGTTTCAGCCACAAGATGTTAAAGATACCGTGATCAGAGTCCCTTGGTGGCAAATGGCATTAAGGCCCCGTTATTTGGCATCCCGTGATCGGGAACGTTTACAGAGTCAATCCAGGAGAAGGTAAAATGAAGAAAAGTATACTGAAAGCGTTAGTTTTGCTCCTCACTACCCTCCTTTTAGCCGGTTGCTGGGATTATACTGAGATTGAATCACTTGGATTTGTCTTCGGAGCCGGGGTAGAACAGGTGGAACCAGATTTCGTGGTTTATCTGGAAATGATTGACTCGGTTGGTGGAGGCCAGGAAACACAGTTTACACCAAAAGTGCTTACTTCAAAAGGAAGGGGCTTTTCCAGTGCTGGAAGAGCACTTTCTAACGTAGCTGGTACATTCGTGTTCTGGCCACATACCAGTGTGTTTCTTGTATCGGAAGAAGTTGCTAGACAAGGCGCTCTTCCTGCCATTGAATACATACTTCGTAACAGACGCGCGCGTAGCACGATTTATATTCTTGTAACAAAGGATTGTACTGTTGAAGAGGTTTTTAAGAGTAAACCGCTATTAGCGAACTCGGTAAGCGATCACTTGGATGGCATTTTTGCCTTACAACCCATACTTGCCAAGTTTTACCCTGTGCAAATATGGGAGTTTGTGGGCAATCTCACCGCCAGGGGGATTTCGGTCACTGCACCCACAGTGCAACTAGTTCATGAATCTGGAGAATTAGTACCTATTGTCGAAGGAACTGCAGTGTTCAAGGAGGACCGCATGGTCGGCTGGCTTGATGCTGAGGAAAGTCAGCTCTTCTGTATACTTAAGGGGGAGTCTCAACGTCCATATGTGGTTATGGACACGAAAACCAAAGAAGGCATTTTTCCCATTACTTATGAAATGATCGGCAGTAACGCGGAGATAAAGCCTACTACAAAGGATGGTGAGCCGACCATAGACATCAGTGTAGAGCTTCGATTTAATGTTACTGAGATTGGGGATGCTCAGATCAATTTCCAGGACCCCAAAGAGGTAGCTGCCATTGAGGATCAAGTGGCCCATACCTTTAATCGGCGCATTAAGGACTTTTTTAGGAAATTACAGGTTGAGTACAATAGTGATATTCTCGGTTTTGGCAGGTTGTTAAGACGCAAAGAACCCCAAATATGGCGTCGCTACGAGGACGTTTGGGATAGCTATTATCCTCAGCTGGCCATAAATGTAGAGGTAAAGGTGTTCATTGAACTAACAGGTCTCTTTTCTAAATCAATTGTAGTGAGGGATTAACATGGTCTTCGTAGTTGCCCTTGCCTACATTTTGGTGGGATCTATTGAAATCAGTCTGTGGTCAGAAAGACCGTGGAAAAAGTTATTGGTCTATGTGTCTTTATTGACCTTTGCAGCTGTGTTTTCGCTGTTGATGATGACCACGAAACGCCTGCCTGTGCCGAGTCTTTTTGGAATCCTGGGAGAGTGGCTCAAAAAACTGTGGCCCTGAGGAGGTAATCCATGAAGGAGATTGTTCCTTGTACTGAAGGCATCAGCCTTGTTGTCCTGCTTGTAGTGGGAAATACTCTCGTTTTCGCCCTAGGAGGCTTGGCTGGAGCGGATATTTGGTTAGCGTTCATTGTGGCCACAGTATTGGCCTTGCCACTTGTAATTATTTATGCACGAATGCGATTTCTCATGGGGGATAGGAACTTAAGTGAGGGTCTCGCTTATCTTTTTGGAAAGTGGCCTTCCCGCTTTGTAGCGTTAGCATACAGTTTCTATGCCTGGCGTCTTAGTTGTCTGGTGGTTGGCGATGTCACTACTTTTATCCAAGCGGTTGCCCTACCAACTACGCCTCAGATTGTACTGGCCCTGTGTTTCATCGCGCTAAGTATATGGGCAGTAAAAGAAGGTGTAGAAGTAATAGCCCGTTGGAGCATGGTGATGGGCAAGCTGTTTTTCTCAGTGCTTTTCTTTGCGTTCTTATTGCTCCTGACCGAGGTGGAGCTTGGAGAGTTTCTACCTGTTTTGTACAATGGGTTCAAACCGGTGATGTTAGGGGCCCTGCAAATTCTGGACTTTCCGTTCTTGGAAACAGTCCTCCTGTTTTGGACTTTTGAGCGTTTTTCGAAAAAAGACTCCCCCTACAGGGTGTTTATACCCGGTTTTCTGATTGCAGCTTTTATTATGCTCTTATTGACGAGTACCAGTATGTCTGTGCTTGGCGCGCATCGCTATTCAGTATATTATTTCCCTATCTACACTGCTGTTGCCCGAGTGGATGCAGGCGTCTTCTTAACCCGCTTAGAAGCGATCGTGGGTACCACCTTCGCTGTGGGTAGCTTCTTGAAGATCGCAGTCTGCATTTTGGTCGCGAGTAGAGCGCTTGTCCATGGACTTGGTTTCAGCGACTATCGCTTTGTGGTTACTCCCTTGGCGTTAAGCACAATTCCAGGTGCGGAGTGGTTTGCCCCCAATCTAATGCAGATTGAACTTAGTGCAACAAAAGCGGTATCTCCTTCCGCTCTAACGTTCCAAGCAATTATACCCATAATTCTCTGGATTGTAGCTGAATTCAGAACGCGCAAACAGGGGAAAACCTCCTCTTCAGGCAGGAAGGCTTCTTAGACTCTAGAATATTATAGAAATGGTTTTATTGGAAGGGGATGGCTATGAACGCAGAAAGCCGTTATCAAGCTTGGCTAGAAGATCCATTAATCGATGCCAAGACCAAAAAAGAATTACAAGAATTAACCGATAATCAAGCTGAAATTGAGGATCGGTTTTTTAAATGGTTGGAGTTTGGTACAGGGGGATTACGTGGTACCATGGGAGCTGGCTCGAACCGTATGAACATCTACACGGTCCGCTTGGTAACTCAAGCTTTGGCCAATAATCTTAAGGCCAAGGGGAAGGAACGGGGAGGTGTAGCCATTGCCCATGATTCCCGCCATCTTTCCAAGGAGTTTACCAAGGCTGCAGCTGGTGTTTTGGTTGCCAATGGAATCCCGGTTTATGTTTTTCCAGATGTAGCGCCAACGCCACTGCTTTCCTTTGCAGTTCGTTACTATCAGGCATCTGCGGGTATCGTTATCACCGCGAGTCACAACCCTCCTCAGTATAATGGCTATAAAGTATATAATGAGCACGGTAATCAAATCTTAACGGATGAAGCATTGCAGATTAGTACTCTAATGACTAAACTGGGCCTGGAGAATGTGGAGGTTACTATCAATCCAGAGGATAGTCCTCTTTGGAACTGGCTAGATGATGAAGTGATCGAAGCTTACTATGATAGCTTGCTAAGAATCGTTCCGCCAGTTGGGGGGGCAGAGGGAGTTAGAATCTTGTATACACCCCTTCATGGCACGGGAGGACGTTTTGTACCTGAAATCTTGCAGCGAGCTAGTTTTACTCAAGTTTCCACAGTCAAAGAGCAAGTGGAACCTGATGGTAGTTTCCCGACAGTGAGTTTTCCGAACCCGGAAGACCCGGCAGCGTTTGAACTAGCTTTTTTTCAGGCCAAAAGCGGGGAATTTGATCTAATTATCGCAACTGATCCGGATGCGGATCGGATGGGAGTGGCTGTAAGGCAGGGGGACGAATGGGTCCTCTTGAATGGAAACCAAGTTGGTGTTTTACTTACTGACTTCCTTCTTTCCCAGTTAAATGCGGAGCAACTACAGCGTGCTACGATCATCAAGACGATAGTCACCACCGATATGGTAGAGCCGATTTGTAGGAAGTTCGGTGCTGAAGTAAAAAACACACTCACCGGATTCAAGTATATCGGTGCCCTTATTGATCTGTTATCTCAAGAGAACAAGGAGTTTATCTTTGGTTTTGAGGAAAGTTTCGGTTTCCTTGCTGGAACCCACGTACGTGATAAAGATGCAGTTATAGCCAGTCTGTTAGTCGCCCAAGTGGCAGCCTTTTATAGACAGCAAGGTTTAAGTCTAGTTGATCGTTTAGAAGAGCTTTTTGTAGAACATGGTTACTATCTGCAGGATCTGGTTTCCTATTCCTTTGCCACAAGTCTAGAGGCAGAGCGATCCCAGATGTTTATTGAGAAGCTTCAAAAAACGCCCATTACCCGAATTGGGCAAGAGCGCGTCGTGGAAGTATTGGATTACGAAAATAGTATTCATCTTGACTTAAGCACCAACCAGACAACCGCGATTAGTCTGCCGAAGGAGGGGGTGCTGCAATGGGTGACCGAGGAGCAGAGCAAAGTCACACTGCGGCGCTCTGGTACAGAACCGAAAATGAAACTCTATTTTGAAGTAGTTGATACCAGCCGTAATAGGGCAGAGGCCAGACTAGCCAATTTAAGAACCGCCTTTAATGAGCTGGTGGAGGCAGAGTTGCACTAACCTTGGTACTGTGCTAAAAGTTCGATAATATCATCTAAATGGGCGATGGCCAAATCGGTTAACTCCGGGTCTATATGCCCAGCCTGCACATTGTTGTAGAGGATGTTTGTTACTTTATCCTTGGACATGGCTTTGCGATAAGGTCTTTCTTCTAACAACGACTGAGAAATGTCCGCAACCGCCATCATGCGGGCTTCTGTATCCAGATCGGGAGCGGTAAGGGCAAAGGGATAACCGGTTCCGTTCAACCGTTCGTGGTGAAAGGCGGCCCAGCCAGCCAGTCTATTTGCACCTGGACCAATACTGTGTAGCAAATAGAAACTATGGTAGGTGTGCTGTTTCATCACATCCCGTTGCTCGCGGCTTAATGCTCCAGGATGCATAAGAATTTCATCTGGAATGGCTAGCTTACCAATATCATGGGTTAAGCCTGCAACTTTAATTAGTCTTACCCGGCGTTCCGACATGTTCAGTTTTCTGGCCATAAAGTCAGCTACTGCTGTCACCCCTTGCGAGTGATCTCCAGTAAACGGTGATTTTGAATCAACTAGTTTCGCCATCATCCTGGCCAGTTCTTCCAGTTCATCTAAGGAAAGCAGGCGCGTTGGACTGTAACTACCGTCGGTGAAGTGATAATTGCCGTTTTCCAGATCTAGCCAAAAACTCGGAATGTGGGACAGACCACGGAGGGCGTCAACTACATCAGGCGAAAAAATAGAACCTGATTTGGAATTGAAATACTCCATGAGATCGTCCACTTGCCAGAGGACATAACGTTTCTTATCGAGAAGAATGTCTATACGGTCTGCCAGATGGATAATGGCAGGAACAATTCGCAGCGTGGGCGAGTAATAATCATGATGCTCAAGCACGTTCTTCGCAAATGAACTAAACAGCTTGGTGTGGGCCAAGAGATCATGTCCTCTCTGGCAATGGGCTGAGACCCTACCTCTGACCGGTTCCAGATCAGCGAGCAACAACTGTTCTACATCTGAAAAGATTCCGATGTCATGGAGTAGGGCACTTTGAACTAACTCATCTAGCTCTATAGGGCTCAACCCCAGCTGTTTACCTAAATGAAAACTGATATGGGCCACACGCTCCGCATGGGCTAAAAAGGTGAGGTTTTTGAGGTCTCCAGCTCGTGAAAAACTACGAATTGTGGAGAGTAAATCTGCTTCAATCTGCGGCATTGCATTCACCTCTGTTTGAGAATAAAAGGAGGGGCTAAAATGGTGGAAAACAGCAGCCTATGGAAGCTGTTTAGTGTTTTCTTTCGAATAGGGATGTTTACTTTTGGCGGAGGATTTGCCATGTTGCCCCTAATCGAAAAAGAGGTAGTAGATATTCAGGGCTGGGTCTCTAAAGATGAAGTATTAGATATGTTCGCCCTTTCCCAGTCAGTACCCGGCGCAATTGGTGTGAATACTGCTGTCTTTATCGGTCTACGCCTGCGAGGAGTTGCCGGGGCAATTGCTGCCCTTTTGGGAGTAATTACTCCTTCAATTTTGATCATTTTAATAATAGCACACTTCTTCATCCAGTTCCAATCTAATCCAGCTTTGATGAGTGCCTTTTCTGGAGTGAAGGCAGCGGTAATTGGTTTGATTGCCGCGGCAGCTGTCAGAGCAGGGAAGAACGCCATTGTCGATCGTTATGGCTTGCTGGTCGCGGGCGGTGCTTTGCTGCTCAGCGTTACTGGAATCATTCCCATTGTGTGGATCATCGTCTTGGGAGGATTAAGTGGAGTTGTGTACCACAGACAGAAAGGTGAGGACGAGCTATGATTTTCTGGCAATTGTTTACTTCTTTTCTTAAAATCGGCCTTTTCACCTTAGGTGGTGGTTATGCCATGTTGGCTTTGATCCAACAGGAAATCCTAAACCATGGTTGGATGACTGCTCAGGAATTTGTGGATGTGGTTGGTATTGCTGAAGTTACGCCGGGGCCTATTGCCATCAACTCAGCTACCTTTGTGGGTTTTCGTTCAGCAGGAATTCCAGGTGCTCTTGTGGCGAGTTTAGCGGTGGTGTTACCGTCTTTGATTAGTGTAGCTATAGTGAGCCGTGTGTGGGAGAAGTACAAAGATTCCCAAGCAGTGAAGTCCATGTTTTCCGGGGTTCGCCCTGTCGTAGTAGGCTTGGTGGCAGCCGCTGGGATTCTGCTAAGCAAGGCCACTTTGGAACATGCAGGTTCGCTGGGGAGCCAGATCTGGACTCTTATCATTGCTACTGGTGTCTTTTTGGGGGTTACTGTTAAGAAGTGGGATCCCATTAAGTTGATTATTGGTGCCGCTTTAGTGGGTTTTGCTATTTTTAGATAAGTGGAACAAGAAAATACCATGTAGCTCTGGCATAACTCGGATCAACGTGGTATACTATTTACACACGATATGACTGGGTGGTCACAAGTGGGAGGTTGGACTTATGCCCAAGCAAACCTTCTTTAACTTAGAAGAAAGTAAACGGCAAGCTATTCTAGACGAAGCGGTTCGGGAGTTCGCGAAGCAGCCCTTTGAACAGGCATCGTTGACAAAGATTGTGGAGAACTGCGGAATAGCCAAGGGAAGTATGTATCAATACTTTGAAGACAAGAGGGATTTGTACCTCTATATTGTGGATTTGGCTTATGAGGAAAAGAGGAATTACCTGCGGAAGGCATTCGAAACGGGTGGCGATATATTTGAGGTGTTGGAGGAGTATTATCGCCAATCGTATCAATTTGCCCAGGAACACCCCCTTTTTCATCAGGTGGCCAATAAATTCTGGGATAGCAAGGCGGAAGCGCTCAGTGGTGAACTTGAAAAAGGTCGCTTAAATAGGGCTAAGGACTTTGAACAGTTTTTGAGTCAGGCCATGGAGTCAGGTGAGGTAAATGCAGATCTGGATCCTGAAGCTGTTTTCTTCGTTTATCATGCGGTGGGTAAAGAACTAATCGTTCATTTTGACCAAGGCTGTGACGATAGGTTTTGGAAACAGGTATTAGATGTGTTAAAGTATGGCATTGCCGTACGAGAGGGGGATAAATCATGTTAAAACAGTTGAGATTTTTGGCAGTGGTAGCTCTTTTGCTTGTGCTTACTATAAATAGTCAGGGGGCGGCTCAGTCTTTGAATATTGCCATTCCCCAAGACCCAGATAGTTTTGATCCGGTTAGGACAGTGGCAGCTGCCACCGGTGAAGTGGCCTTTAATATCTACGAAGGATTGGTGAAGGCCACACCCCAAGGTGAGGTTGAGGGGGCCTTAGCAACTCATTGGGATGTGGACGAAACGAACACCAAGTATACATTTTTCCTAAGAGAAGCCCTTTTCCATGATGGTACGCCAGTTACAGTGGATGATGTGGTCAATGCTTTGAATCGAGCGAGGGATCCTGAAATTGCGGTCCGAGCTAATGAGCTCAGCATGATTAAGTCGGTTAAGGGGTTATCCAATGCAGTTCAGATAGAACTCCATGAACCCAATGGGGCCTTTATCTATGCTTTAACTGAAGTCTATGCTTCTATTTATCCACAAGGAGCCAGTGATTTGGCTCGCAATCCCATTGGCACAGGTCCGTACTACCTGGTAAATTGGAAACCTAACCAGCAACTAGACTTACGACGTTTTGACCAACACTGGTCGAGCAATAAGCCCTACTTTGAGCAGGCTAGTTTTGTGATTATCCCAGATGAAAATAGTATGGTGCTTAATCTCAAAGCGGGACGGGTTCAGTTGATACCCAGGTTGGAGGTATCTGTTTTGCACCAGGTTGAGAACAACAAAGGTATTAAAGTGCTGTCGTTTCCTATGAACTTGGTTCAAGTCTTTTCGATCAACAACAATCGAGCACCTTTCAACGATCTAAGGGTTCGTAAGGCGTTAGCCCTTGGTGTAAACAGGGAAGAAGTGCTTTTGGGAGCAGCTTGGGGCCATGGGACGTTACTCGATAGTGCCTTGAGTCCTAGCATGGCTAGTTTTTACAACAACGATCTTCAGGACGTTAACGCTTATGATCCGCAGAGAGCGAAGGAGCTCCTGCAGGAGGCTGGACAGGAGAATTTGAGTTTCACCCTAGTTTTGCCTGCCAATTATCCGCTCCATCTACAAACGGGAGAGTTGGTGGCACAGCAGTGGCAACAACTTGGAGTTGATGTAAAACTGGAGATTGTGGAATGGGGTACTTGGTTGGAGAGGGTGTACACCCAGCGCGACTATGATGTTTCCATTATTGGATTAGCGGGACGTTTAGATCCCCATGCCATTTTGGTTCGATATACGACCGGTAACAGTCGCAACTTTTTCAATTTTTCTAATGGGCGTTATGACGAGCTCATTAAGGAAGGCTTAAAGGCATCCGGTGACCGGCGTAGAGAACTCTACTTGGAAGCACAGGAGATCTTGGCCCAAGAGTTACCGGGCATTTTCATTATGGATCCGCCTCAGCTTGTAGCGATGGCCGAGGATCTTCAGGGGTGGCAGAATTATCCCACTTACGTTGTTGATGTAGCTAGTCTGCATAGGTAGAGAGGTTTTTAAGAGAATGGGACGTTATGCGTGGCGAAAAATATGGGGAGTTGTGCTCACCGCAGTGCTGGTAAGCCTGTTGACCTTTTTCATTGTTCAGGTTTTGCCCGGTGATCCAGCTTTGTTGATGATCGGAATGGAAGGTAGTCCTGAGGCCTACGCTAGGCTCAGGCGTGAGTTGGATCTGGATAAACCTGCTTTTGAGCGTTATCTGCGCTGGGCTGCTAACTACATGCAGGGAGATTGGGGAGTATCGTGGCGCTACTCTTTGCCTGTCCGTGAGTTGGTTAGCCAGGCATTTCCCCTATCCTTAAGTTTAGCTATGATCGCTGTGGGGGTGGCCCTTGTTGTTGCCATCCCCACCGGCATCTATATGGCGGCTAAACCAGAGAGCTGGGGAAGTAGAATGCTGTCTGTAGGAACCCAAGTCGGTTTGGGCCTTCCCCAATTTTGGGTAGGTCTTCTATTAATTCAGTTGTTTGCAGTTACCTTCAACATTTTTCCGGCAGGGGGTAGCTCTACCTGGGTGAGTCTGGTTCTCCCTACCATAACCTTGGCATTACCTCGGGCAGCAATCTTAAGTAGATTTATGCGGGTAGGCATAGCCGAAGCTCTAAAGCAGGATTACATACGCACAGCCAAGGCTAAAGGGGTTAAGGCCTCCACAGTGTTTTTTAAGCACGCGCTCCGCAATGGCTCATTGGGGGTAGTGACCGTGGCAGGTTTGCAGTTCTCCCAGTTGTTAGCGGGAACCATTGTGGTTGAGCAAGTCTTTGGTCTACCGGGTCTAGGTCAGCTATTATTGACAGGCGTTTTTCAGCGGGACTTACCGTTGGTGCAGGCAGTCTGTATGCTGGTTGTGATCTTAATTTTGCTCTTTGACTTAGTCTTTGATCTTTTCCTTGGCGCGCTAGATCCAAGGATTCGTTACGAATAGTTGGATGGTGACGATGATGCATAAACGTAGATGGGGTCTTATTCTGGTGGTTTTCATTTTTGCTAGTACAGTATTAGGTTACTTTTATACCCCATATGATCCCAACCAAGTACAAATCCTTCGTAGGTTTACTCCCCCAGGTGCTGAACATCCCTTGGGTACAGATCATTTTGGTCGCGATGTACTAAGTCGTATCTTGGTTGGAGCTCGTGTGTCACTGGTAGTGGGGTTGGCTGCTGTTTTAATCGGTTCTGTAATTGGTATCTCCCTTGGGTTTGTCTCTGGGTACTTAGGTGGAGTGTGGGATGAGTTCTTTATGCGATTCAGCACTACTGTCCAGGCCCTGCCTAGCATCCTTTTGGCTTTGCTTTTTGCTACCATCTGGGAGCCGGGAGTACAGGTGGTGTTATGGGCAATCGGTGTGGGAAATATCCCGAGTTTTCTCAGGTTAACCAGGAATCAAGTACTGAGCATCAAGCAGCACCCCTATGTGGAAGCGGCCCGGGCTCTCGGCGCATCGGATTTGCGAATTATTCTTCGCCATATTCTCCCTAATTTGAGAAATGCTTTGCTGGTTCAGTTCACAGTGAACTTGGCAGGGGCGGTGTTGGTTGAAGCATCGCTAAGCTATTTAGGGGTAGGAATTCAGCCTCCTGCGCCAAGTTGGGGGCGTATGTTACGGGAAGCCCAATCCTATTCTTCCTTGGCACCTTGGCTTGTTTTAGTACCAGGTTCTTTTATTGCCTTAACAGTTATTGGGCTTAACCTACTCGGGGATAACTGGATCTTCGGAAGGGAACAAATGCTCAAAGGAGAATAAATTAGGTACATGATCTTTAGCACAAAAGGGGTGGACAGATGCTGAAACTGGAGGGTGTTTCTAAGCAGTACAAGGGAGCCGGTACATATGCAGTGAAGGACCTGGATCTGGAGGTGCGTCCAGGCGAGATTTTTGGTTTTCTAGGTCCTAATGGAGCAGGTAAAACCACAACGATTAAGATGATTGTGGGGCTCTTGTCGGTGGAACAGGGAAAAATTAGTGTCAATGGTCATAACGTAGCTGTAGATCCAATGGCGGCTAAGCGTTCTATAGGCTATGTCCCTGATAAGCCCGATTTGTATCCGCGCTTGACAGGTCTTGAATACTTAAACCTGATCGGTGATGTTTATGGTGTTGATGGGCCAACCCGTACCAAAAGGTTGAAGCATTACCTAGAAATGTTTGAGCTTCAAGATGCAGTTGGCGATTTGGTCCAGAGTTTTTCCAGGGGTATGCAGCAAAAATTGGCCCTTACTGGAGCCTTGCTTCATTCACCCCCGTTGTTTATTTTAGATGAGCCGATGGTAGGTTTGGATCCCCGATCTGCTCATCTCTTTAAAGAAATCATGCGCGAACATGTTAAACAGGGTAATACGGTGTTTTTCTCCACCCATGTCCTTGAGGTAGCTGAACAGCTTTGTCACAGAGTGGGAATTATCAATAAAGGTGAGTTGATTGCCTGTGGCACTATGGATGAATTACGACAAACTTCCGGCCAAGTTGGTTCTAACTTAGAAAAGCTCTTTTTGCAACTGACTGATGCAGGTGGCACCTATGAAGAATAGGCTATGGAGTTTGTACTGTGCTTTGCTCAATGATCATTATGGATGGTCGGCCGGAAAATATTATTACCTAAAAAAAAGGCAGCGCATTTGGGAACCCATCTTGATAGCTGTGGCCTTCCTGCCCTTGGTGGTTTTGGCCGTGGTTTTCATCTGGAATTTAACAGAGAGTCTTTTCCTCGGAGGGCTTGCTTTTGGTCAACCCCATTTGGCGTTGATGAATGGCTCCCTTTTGGTCGCACTTGCTGGGCTGTTTTTTGGGTTCTTTTACGTTCTTTCAGCCTTTTATTTCAGTAATGACTTAGTGGTCCTGGTACCACTCCCTTTGCGTGCCTGGGAAATTTTGCTGGCTAAACTTGGAGTGGTACTTACCGGACAGTATGTGCTGAATGCCCTGATCTTGATCCCCCTCTGGTTACGCTACGGCCTTCTTGCTCAGGTAGGAATAGGCTACATTGTCAGTGCGCTTGTTGTTTTTCTTGTTCTGCCTGTTCTCCCCTTAGTTATAGCTAGTCTGTTGACAGTTTTGCTGATGCGCTTTGTTAACATCAGTCGCCATAAAGATAAGCTCACTCTATTTGGGGGCATAGCGCTACTTGTTGTAGTGTTCGGTTTTCAGTTTTGGTTACAAAACAGTCTTGGCTCGGGTGATCCTGAGGTGATCATGCAACAACTCTTGAGCCAAGCCGATGGTATTATCAAGGCAATGGGCAGAATTTTCCCACCTAGTCTGTGGGCTGCTCAAGCCATGGCCTATGCCCATGCTGCTCAGGGATGGATCAACCTAACCTACTTAGTGCTGTCCAGTGTAGTTGGGATTGGGATTTTGTATCTGATAGGAAACAAAGTGTTTCTCCAAGGCCTAGTGGCAGGCTTGGAGGGTAGTAGAGGATCCAGTAGAAAACACAAAGTCAAGGTCGAACAAGAAGCAAAATCACCCCTTGTAACCCTAGCTAGCATAGAGCGGAAGCTCTTTGTGCGCGATCCTGGTTTTGCTCTAAATGGTCTTGTTGGCTATGTTTTATTTCCTGTTATGGCGTTTTTGCCAATACTTGGCCAAAGTATGGAGGGCAACCCTTTTGAACAGTTCAACTTCCAAGGAGTTCCACCGCTTTTGGTGATGGGTGGAGTGGCTTTGTTTTTCATGGTAATGACGGCAATGTCCATGATTCCATCCACTACCTTCTCCCGGGAGGGTAGGTATCTGTGGATCATTCGAACGCTACCAGTGAGCATTAGTCAAATCATTACCACTCGAGTTGTGGCAGCACAAGTGGTGAACACTATTGGGTGCTTGGTGGGAGTAATTCCATTGGCATATGTTTTTGGGTGGGGAGTACTAGAAGTAGTGCTGGGATCCATCTACGGAGTTTTGCTAGCCAGCGCTTTAGCCCATCTTCTGGTGCTACTAGATCTGAGGCGACCTATGGTAGATTGGGTGAATCCTGTTAAGGCTGTAAAGTCCAATCTCAACGCCGTACTTGGTTTTTTTGGTGCCTTCGCCCTTGCCTTTGCGCTAGGAGTGCTGTTTTATCTAAATACAACGACCAATACTCAGTGGTTAATTCCTTTAGAGTTGCTGTTGGTTACTGTATTGTTAGGAGCCCTTAGTAGGTTCTTAATGAAACATTGGGCACAGAAGCTGTGGGCGCGGATAGGAGGGTAATCGTGCAGTTTCTCCAGAATCCCCTGGTGCGAGACATTCTAATTTTGCTCTTCAGTGCAGGTCTTAGTGCTATCGCCTATTATTTAGTCAAGCAGCATGTTTTGCGATGGCTGTATCGCTTGTTGCGCAAGACGCCTACTAAATGGGACGAGTTTCTTCTTGAACAACGAGTTTTCAACGTCTTCGCACTAGTGATCCCGGCCATCTTAATGTTTAGGGTGTTACCCTTTCTAGAGGTGCTTTCTGATGGGGTGGCACAGCTCCTCAGGGTTTTTGTTATTCTTGTAGTTGCTGTCTCTTTAGACCGATTGCTCAGGGCCGGGCTAGAGATCTATAACAGCTTTCCTATTGCCGTACGCATGCCGATTAAGGGATTTGTTCAAATCCTGCAAATCGGGCTATGGGTGTTTGCTGGCACGATTATCTTTTCGCTCTTACTGGGGCAGTCTCCCTGGATTTTGCTCAGCGGTTTAGGGGCGGTCAGTGCAGTCCTGTTGGTGGTGTTTCAAGACACTATTCTCTCCTTTTTTGCCGGAATCCAGCTCACCTTCAATGATCAGGTCAGGGTCGGTGATTGGATCGAAATGCCTAAATATGGGGCAGATGGAAATGTGGTCGAAGTGGCGCTCCATTATGTAAAAGTACGGAACTGGGATCGATCCATCACCACAATTCCCACTCATAAGCTAGTGGGCGACTCTTTTGTCAACTGGCGGGGCATGTTTGAAGGGGGAGGACGGAGGATCAAAAGGTCTGTACTAATTGATCAGACTAGTATACGGTTCCTCGATGAAGAGCTTCTGGAACGTCTCAGTAAGATCCATCTTCTCAAGGATTATCTTGCAACCAAAACTGAAGAAATTAGGGAATACAACATAAAACATCAAATTGATGATACCTCTGTAGTTAACGGTCGCCATTTGACGAACTTGGGTACCTTTCGGGCGTACCTGGTGGCGTATTTGCGGGCTCATCCGCAGATTAATCAAGATTTGATTATGATTGTCCGCCAACTGCCGCCAACCACTAATGGTCTTCCCATGGAAATCTATGCATTCACCAAGGATGTGGGCTGGGTCAATCACGAGAGTGTGGCAGCTGACATCTTTGATCATGTCTTGGCGATTATCTCTGAATTCGATCTCAGGGTGTTTCAAAATCCTAGCGGTAACGATTTGGCTCGTTTGGTAGCCGAAAGGGGGCTTTAAGATGTCAGGTTATGTAAGAACAGAATATCCGCCCTGGTCTTGGTCCCACTCAAGACAGCAGACCTTTGCTAGTTGCCTCAGGCGGTATTATTACAATTACTACGGTTCTCATAATGGTTGGGAGTTTAATGCACCTGCCGAAGCGGCACTTGCTTATCGTCTAAAGAAACTAAGCAACTTGTATGTGGTGGTGGGGGATGCGGTACATAAGAGTGCCCAGAGCATGGCAGAACGAGTAATAGAAGGACGTCCATTGCCAGATGCTGATGCTGTAGAGGAAGAGATCCGCAGGCAATTGCGCCGGGTATGGAAGTCTTCCCGGGATGATCTAGAACAATTTCTGATCCGTCCCAATCGCGTCGATATGCTTCATGAGTTCTATTATCGGCTGGGTGTGAGTCAGGGAGTGATAGATCGGATTAATTCCCGCATTAGTCAAGTGGCGAAGGCACTCGTGGAGTCCACTGTGTGGCAAGAGCTCGCTCGAGATGGAGTACAGCTAATTAGTTATGAGCAATTTGACACATTTCTTATTGAGGGGACACCGGTATATGCCGTTCCGGACTTGGTATTTAAGGATCCGGAGGGTAAGTGGATAATTGTAGATTGGAAGACTGGGGAGGAAGCGGAAGAAAATCGAGACCAAGTGGCCCTTTATGCGCTCTTTGTGCATGAAAAATACGGAGTAGATGTGGAGCGTATCACAGCCCGCTTAGAGTATCTCAATTTGGAAACGTCAACAGAGGTGACCTTTACTTCACAAGATTTGCAGGCTGTGGAGGAGTTCGCCAGGGGGAGTATGGAGAAAATGCGGGAACTGCTCAGCGATCCTGGACAGAATATCCCGTTGCCCAAGGTGCAGTTTGCCTTAACAGACTTTCGCGAACAATGCCCTTGGTGTAACTTTTATGAGCTCTGCCAGAAAGAACTGGAGCAAAGTGTCTCGTAGAAAAGGCCGTCTAGGGCACTTGGCGCAGGCGTTGCCCACAGAAGAAATCAATGTGCTTTTGCACCTCTAACCAGCTTTTTACCAGCGGTAGGGAAGTTTGACGACCAACATTATGGGAGGCGTGGTAGAGCACGGTGTAAATACCTTTGCTAGCCACATCTTCTGCATTTTCTACTTTGTCGTCCACAAAAAACTCTACACCAAGCTCCTGACAGCGCTCACCTTTTGCGTAGGACTTGTTGGTCGGGCTCATGGTCAGACTGTGATAAGGCATGTTGTGTTTTCGAAGCCAGTTTTCAGTGATTTCCCTGTGTCGTTCATCCCGCGCAGTGATTAGATGGACAATGCAGCCCTGATTGGCTAAGCCGCGAAGTGTTTCTGCCGCATGTTCTCGGGCAGGCACGTTGTTAAAGATCGAATCGATTCGGGCGTCAAAAAACCTTTGCACTTCAGCTCTAGTCTTGTTAAAAGCATCTTCAATATAGTAAGCATGTTTTAGAATCGGCTCGCCAAAATATTTACTTGCTTCTTCTAACCAAATACTAGATATACCATCATCGTCGTTGGTCAGTACTCCATCAATGTCAAAACCAAAAATAAACTGTGAGATAGTTTCCACCTTCTTTCTAGGCACGTAAGTTTGGAACTAGGGTAACATTTTCGAGTTCCAAAAGCAAGCGTTTCAAGTTTAATCCACCACTGTACCCACCAAGGGAATTGGTTCCTAAAACTCTGTGGCAGGGGACAATTACACTTGCGGGATTGGCGCCCACTGCCTGACCAATAGCCCGATAAGCTTTGGTTCGCAGGCTATCGCCAATCTTTTTGTACGTAGTAAAGCTTCCATGGGGTATTTTTGCGATTTCGTCCCATACCCGTTTCTGAAACCCTGTTCCCGCTAAGTTGAGGGGCCAGTCGAACTCTAGCTTCTCACCGCGAAAGTAGCGGTCTAAGTCCAAAACGAGGTTTTCTGATAAGGGGGCAAGTTCACAGGAAATTTTGGGGAAGTGTTTGGAAAGGTGTTTTTGTCCTTCCTCTTCTCGAAATGTTGCGTAAACGAGCTGATCTTGGTAAAACCAAAGAAAAAACGGTCCAAGTGGTGACTTGTAGATTGATTGTTGCACAAAAAACCCCTCCAGCGGTATATAATAGAAGATGCATAAAAATACTTCGATTCGGGAGGACTGAATCCTCCCAGTATATGAAAGGGGAGAGCTCTTTGGGATTAGAGTCACAGGTCTTGACCAAGGAAGTGGATTTCCGTAATAGAATCATGCGCTTAGCTTGGCCAGCCATCGTCGAGAACTTGTTGCACACTATGGTCGGTATTGTGGATACCGCCATGGTGGGGCGTTTAGGTGCAGCGTCTTTAGCAGCTGTAGGTTTGGGAAATCAAATCAATCAACTTGGTCTTACTGTTTTTTCTGCGTTGGCTACGGGAAGTACCGCGCTAGTTGCACGTCATATTGGTGCAGAGGAACCGGACAAGGCTAGTGATGTAGCTCGTCAGTCTTTAGTGCTAGGTCTCTTTGTATCAGGTACTGCCATGCTTATCTTGCTCTTGACTGCAAGGAACATCTTGGGGCTACTCTTCGGTGCTTCTGAAGCGGCTGTTCTTGATATGTCTACTGGCTATGTGCGCATTATTTCTTTAGCAATGGTTTTGAACTTTTTTTTGATTGTGATTAACGCAGTCTTAAGGGGAGCAGGGGACACTCGAACCCCTATGCAGATTACCGGTTTGGTAAATGTGATCAACGTTATAGTTAATGTCCTCTTTATTTATGGTTTGGGACCATTTCCGGCGTTAGGTGTTGCTGGCGCGGCCATTGGCACAGCGGTATCACAAGTTTGTGGAGGGCTAGTGGCTCTGAGCGTTTTGCTTAGGAATCCCGTTCTAAGAGTCCGTTTAACAGATTCGTTTAAGCCTGATGGCAAGATCATTCGGCGCATTACTAACATTGGTGTTCCAGCAGGGGTAGAGCAGGGTTTTATGCGGATTGGTCAATTATTTTATACCATGATTATCTCGTCACTAGGTACAATCCCCTATGCGGCTCATCAAGTGGCATTAAATGCCGAGTCCCTTTCATTTATGCCCGGGGCAGGATTTGCCACCGCATCTACTACACTAGTGGGGCAAAACCTGGGCGCGAATCGTCCTGAGGATGCGGAAGTCGCCGGAAAACTTACTCGCAATATGGGTATGATTGTAATGTCTGCCATGGGTGTGCTGTTTTTCCTTTTTCCCGCCCAAATCGTGGGGATTTTCTCTCAGGATCCAGAAGTTATTGCCTTAGCAACCGTTTGTCTGCGCTTAGTTGCTGTTGCCCAACCTGCATTAGCCATATGGATGATCTTAGCAGGTGGTCTGCGCGGAGCAGGTGACACCCGGGCGATCATGAAGTTCGTTGCCATATCATTCATGGTGGTCAGAGTGGGTTTAGCCTATTTGTTGGCTATTCATCTGAACTATGGTTTGATCGGTGCTTGGATTGCCATGGTAGTGGATCTTTTCTTGCGGGGTTTTCTAATTCAAGTTCGCTTTAATCGAGGTCAATGGAAATCAGTAAGAGTCTAAGATAAGAAAGGAGTGCGTTAGTGTGCAGAACTTTAGCTTCTTTATGCCTACTAAAATGGTCTTTGGACAAGGTGTCGTCAAGCAGGCGGGAAAGAGTCTAGCTTTAGGGAAAAAAGCTCTCATTGTAACCGGAGAGTCATCAGCCCGTCTTAGTGGTGCGTTAGATGATGTCCTGGCAGTGTTACCTGGTGAGTATGTCATTTTCGACCAGGTGGAAAATAACCCCACACTAGACACTGTGGCTAAGGGCGGTCAATTGGCTCGGTCAGAGAGGTGCGATTACGTGATCGCCATTGGCGGTGGCTCTCCCTTGGATGCTGCCAAAGTGATGGCCGTGCTAGCAGTGAACGAAAAGGAACCACTGGAGCTCTATGAATCTGGCTGGGAGAGGGAAGCTCTGCCTCTAGTCGCCATACCCACAACTGCTGGAACCGGCAGTGAAGTGACCCAGTATGCGGTTTTGACATTGGAAGAAGCGCAAACGAAGAAGAGTGTAGGTGGTCCTGACTTGTTCCCGCGGGTAGCGTACTTGGATCCCACTTATACTGAAAGTCTATCTGTGCAAATAACTAATGATACTGCAGTTGATGCGTTAAGCCATTTGGTAGAGGGGTTTTTATCTAGGAGAGCAACGTCTGCCAGTGATTTTGTAGCCCTACAAGGTATCGCGATTTGGGGTACTGCCATTTCTGCACTGCGGAAAGGCGAGATCCCCCTGGAAACCCGGGAAGCCCTGCTCTTGGCTTCCAGTTTGGGTGGAATCACCATTGCCCAAACGGGCACAACCCTAGTACATGCTTTAGGCTATCCCTTAACGTTTTTCCATGACCTACCCCATGGACGAGCTAATGGCTTATTGATGAAGTCCTATCTGGAGTATATATCCAAAGTTGCCCCTGATCGGGTGGAAACAGTCTTGGAACTGTTAGATCTTCCCTCGATTGAAGCCTTTGGTGAGCTGATGGACGATCTGTTTGCTGATTATGTTGGAAAACTACATGTACCAGCTGAGCGAATCAAGTTCTATGCTGAACGTGCTATGCAAACCAATAATATTGCCAACTCCCTCGGTAATCCTTCTGTTGAGGAATTAACCAAAATCTTGGAGGCCAATATACTGTAGGGTAAAGCAAATCCCCATCCTGGGTTACTATCCAGGACGGGGATTTCAGCCGTTCTAACTTTCCTTGATGATTGTCAATACAAGTTGTGCTGCAGCATTCAACTGGTCTACAGGTATTGCTTCTGATGTCGTATGAACATCAGTGTATCCCATACCCAAAACGACTGAAGGGATTCCGTAGCCATTTATTATGTTGGCATCGCTTCCGCCGCCGGTACTCTCAAGACGAGGTTCAAGCCCCATGGCTTTGGCAGCCTTGGTGGCTAGTTCCACTACATAATCCTCTGGAGTTAAAGCGAAGGCACTATAACTATGATCAACCGTTATATCAGCTTTGGCGCCAAGTTCAGCGCAGGTGGTGTTGATCACTTCCACCATATGTTTGACCTGTTGTTCCAGTTTGTCGTTGTTTAAAGAGCGTGCTTCACCTTTGAAATCTACTCGGTCTGGAACAATGTTGGTAGCAACTCCACCTTGAATGACCCCAATATTTGCTGTAGTTTCTGAATCAATTCTACCCAGCTTCATTTTTGTAAAGGCTTGGGAGGCTACTAGGATGGCACTAAGACCATTTTCTGGGGCAACTCCAGCATGAGCAGCTTTTCCGTGAATGGTTGCCTTTATGCTTTTTTGGGCTGGAGCTTGCACCACTATGGTTCCAACTGGACCGCCAGCATCTAGAAAATAGCCGGCTTTGGCTTCTAGTTTTGAGGGATCTAGGGACTTGGCACCATAAAGTCCACCCTCCTCTGCTACTGTAAAGAGGATTTCAATCCGACCATGGGGAATTTGTTGTTCCCGGACTACTCGGATCGCTTCTAGAATAGCGGCAATTCCTGCCACATCATCGGCTGCTAAGATGGTGGTACCATCACTGGTGATTGTCCCGTCCTTGACCTGGGGTTTAATGCCTCGGCCTGGCTCCACCCGATCCATGTGGGCACAGAAAAGTAGGGCGGGGGCATCCTTTTGCCCTTCCAGGACAGCTATGATGTTGCCAGCGTTTCCTCCGATTTTGCTACCGGCATCATCCTCAGTGACCTGCATTCCAAGTTCTTTTAGCTTGGGGATGAGTGCATCGGCAATCAGCCGTTCATCTTTCGGTGCACTGTCGATCTGAATTAGTTCTAAGAATTCATCTAGTAAACGTTGTTGATTTATATCCATACAATCAACCTCCTCATAAGTCAGGTTTTTCAACATGGTTGTAATATTTCCTGCCATTCAAGTGTTATGTGAAATGGGATGATTAAATTGGAGCATTTGGTGGGTTTAGTTTTGCTTGCAGGTGAGCTTTTGCTGACCTGCGGAGCTGAAATGTATAGAGTTGAAGAAACGATCGAGAGGATGGGCATGGCTGCCGGTTTTGTGCAGGTAGAGGGATTTGCCACGCCAACCGGTCTCTTTATCTCTTTGCATGCTCCTAATGGAAAGGTATACACCAGGGTCAGGCGTATTCGACATACCCACAATAACTTAGCTACCATTTCCGCTGTGAATGCATTAAGTCGCTCCTTTTCGTCAGGGCAGATGACAGTAGAGCAGGTCCAAAATGAGCTAGAACGCTTGCAGAAACAAGGAGCACCTGATAGTTTTAAACGTCAGCTCATCGGCGGGGGCGGTGCCTTGGCCTTTGCCATGATGAGTGGTGGCAGTTTGCTAGAAGGTATCATTGCCGGAGTAGTTGGTACTATTGTGCTCATGGTGCTCTCTAAGCTAGAAGGTCATTTCCCAGAAGTATTGCAGGCAGCCATTGGTTCAGTGGTTGCAGCAGGTTTGGTCTCGTTGGTTTCTCGTTATTTGGATTTTCATACGAATGTCACAATCCTGGGCTCGGTAATGGTTATGGCCCCTGGTGTGGTCATGACTACGGCGATTAGGGACCTCTTAGGTGGCGAGCTGCTTTCAGGATTAAGCCGGAGCGGAGAAGCCCTTGCTATCTCGGTCGCAATTGCAACAGGCGTCGCAGTTGTGTTAAGCTTGGGGGGGTAGAATACATGGTGACACAGTTTTTTGTTGGCGGCCTTGCAGCCATAACTTTTGGATACATCTTCCGTGTTCCAGCCAGCCAGCGTTTACGGTGTGGCTTGGTGGGTGGCTTGGGCTGGATTATTTTTTTGGCTACCCGAGACAGTTGGGGCGAGATTGCCGGTATGTTTGTGGCGGCCACTTGTGTGGCTGTTTTAAGTGAACTTTTGGCCCGGAGGCATCACCAACCGGTTGTTGTCTTCTTAACCCCCGGAGTTATCCCACTGGTGCCAGGGGGCAAAGCGTATTTAACCATGTTAAGCTTTCTGCAAAACGACTATGCCGAAGGCGTGGTCTTGTTCATGACAACATTATTCTTGGCTGGTGCGGTAGCTGCCGGAATTATTCTTACTAGCTCGATTTTCCGGATTTACTCGCGAGCCAGGCATACGGGGAGGTAATTTTGTGGCAGTACAGCAAGTTCTAGTTACGGTGGAAAACAGGGAGTTTCAGGTTCCTGTAGGAACTACGGTCGGTGAAGTGGCTAATCTAGTTCCCGAAAGTAAGGGGGCTGTGGTGGCCCGTGTGAACAATGATGTTTTCGGATTCCAATTTCCCCTCATGGAGGATTGCCAGCTCAAGTTTTTGCACACTGATTCTGAAGACGGAATGCGTGCTTATCGAGCTAGTTTGGTTTTCCTCTTTGTACGCGCTGCTTTAGAGGTAATTCCAAACTGTACGGTGCACATCAAACACTCCTTAGCTAATGGTCTGTATGGTGAGTTTGAACACACTCAACCGGTGATTGAAAAAGACATTCGGGCTATCGAAGAGCGTATGCGTGCCCTCGTGGAAGAAGATTTACCTTTTACTAGGTATATTGTTTCCATGGAAGAGGCAAAGAAAGTCTATGAAGAGCAGGGATTCGATGATAAGGTTCGGTTGCTTGAGCAAAACCCAACTGATGAAGTTGTGCTCTATAGCTGTGGTTGGTTCCATGATTCTTTACGCACGATTTTAGTGCCAAGCACTGGTTATCTAAAACATTTTAAACTACGCTATTATCTGCCTGGCTTTATTTTAGAATATCCCCGGCGGGCCCATCCAACTGAGATACGCGAGTATGTGGAACAGGGGAAACTTTTTAACGAGTTTTTCAAGGCAGGTCGTTGGCAAGAGAATATTTCTATTCCTGATGTTCCTTCTCTCAATGACTGTATCAGAAGGGGAGGATTCGGCGATTTAGTGCGCATTTCAGAAGCTTATCACGAAAATCAAATCCGCGACATTGCACAACAGATCTCCAAAGAGAGGGATCGTTTACGGATTATCCTCATCGCCGGACCATCCAGCTCTGGCAAGACTACCTTTGCCCATCGCCTCACCGTCCAGTTGAGGGTTGCAGGTTTGTGGCCAGTGGCTATAGGGTTAGATGACTATTTTGTGGATAGGCATTTAACGCCGCTGGATGAAGATGGCAATGCTGATTTTGAAGCGCTTGAAGCGATTGACATTGATTTGTTTAATGAACATCTCACCCAACTGATTCAAGGGGAGGAAGTACACATTCCCACCTTCCATTTTCCAACCGGAACCAGGCAATGGAACGGTACAAAGCTCAGAGTTAGACCGGATCAGCCCATTATCATTGAGGGAATCCATGGACTAAACGATAAGCTGACCGCTTCTATTCCTAAGGGCCGCAAGTTTAAGATCTACGTTTCGGCCTTAACCAATCTCAACTTAGATAATCACACGAGGATTTCCACTAGGGACGTGCGATTACTACGCCGGATGATTCGTGACAATCAATTCCGTGGCCACGATGCCAGAGCTACTATTGATCGTTGGTCTTCGGTGAGTAGAGGCGAACATCGCCACATTTTCCCCTTCCAAGAGAGTGCGGATGTGATGTTCAATTCTACCCTGGTCTATGAGTTGGCAGTGTTAAAACCTTTGGCTAAAGAACTTTTGGAAGATATTACGCCGGCAGATCCCCAATACTCTGAGGCCAGACGTATGCTGCGCTTCTTAGATCATTTTGTGGAGGTAGAGGATTGGTCCGAAATACCTTGTAACTCAATATTGCAGGAATTCATTGGGGGATCCTGTTTCTTTTAATGGAGGTAGTTTATGAAGATTGTGTTGGTGGCAGTTAATGCCACTTACAGTCATTCAAGTTTAGCATTACGCTACTTGAAGCATTATTGTCAGCCCCACTTTGCCAATCTGGAAACGGTAGAGTTTAATATTAACCAAAACCCTGATACCATGTTGGCTGAGTTGGCATTGAAACAACCCGATGTAATAGGTTTTTCCTGTTATATCTGGAACATTGAGCTCATTTTGCCCTTACTCAGTAACTTGCGGAAGGTTTGCCCTAGGACCACAATTATCCTGGGTGGCCCCGAGGTGTCTTTTGATACCGAACATTGGTTGACAAACTATGAAGCTATTGACTATCTAATAGCAGGGGAGGGCGAAGAAGCTCTCCTGAGCTTTTTACAGGCTCTGAAACGGGGCGGGGGCATGCTAGAGGATGAGAGCCTCAGGGCCATTCCTGGCCTTGTTTATCGCGGGGAGACTGGAGAGATAGTAGCCAACCCCCAAGTGCCACTGGACTTGGCCACTCTTCCGCCCATTTACACTGGTGATTTGAGCGAGTTGGAAAACAAGATTGTTTACTACGAAACTACTAGGGGTTGTCCCTACAAATGTGCTTATTGTCTCTCCTCGGTGATGGGACGGGTGCGAAAGTTCCCTGAGAAGCGATCCAAGGAAGAGTTGGCTAAACTGGCTCAAGCAGGGGTGCAGCAGGTCCGATTTGTTGATCGGACATTCAATTACGATGCCCAGCGAGCGTATGAGTTGCTTAAGTTTATGATTGATTTGGATACTACTACCCGTTTTCAATTGGAAGTGAGTGGAGATATTCTAACCGAGCCCATTCTAGAGTTGTTGCAGACAGCTCCAGAAAACCGTTTTCAGTTTGAAATCGGAGTACAGTCCACACATCTTGCCACGTTAGAGGCTGTTTCCCGCCGTACTGATTTAGATAAGCTGGCGGAAGTTGTACGCTTCCTAAAGGAAAAAACTACGGTGCGGGTACTCTTGGATTTGATTGCCGGTTTGCCTGAAGAGGGTTTTTGGCGCTTTGGTGAATCCTTTGATTATGTGTATAACCTCAAACCGGATCGCATTCACCTAGGTTTTTTGAAACTGCTGAGAGGTTCTCGCTTAAGGCAGGTGGCGGCTGATTTTGGTTGTGCTTATACCGAACGAGCTCCCTATGAAGTACTGTATACCAAGGATCTTTCTTTTGCCGAAATCCAGCGTTTGAAGACTATTGAGGATTTGGTGGAAAAGTATGCGCTTCCACGTTTCGAAAAGTCCCTTGCGTACCTGCTCAGGGAGGGACGTTCACCCTTTGCGTTTTTTAACAAGTTTGCAGAAAAGTGGGAAGCAGCCAATTACCACTGGCTGAACCATTCATTGGTGGGCCGTTATCGAATTCTCTGGGAGTTCTTTGGCTCGGACAACCCAGACTTGCTCCCTTGGCTTACCTTTGATTTCCGCAGGTCGGAGTCTAGGCAAGTGACTCCAGAGTGGATGGGGGGACGGAGTGACCGCAGTTTGGAGAATGAGTTAATCCAATCTGGCGTGATTGTTGAGCTATTGCCTGAGCTAGCCTCCTTTGGACCGCGGGAAATTGGGCGTATGATCGCTGTGGAAGAGTTGCACTTTAAAGAAGGAACCCAGAAAATTCTCTTCTATTATCCCTCTACGGAAGAAAAGACGCGGACTTTGCGGTTAGGGTAAGCGAGGGGGATGCCAGTAATCTTGCTGGTCACTTCATCTAGAGCGACCAAATCAGAACTATCTACTTGGTCGAGTGCGTGCTTGCCTAAAGCGCGCACTCCTTCTTTGATCTCCTCAGTACAGGAAATAAGGTAATTTGCCAAGTGTTTTCCACCCAGTTTCCAGTTATACTTTTTGCTCAGCTTGCCCCCCTTAACCGCAATTTGGGTAGGTGGTTCCCAGGGCAAGGTCTTTAGAGTTTGAGTGTGGCTGGCAGCATAAAGAGACATGGTCCCAAGATAAACCGCATTTGCTCCTAATGCCAAGGCTTTTAGACATTGTCCAGGTGAAAAGAAACCGCCTGAGACAATAAGACTGACTTTGTTGTGTACACCCCTTTGTTGGAGATGTTCTACAGCCCGGCATAGACCCATGATAGTGGGTAAACCAAAGTCGTCCTCTAAAATGGGAGCTGCTCCAACGGCTGCAGCCTGGGCTCCTTCTAATGCTAAGAAATCTACGCCCGCCTCAAGACAAAGATCAATTTCCCTCTCTAAGTTGTTGGTGAAAGAGAACTTTACGCCAACTGGTACACCTTGGCCCGCCTCTTTTAGAAAGCGCACCACTTTTGGTAGATCTTTAGTTTCTCTCAGTGCTGGTAACGCAGTGTGGACGAGATGAGGGAAGGGGGCCTGAGCTAATCCGGCACTCGCTCCTTGACCAATTTGCAATTCCACAGCGTCTGCCTGGGTCAACATGTCCAAGTCACGATGGATCGGTATGCGGGGATACTGTACAATCAAAAGGTTGGCAAGTTCCCGCTCCTTTGGTAACCAGGGACCTTCACCCGTGTTGGTGGCTGTTTGCGCCAGCGAACTGCCAAGTGCAAAGGCATATTTCATTTTGGCGGAGAGGGCTTTTTTGTAAGCCATTCCTGAGACAATCAGGGGGGTTTTCACTCTTAATGGCCGCTTAGCTTGAGGACCGATGATCACGTCTGTCCCCACGGGAATGGTATGGGGGAGGGGCTGTCTGTCCAGGTGGCTAGAAACAAACATCAAGCCATCAAAATCTATAAAGTTACGGTGGCTGCCTAGGGGGCGTTTTAGGAGTTCGGCCCTTTCCGCCCTAAGGTTAGTTTCCAATATGGTTTGAACTCCAGTCCGTTTGGTGGCAGTAAATAATTCTGCCAGGTTTTCTACATAGGGATCTGTCATGATAATCCTTAAACTTTGCCGGGTCACCTGAGTAAGTAAAAACCTCAGAGCGGTAAATCCGCCCACAACGCCTAATGTGCCAACGAACAACTTTGATGTACGGTTTGACAAAGAATCGCCTCCAGAACTAGAAGTGGGGAAGGGATCATCTTGGGTCTTGTAGTATAAGAACAGCGACGTTGTATACGAAGTATTTGATATGGAAGTGGTCTCGATGGCAAATGTGACAATCAAGGATGTGGCAAAGTTGGCCGGAGTGTCACCTTCCACTGTCAGCAGAGTAATTGCTGATCATCCCAGGATTAGTCCGGACACCAAGGAACGGGTGCGCGCGATCATGGCCGAGTTGGGCTACTATCCCAACGCCATCGCCCGTAGTCTTGTGAACCAAACTAGCAACAGTATTGGGGTTATTCGTTCTCGCTTAACAGAAGAGAGTTTTGCTAACCCTTTTTTTCCGGCTGTTATCCAAGGAATTTCCTCGGTTGCTCACAAACACAGGCTTAACTTAGTATTATCTACTAGCAACTCCTTTGAGCAAGAAGATGAAGAGTGTTTAAGCCTGTTGAGACAACGACGAGTGGATGGCGTGATATTGTTAGCTTCTCATCGAAACGACCAACTTATACCACGGTTGACTAAGGGTGGTTTTCCCTTTGTGTTAATCGGGCGATATGATGGTCCGGAAGAAATCAATTGGGTGAATAACGACAATGTGGATGATGCCAAGACCGCTGTGAGTTATCTATTGGAACAGGGTCATCGGCAAATTGCCTGTTTAGATGGGGATCCGCGTTATATAGTAAGTGTAGATCGCCTGCTAGGATATGAGCAGGCCCTCCGCGAGCATGGAGTAGAACCGGATGAAGGTTTGATAGAACATTCCGAGTTTTCGGTTGATGGTGGGTACCAGGCTACTTTGCGCCTCTTGGATCTAGGTAAGAGTTTTACTGCGATTTTTGCAGTGGATGACCTGGTTGCCATCGGTGCCATGCGGGCACTGCAGGAGCGCAACTTTGTAGTAGGGAAAGATGTGGCTGTAGTAGGTTTTAATAACACTATTCTGGGAGCCTACGTTCAGCCCGCCTTGACTTCAGTACAGGTGCCCATTTATGAGTTGGGGCAGATTTCGGTCCAAATGCTAACCGCCCAGATTTATGGTTCTGGAGTTTTCCCTGATCATCAGATGCTTCCGGCTCACTTGGTAGTGCGGGATTCTACGTAGGAGGTGGATTTGTGGCCAAACGTGGAGCCTTATTGATCACATCGCTGGTAGTAATCGTGGGGTTCTGTGCAGGGGTGGAAGCGTTTGTTTTTTCAGATCCCACCGGATTTTATAGCACGACCATCTCGGATCAATGGGTATACCAGGCTCACCAGAGTACATCGCTCCTTACAGTTTTTTATGGTGAAGGGGACTATGATCTTCTCTACTTTGAACGCTTAGGTACAGTTCTCGATGCTTCCTCTAGAGAATTGGCTGAACGATCTTTAGAACTCTATGGTGCACCTGGCGGACTAGAAGGGTTTCGGCTAGAAAGCGCGCTTTCAGAGGTGGATTTTGCAGGTGAGGATGGTGTGCTTTGTGCCTATTCTTACAAGGATGGCCATGGCAATAGACTTGTGGAGTTTCGAGTTTTCATCGTTCTCCCTGTTAACGAAGGATTTTCGGTAGCGATTAGTGGCACCGGAGATACGGTGAGTGAGCCTCCATTGCTTCAGGATATTTTGAGCCATTGGCGGTGGTTGTTTTGAAGAGCAACAAATATCGTAACTGGGTCGCTTTTCTCATTGTCTTTGTTTTGGTAGGTCTTTTCCCCGTCGCAACAGAGGCCACAGCTCTTATAGGCGACAACTTTGAACGTACGTTGGGGTCTGGGGCCATTCCCGATCTAATCCAACGCTATGGGGGAGAGTACATTTTACCAATTCAACAACGTATGTGGGTAGATGAGATCTTCGGACGTTTGGTCGCGGTCACTCAGAGAGATGGAATCGAGTACACTTTAACAGTGCTCAACTCCCACGAGGCTAATGCTTTTGCTCTCCCTGGGGGATATGTTTTCATTACCAGGGGTCTTTTGAGTGCCATCGGTTCTGATGAAGCAAAATTAGCAGCGGTTCTGGGGCATGAGCTTGCCCATGTGGAGAAGAAACATGGTGTTAATGCTGTGTTGCGGCAAATGGGTATGACTGTGCTATTTGAAGTAGGTGTCATGGCGATGGATTTCCTTTCTGCAGATGTCCTGAGGTTAGCTAGCGCCACACTAGTGCAATTAGTGCAATTGGGTCTTGGACGGGAGGCGGAGTATGAAGCGGACTTGTTAGGCCAAAGCTTAGCAGTGGCAGCAGGATTTGACCCCATCGGCGCCATCGCTCTCCTAGATGAGCTTGAGCAGGCTGATTCCGAAGACTTGCCTATAAAAGTATTTCGTACCCATCCAGACATGATCGACCGGCGTAATCGTCTAGAAGCAAACCTGGTCAACTATTGGTCGGAACCACGGCTAGTTACAGATGAAGGGCTGATAGAAAGATTAAATGCCAGAAGGAATTATGACCAGAATGGGCGAAGTGATCCTAAAGGTCGATACATAGTGGAAAACCTTACTATCTATGATCAGCAAACAGGACAGAATGTAAATTGGATTAAAGATGTCCAGATTGTAGATTATGCCTGGTCTTCCACTGGAGATCATCTAGCGATGTTGGTGGACAACGAGGATGCGAGAATGCTGTGGATTTATGACCGCTTTGGGCATCTCGCAAGAACAGTGGATTCAAGTTCTATCCAAGGGCACATTACAGAGTTTAGCTGGTCATCTGGGGGCAAGATGTTGGCAGTAACTGTGTTAGCCTCTGGGGGCGAGAAGATTTTTGTGACTCATGTGGACACAGAAGCGTTTGCCTTAGTAAGCAGGGAGTTGAGTGGAAAGAATAGCATTTGGATGGATCAAGGGCTTTACTTCATCCATGACGGTCAGTGGTATCATACTTTGCCTCCACAGGTTCAGCCAGTTAACGTGGCGAACCCTGTTCCTCAGGTACTACAGCGCAAAAGGATTCTATCCCCTACAGTGATCAAAGAAGGGAACACCATTCGCTTAACTAGACCAGCATTGACTTTACCATAAAGGGGAATGTGCATGCGCCTTTTGGTTGTATGGAAAGATCTCGATGATGCGGATCTGACTTTGATAAAAAAGAAGACAGGGGCTACTGTGCTGAAAGGTTTTACGAAAGAAGAGGCACTAAAGTGGGCTCCAGACGCTGATGTTATTCTGGGCTGGGCTTCATCTGAAGTGCTGGCTGAAGCGGTGAAATGCAGATGGTTGCAGGCACCTTATGCCGGTGCAGAGAGAATCTTGGCAGCTCGCTGGGGCAATCCAGAGATGGTTTTTACTAATGGACGGGGAATTTTCGGTTCTAATATAGCCGAGCATGTATTGGGCTTTATCCTCAGCTTCAATCGTGGTTTGCATCTGGCTCGCGATCATCAAAATCAGAGGATTTGGGAACCTCGTTTGCCAATACCCTTTCGAGAACTGACCGGTGCTACTGTTGGCATCTTAGGCTTTGGTGATATTGGTAGGCAGGTAGCAAGAAGATTACAGGGATTTGACTGTAGGGTGCTAGCGTTTAGACAGCATCCACAAGGTGAAGAAGAATATGCTGAAGCGGTTTACGGCATGGATCGTTTCGAAGGATTTTTGGCTGAGTTTGATTATTTAGTATGTTCTGTTCCGGAAACTCCGAAGACAATTGGATTTTTGAATAGGAATCTCCTGCAGAGATTGCCTGCCCATTGCTTGGTAGTTAACGTGGGTAGGGGGAGTTTGATCCCTGGGGAGGATCTACTCTTGGCCTTACAAGAGGGCTGGATTGCTGGAGCGGCTTTAGATGTAACAGACCCGGAGCCATTGCCTGTGGATCATCCACTTTGGACTATGCCGAATGTGATTATTACTCCGCATAATAGTGGACTAACTGTATTCCATAAAGAACGGGCTTTGAACATCTTTTTTGAGAATTGGCATCACTTTGTCGCAGAAGGAAGTCCCAAAATTAACGTGGTTAATAGGTCGCTAGGCTATTAAAAAGAATAGCACCTTCAAATGAAGGTGCAGTTTAAAATCTTTCGCTTATGATGCGGAGCTTTCTCCTTTAGAGTCGCTCTTACTGTCATTGATGTAGAAGCCAGATCCTTTAAAGATAATGCCAACATTTTTTCCGATCAGACGTTGAACTTGAGCGTCGCAGGTGGGACAATTGGTAAGGGGATTGTCCTTTATGCTTTGCTTGAGTTCAAAGGTACCACAGTTGGAACATTTATATTCATAGATGGGCATAGGGCATCCCTCCTTTCAAACATCTAATCACCATTGTACAACTTGTTGAATTTATGTGCAACTGGGTTAAGGGGCAATTTGGGGGTAAGAGGGGTAACTACGAATTGAATGAGGAGTCGTTTAGAATGAAACACTATTTAAAACCATGCATTGCACTTATTTTTATTTCTGTTTTAATCATCTCCGGTTTTTCATCACTAACTTTTGCTGAGACTGCGCCGAAAACGATTCAGTTGAACTTGAATCAACCCCCTCAAAAGCAAGACGAGCAGGAGAAGGAGGAAGATCTTTTCACTGAGAAGTATCAAGAAGTGATGAGTGAAATCTCTATCTCTGAAGAAGCTGCCATGGTGGTTGACCAAATTAAGCTGGCAGTAGAAGATGTCAGGGACTTAAGCTTAGAAGCACAGGTAAGTGAAATAAGGGGACAAAGAAACGAAGTAGTAGTTTTTCATCTCCTAGGAAGTATTGAAGAGAAGATTGCTCGTTTAGAGTTTAAAGAGCCAAGTGCCCTAAGGGGTATGATTATGGTGGCTGACCAAGGCAAGATGGAACTACGGATCTTTCAGCCGGTGGTCAATATGATTACCGTACAGACCCTTGAGGATGCGAGTAAAGAGGCACTCTCCGCTTTAAACATAGCACAGCTCACCACTGAGCTGACAACGTACTTTGACTTTTCGCAATACAATGTTGAGGTTCTAGAAGTGGTCACGACGGATGGTGTCAGTGACTATTTGCTCGAAGTTGACGCACCAGATGAGCAAGTCTGGCAGGTGCGCGTCAAAGATGACAGTTGGGTTCCTTACGAAATAACAGTGTTTGAAGGAGAGACTCTTTTAGGGAAAATGAGTATGTCCAATATCGAACTTAATCCGGAACTTACTACGGAGCAGCTAATGGAACTGCCAAAGGTGAAGGAAGAAAGGATTTAAGGAGGGCCGCCATTGGATGCTTGGTTTCGCAGTCTTATTATTATCAGCCTAATTGGGATCGTATCCCTGGTGTGTTCCCAAAGCGCCATGGCCTTTGAAGCAGAAGATTTGCCCTTTGGTTTCGGACCCCAGGGTTGGCAAACGGGTCTTGGCTTGAGCCAAGAGAACATTAAACGCCTGGGTCTATTTGGTATCGAAAAGACGGGTGTTGGAGGTTTCCTCAGCCATTCGGAAGGCGATGAACCTCCTGCCAGTTGGTTCAGTGGTCACAAGCAAGTGGTCATGGGCAATATTGGCTACACCCTAGAATTGTTTGTGGCCAATACAAGGCGTCCCATTCTGTCAACCTTTTTGACCACTATGGAGCCCCACGTGGGGGCCTATGGAGAGTTTACTCGTAGTTACGGTGATGTTGGTAGTGGGTTGGCAGGAACTGCCCAGTTGTTCGTTTCTGAACTCGGTGAATTTGAGTACAGCATCAGCCCATATATTCAGTTTACTAGGCAAGGCGTCTGGCGGTTTTCGTTGTCTCTCGGAAGCTCTTTTGGGATCGGGATGTCATACTTAGAGCCTGGGGAGAAAGTGAAACTAGATGTCACTCTTGTGAATGAAGGACTCAGTTTGCATGTTCTTTTATCAATGTCAGAACTGCCCCTGACTCTGGGTGCCGGGTTCACCCAAGAGCAAACCCAAGTCTTTATCCGCTATTCTTTTTAAATTTCTCCAATTCAGTGAGGGCTGCGGGTCAGCCCTCATTTATCATGTAAGGGGTTGATATGGTGCACATTGTCTTAGTTGAGCCAGAGATTCCTGCGAATACTGGCAATATAGCTCGGCTCTGTGTTGGTGTAGGAGCCAAGCTTCATTTAGTAAGACCACTAGGTTTTTTTCTCAGCGATCCCAAGCTGAAGAGGGCTGGATTGGATTATTGGCAGTACTTGGACCTCAAAGTCCATGATTCGTTTGCCGACTTTCTGGCGTCAGAAGAGCCAGCCAGATTGTACATGGTGGAAACGGGAGGTAGCCGGCTTTACTCAGAAGTGGAGTACCAGGTCGGTGATTACTTCCTATTCGGTAGTGAAACTAAGGGGCTTCCAGTTAGTCTCCTTGAGAATTACAAGGAAAATATCATTACTTTGCCCCAACTAAACGTTCGATCCTTAAACTTATCGAACACTGTTTCTATAGTGGTCTACGAGGCCTGGCGCCAATTGGGTTTCATAGATATGAAAAATTTGTTTTAGGCAGGATTAACAACTGCCGAACCCGAATATGTAGCCGGGGATGGTGCGCGTGGATTTTTCCCGCGCTATCATACATATTACATAAAGAGTGTGAGGTGATTTGATACATGCGACGAGTAAAATCGTTCTTCGGAGGTATTTTTCCGAATGACGGGAAACAGAGTACTAGCGGCACTCCTATCAGGATTTTATCAGCACCTGAACAACTAGTAGTGCCTCTTTTGCAGCATGTGGGTGTTGAAGCGAAACCTCTAGTTGCAAAAGGGGATGAAGTTCTAAAGGGACAGCTAATTGCTGAAGCCGGTGGAACTGTCAGTGCACCTGTACACTCGCCAGTATCAGGAAAAGTAGTAGCTATCGAGCCAAGGAGAAATGCGTCAGGACGCACTATTACATCAATTGTAATTGAGAATGATGGAGAAGAAAGATGGGCAGACAAAGAGACCCATCATGATCCAATTCAGCTCGATGCTAAGACAATTCTGGAACGCGTGAGAAAAGCCGGCATAGTTGGTATGGGTGGCGCAGGTTTTCCTACCGCCCTCAAGCTTACTCCTCCCAAGGGAGTCACTGTTGATTATTTAATTATTAACGGTTGTGAATGCGAGCCCTATCTCACCGCCGATCACCGATTAATGGTGGAGTGTCCCGAGGATATTATTCTCGGTGCTAAACTAATGGCTAAAGTGGCAGGAGCAAGGAACATCATTATTGGAGTTGAGGATAATAAACCTGATGCCATTGCTGCTTTGAAAGCCAAAGCTGGTGCCATTAAGGTTGTTTCCTTGTCCACGAAGTATCCCCAAGGCGGGGAGAAGCAAGTCATTCAGGCCCTTACTGGGCGCGAGGTTCCTAGTCTCGGACTTCCGTTTCAAGCGGGTGTCATTGTTCAAAACGTGGGTACCGCTTGGGCGGTTGCTAAAGCATTGCGCGACGGCGAGCCATTGATTTCCAGGGTTGTGACTGTAACAGGAACGCCGATTAAAGAACCACAGAATTTTTTGGTCCCCATCGGTACCACCTTAGGTGACCTGGTGGAGGCCGCCGGAGGTTTTAGTCAAACTCCAGAAAAAATCGTTGTTGGTGGCCCCATGATGGGGGGGGCCCAGTTTGATTTAGATACTCCCATCTCCAAGACATCCAGTGGTGTGTTGGCGTTTGCAGAAGGTGAGAGCCGTACTCCAGATTCTATGCCTTGCATTAAGTGTGCGCGGTGCGTTGATGTTTGTCCAGCCAACCTCCTGCCCCTCAAGCTAGAGGCATTTGGCATGAATGAACAATGGGATAACGCTCGCGAATATGGTGCCTTAGATTGCATTGAATGCGGATGTTGCACATACATCTGTCCTTCCAAGAGACCACTGTTGCATTACATCCGATTTGCCAAATCAGAAATCGTTGCTAAAGAGACGAAATCGAGATAAAAGGAGGGTGGGCAATGGATGACAGAAAACTGTTAGTTTCTCCATCTCCCCATATTAGAGATGCAGATACAACAGAGAAAATTATGTTCACGGTACTGATCGGCTTATTGCCGGTTATTGCAGCTTCTATCTACTTTTTCAGATTTGATGCAGTACGAATTCTGCTTTTGTCTTCTGCAGCTGCCATAGCTACAGAAGCCATCTTCCAGCGGATACGTAAACAACCGATTAGAGTTGCAGATGGAAGTGCCCTTGTTACTGGGGTTCTTTTAGGCTTAATTCTGCCCCCTACTTTGCCTAGCTGGATGGTCATTCTAGGCTCGGCCTTTGCTATTGCCATAGGTAAACAGGTCTTTGGAGGATTAGGTCAGAATCCTTTTAATCCTGCCTTGGTGGGAAGAGCGTTCTTAACAGCGTCGTTTGCGGTGGCTATGACTACCTGGACCACTCCTTTTGATGCGGTTACAACCGCAACGCCCCTAGTAACGGGTGCTGCAGCAACTAATATTCGCGATTTGTTCTTCGGATCAGTGGCAGGATCTTTAGGTGAGACTTCCGCTCTTGCCATTTTATTGGGTGGAATCTATATGTTCTACAAGGGAGTTGTCGATTACCGTATTCCGGTTGCAATTTTGGCCTCTGTTGCAGTGATCGCTGTCTTTGCAGGGCAAGATCCCGTTTTCCACCTCCTGTCTGGAAGTGTATTGTTTGGTGCGGTGTTTATGGCCACAGATATGGTCACCTCTCCTGTGACCAAAGCGGGGCGCTGGATCTTTGGCCTGTTTATTGGTTTTATCATAATGTTGATTCGTTTATTCGGAGGATTTCCAGAAGGGGTTACTTTTGCGATCTTGCTGGGGAATGCCATAACTCCACTGTTGAATCGCTGGACGCGCCCTCGAATTTATGGACATGGGGTGAAGACTAGTGAATGAGTCCGTTCGTATGGTAGTTGTTCTTGCAGTTATTGCCATGGTCTCCGCCGGAGTTTTATCTGTAGTGTATCAGAACACAAGTGTTATAATAGAAGAGAATCTGGCTCGTGCTTTGGAAAGCTCAGTTCTTGAGGTTCTACCAGGGACTAGCACGGTAAATATTGTCCGGCTGACCCCTGATGTGACCGAGAGGCATGAGGACCAAAGGACTGAGAAAGAACGGGAACAATCCACAACATTGGTTTATCAAGGAGTTGACCAGCAGGGTAAGATCGTAGGTTATGCCTTTGTAGGAGAAGGTAATGGCTATGGTGGTGTAGTTAGGGTTCTTGTGGGAGTCAATGAGGCTTCCGATGAGATTGTGAAGATTAAAGTCCTCGAGCATTCTGAAACTCCCGGTTTAGGCAGTAGGGTTGAAGGAGAAGATTTCCGCAACCGCTTTGTAGGTAAAACCGTGGAGGATCCCATTCAAGTTAACCAAGACATTGACAATCTCTCTGGGGCCACAGTGTCTGCCCGTGCGGTAGCTCAAGCGGTACGGGAAGGTCTGAGAGATACAGTAGCTCTGTATAGGGGAGGGAAGTAGAATGGTTCGTATTTGGAAGGACTTTGTAAACGGGCTATGGAAAGAAAACCCTACGTTTAGGTTAATGATTGGTCTTTGCCCGACTCTAGCGGTGACCACTAGTGCCATAAATGGGCTATCTATGGGCTTGGCAACAGCTTTTGTTTTGGTTTGCTCTAGCGCTCTGATTAGTCTATTAAAGAACGTAATTCCCGGTAAAGTCCGGATTCCAGCGTATATTATTGTTATCGCTACCTTTGTGACAATTGTGGATCTAACCATGAATGCTTATCTGCCTGACTTGCACGGAGCACTGGGTTTGTTCTTGCCTCTGATTGTGGTGAACTGTATCGTCTTGGGACGGGCAGAGGCATATGCTTCTAAGAACTCTGTACTCGCATCAGCCTTCGACGGCTTGGGCATGGGTTTAGGATTTACCTGGGCCTTAACACTCTTAGGGATCATTCGGGAGGTTTTAGGGGCAGGGTCTATTTTTGGTCGAAATATTCTGGGTGACGGTGCAACCACTCTTGGGATTATGGGGTTACCACCTGGTGCCTTTATCACTCTAGGAATTCTGATCGCAGTGATGAACATGATTGCTGCAAAGCAGAAAAAGGCTAATTAGGGGGGAAATCCATGAATCTACTGTTACTTTTTATTAGTGCGTTTGTTGTCAACAATTTTGTGCTAGTACGGTTCTTAGGAATCTGTCCCTTCATGGGTGTATCCAAGCAGATCAACTCTGCCATTGGGATGGGGTTAGCTACTACTTTTGTAATGGTGGTTGCTGCTGCTGCCACTTGGTTGATCGAAACGTTTATTTTGGTCCCGTTCGGATTACCATTTTTGCAGAACGTAGCCTTTATCCTGGTCATTGCATCCATGGTACAGTTGGTTGAGATGTTTTTGCATAAGACTAGTCCAGGTTTATATCGGGCTTTGGGAATCTTTTTACCCTTGATTACCACTAACTGTGCGATCTTGGGTTTAGCGATCATGTCTGTGCAGAGTGCTTATACCTTCATTCAAACCGTTGTTTTTGCTGTTGGTGGAGGTATGGGTTTTACGCTAGCGTTAATCTTACTTGCAGGTATTCGCGAAGAACTGGAGTTTGCTGATATTCCCAAACCGTTACAAGGGGCTGGAATTGCTTTTATTATTGCCGGTTTATTGTCATTAGCTTTTAGCGGATTTGCCGGCCTAGTATAAGATGTTTTAGGAGGGGTTTGCATTGAATACAACGTTAGTTTCCCTCGTTAGTATGGGCTCTCTGGCCGGTTTGTTTGCCTTTGGCTTAGCTGTTGCTTCTAAGAAGTTCGCAGTAGAGACGGATCCCCGGATTGATGAGATCGAAGAAGTTCTTCCAGGGGTTAACTGCGGTGCTTGTGGTTTTGCAGGGTGTCGTAGTTTTGCTGAGGGAGTAGCCACTGGAGCCGCGAATGTAGATGGCTGCCCTGTTGGCGGGGCCAGAGTTGCCAAGCTTGTGGCAGAGATTGTGGGCGTCGAGACGGATGGACCCAAACGCAGGGTCGCCCAAGTCTTATGTAAAGGTGGTCTCGCAGAAGCCAAGCAAAAGGGCCTGTACGACGGACCTAAGGATTGCCGTATCGCCCATGCTACTCAAGGAGGAGAAAAGGCTTGTGCCTATGGATGTTTGGGTTATGGTTCGTGCGTTCAAGCCTGTGCCTTTGATGCCATGTATATGGATGAGAATGGTTTGCCAGTTGTTATTGAAGAGAACTGTACCGCTTGCGGTAAGTGTGTGGAAGCCTGTCCGCGAGACATTATCGTTATGGTCAATGAGGAGCAAGGTGTGCATATTCGTTGCCGTTCGTTAGATACCGGGCGTCAAGTAAGGCAGGTTTGCTCTGTTGGGTGTATTGCGTGCCAGCGCTGCGTTAAGGTGTGTCCAACAGAAGCCATCTATATGCAGGATAATTTGGCCCGGATTAACTACGAAAAGTGCACAAACTGCCAGGAGTGTGTAGCAGTTTGTCCTATGCACACAATAGAATGGCAGGAAGGCAAAGCATTGCTTGACAAGGTGCTTGATGGTTAGGAGGATAATGGTGAAACGCTCTTTAGTGTTGGTGATAAGCCTCCTGAGCCTTGCTTTGGTGGGATTTTTAGGTTATTATTTTCTCTATCTCCCAGAAGAACCTGGGGAAGTACGAGTTGAGGTTGAGACGGAATCAGAATCAGAGTTGAAGACTGAAGAAACGACTACTCAACGCTCCATGATTCTCATGGATACGATTGTGGACGTGAGGGTAGACGGAGCATCTTCTTCCCAGTTGGTTGACGAGGTATTTTCAACCATGGGGGATCTGGAGAAGGTCTTTTCTCGCTTTGTCGATGAGAGTGAAGTCAGTAAGATTAATCGTCAAGCGGGAGAGTGGGTGAAGGTAAGTCCACTGACCATTGATTTGATTGAGTTGGGTATTGAAATAGGTGATCTAACACAGGGAGCGTTTGATATCACCATTGGTGCAGTGTTGGAGCTGTGGGGATTTGGTACAGGTGTGTATAGCGTTCCGAGTGAGGAGCAACTTGCCGAAGCACTAGCTACGGTGGATTTCCGTCAAGTGGAAGTGGATCGCGAGCAAGGAACAGTACGCATTCCCCAAGGAACTGTCTTGGATTTAGGTGGTATTGCTAAAGGATTCATTGTGGATTATGGTACACGCCTTTTGCGCGAGGCAAAAGTACAGCGAGCGATCGTAAATGCGGGTGGGGATATTTCGGTAATTGGTCGCAGGCCAGACGGCGTACCTTGGCGCGTGGGTGTACAAGATCCCGACCAGCCCAGCGAAATTCGCTGGATCCTGCCCTTGGATGATCAAAGTGTCGTAACTTCCGGTGACTATCAGCGTTATTTCATCTATGAAGATCAACGCTATCATCACATTATTGATCCGCGTACTGGCTATCCAGCCCGGGGATTGCATAGTGTTACCATTGTTGGTGAAGACTCTGCCGTATGTGATGCGCTTTCCACTGCCGTTTTTGTTTTAGGTTGGGAGGAAGGTCGTGCTTTGGTGGAGAAGTTGCCAGAAGTGGAGGCTATTATCATGAGTACCACTGACACTTGGATTTCTCCAGGTTTGGCACAAGCAATGGGAACTCAATAGTGGAAGGAGAGAAGTGAATGTACGATATCGCAATTATTGGCGGAGGACCTGCTGGCCTTGCTGCTGGTTTGTATGGTGCCAGAGCAAATTTGAAGACGATTGTCATCGAACGGGGTCTGCACGGTGGTCAGATGCAGAACACCTTGGAGATCGAAAACTATCCCGGGTTTAAGACCATTGGCGGGCCAGAGCTCTCAGACCACATGTATAACCAAGCGTTAGAGGTTGGTCTCGAGTGGAAGATGGGCGAAGTAACCAAGGTCAACCTAGAGGGACAGCCAAAGACCATCGAGGTTTCAGGTAGTATCATCGAAGCTCGTAGCGTGATCATAGCCAGCGGAGCACAACCCCGTAAGTTGGAAGTTCCGGGCGAAAAGGAACTGGCAGGACGTGGCGTTTCTTATTGTGCCACCTGTGATGGTGCCTTTTATGAGGGATTAGATGTTATCGTGGTTGGTGGTGGAGATTCGGCGGTTGAAGAGGGGATTTTCCTTACTCGCTATGCAGATTCTGTCACTGTTATTCATCGCAGAGATGTTCTTCGGGCCCAAGCCATTTTGCAGGATCGTGCCTTTGCTAATCCAAAGATGAAGTTCATCTATGACTCTGAGGTAGTGGAGATCCAAGGGGAGAATAGAGTTAGCGGCGTCTTGATCCGTAACCGCAAGGATGGAACGACCCAAGTGGTTCCTGGATCTGGTGTGTTCATTTACGTTGGTTTCTTCCCCAACTCAGATTATCTCAAGGGCACCTCCATTTTGGATGATGCCGGTTATGTGATCACGGGACCTGATATGGCAACCTCTATTCCCGGTGTATTCGCCGCAGGCGACGTTCGCACAACACCGCTGAGACAGGTTGTCTCGGCAGCTAGCGATGGTGCTGTAGCAGCCATGTCAGCCTATCACTATTTGGAAACACTCTAATTATTGTCTAGAATATTTTTTCCCTCCCCAGCTTATACTAAATGCATAAAGCTGTGGGAGGGATTTTTATGCACCCATTGTCGAAAAGTACCGTCCGTGGCTCCCTAATATTGCTGTTGGTCGTTTTTTCCATCTGCCTGGGTGCGCCTGCAAGCGAAGCCCGAGTTTTGAAAAGGGGTATGCGCGGTAGTGAGGTAGTGGCACTGCAAGAGTTACTAGTTGAACTGGGGTATGTGCTGGCAGTTGATGGAGTTTTCGGAGGAGAAACGGAGGGGCTAATTAAGCAGATTCAAGAAGCGGTTGGGCTAAAGCCGGACGGTATGGTCGGTCCCGAGACCACAAGAATGCTGAACATATTAAGACAGAGTGTTGTTTCCCACACAGTAGAGTGGGGAGACAATTTAACCAAGCTTGCTAATCGTTATGATACCACTGTTAGGGCTATTTCAGTATATAATGATTTGAACAATCCAGATCGACTACTTCCTGGACAGGTTTTGTACATCCCTATTACTAGCTTGGCAGCTTTAAGTCGTGCCCATAGTGGTCGTTTGAACATGCAATGGCCAGTACAAGGTAAGGTGAGCTCAGGGTATGGTTATCGCATTCATCCTATTCTTAATGCCAGGCATTTCCACGGTGGGATCGATATTGCAGCAGCAGAAGGCACGCCAGTAAAGGCAGCTGCGCCAGGAAAGGTTATTAAAGCGGGAAACATGGGTAATTATGGTTTAGGAGTAGTTATCGAACACGTGGGAGGAGTTACTACCTGGTATGGTCATAACTCTAAGATCCTAGTGCGGGTTGGAGATCGGGTGCGACAAGGTCAGACTATCGCTTTAGTGGGGCGTACAGGATGGTCCACTGGACCACATCTAGATTTTCGGATCAAAATAGGGGACCAAACAGTGGACCCCTTGCAATGGCTTCCTTAGTTTCATTTTAGTAGACGGTTCAAGGAGCGAAATAGGTCTTCTAGGGCATCTGCTGCACCCTGTTCGTCACTAAGGGCTTGCTCAATACAGGTTTTCGAATGCTGTTCAAAAACCACTTTGGCAGCCCCAGCCAGCGCGGCCCTGGCAGCGGCAATTTGGGTTAGGATTTCACTACAGGATTGCTCCTCAGTAACCATCCTCTGTAAACCGCGGATTTGTCCCTCAATTCTCTTTAACCGTTGCAGCAGTTTTTCTTGTTCCACATTCACCAACGGGCTCGCCTCCTCTACCTCTGATCATACTTGGTAATATCACCCCTGTCAAACGTTGCTTTTCTGAAGGAAAAGGCGACTCAAAGGCGAACCATACCAATGAGGTGAGGGACCAATGATAGCCTGTGTGCAAATGAAGCTAAACGTCGAAGATTATCGCACAGAGCAGAGCTTTGCAGCGAGAATTATGGATATAATGGCAAGAGTTCGCCAAGAGAGTGGAGAAGGACGCCTTTTAGTTGCCTTTCCCGAACACTTAGGTACTTTTTGCTTATTGTGTAACGCGCCTGATAGGGTATGGGCAAAGCCGTCCTTCGCAAAAGCTAGTACCGCATTAGTTTTACATCACGCTGCGGCTGTAGGCCATCAAATGCTGACTAATCGTGTGTCTGCTGTACGCGCCCTCCTCTTAGCCAGGTCAAAAGAGGTTGAGCGGATTTATCTGAGTACATTTGTTAAAGCAGCTCGCAAGTATGAAGCCTGGATCGTGGCCGGATCGGCAGCCTTGCGTTGGGGCCAGACAAATCGTATTTTTAATACATCGCCAGTCATTACCCCTACAGGACACGTGGTGTATCGGCAGCACAAAGTAAATCTGGTAGACATGGAAGGCAAGGGTGGTCTCGATTTAGAACCTGCTCCCCTCAATTACGTCAGTGCTGTGCAAAGCCCATTTGGAGATCTAGGAGTGGCTATCTGTCTCGACGCCTTTCATCTAGAAGTGCGACAGCGACTGAAAGGACTGGGGGCCAAAATTCTAGTGCAACCCTCAGCCAATAATGGTCCTTGGAACGAGTGGCAACAGGGTGATTGGTTGCGTAGTAGCTATCAAGCGGTGGCTGAGAACAAGGAGTTTGACTTAGCGATCAATCCTATGTTGGTAGGAAGTTTATGGGATTTAGAGTTTGAAGGGCAATCTAGTATCATTGATCAGAATGGTTACGTACTGAAGGCCCAGACTGCCACTGAGGAAGAGATACTCTTTAAAAGAGATCTTTTGAACTGATTCTGGTTAGGTTAGAATTAAGGGCCCTTCCGTTCCAGAAAATGCACTTAACTCTGCCATCTTGCAGGTAAATGCGGGGAACGTGGCCACTAGTAGTGACCCTGCGCATGCTAACTGTAACCTCATCACCTCTAGTGAGATTAGGTGCTTTGGTCAGATCGACACAACTTAATCCCATCCCAACCCGACCTAAGATCGGTAGGGGACCATCTGCAGATCTGATAGGATGGTCTGTTTGGAGTGATCTGTGTAAACCATGTTTGAGCTGTCGCCAGAGTGTGCTTTGGGGTTCAAGATCAAGTCCGTGTCCGTAACCCACCGGGATCACTCCAACTCGGGTGGGTTTTTTAGTATAATAGTCTCTTCCATAGCCTATGGGGTGGCCTTTTGGTAGAGTGTGAACTTGGATGATCCGGCTCTTAAATTGCCAGGTTTCCGCTAGATCCCAACCATCCGGAAGGGGGAGAGGAGATTGTCCGTAGAGCAGAGTTCCGACTCGAACCAAGTCTAAATGGCTTTCTGGTAGGGTTAAGAAAGCAGCGCTATTGGCAACATGCCAACTCACTTTGGTCGGGAAGTTCATAGTCTTAAGTTGCTCTTTCAGTGCCAAGATCTTTGAAAGCTGTCCTAATGTATATTTGCGATCCGTAGTGGCAACCGAAAAATGTGTAAATACACCTCCTAAGCGCAAGTGGGGTGTTTTTTTGATCAAAAAAACTAGATCAAGAAAGTCCCTAGGTACAATCCCCAAACGTCCAAAACCGGTATCCACCTTGATGTGCACAGTTATCGTCTTACTCTTGAGTGCGGCCTCTTTCGCGAGACTGGGCACTTGATCACGAGAAGTAATAGTTGGGATCAGACCATGCTTGACCACAAGTGGGAGTTGATGTTCTAAAGGGGGAGTTAGAAGCAGGAGCGGTGCTTTAACAAACTCCAAGACCTCTAACGCTTCCTCTAAATTACTAACGCCCAAGAGTGAACAGCCCTTACTTTGTAGGAACGCTGCAACCACAGGAGCACCATGACCATAGGCATCTCCCTTTAGGATCGGTAAGATGGGAGATTGGCTATGGTTTTGAACTTGCTTCAGGTTATGTTCTAGGGCGCTTAAGTTCACTTCGATCCAGGAGGAGAAACCTAGTTGTTTCGCTTGTAACTTCGAATCAAGTTGTGCAGGGCTAATCCCCCTTGCCATAGGGTATACCCCCCTCGTAGAATGGGGAGATCATACTCTCCTACATAAGTTTCTAGTTTGGCTCCAAAACCGTCTTTAAAACGATAAAGACCATAGAGGGGATGCTCTGGGTTAAGATCACCAGAAACCCCCCGAAAATCGTAAACAGTGCACCCGATGCCCTTAGCCCACTTAATCATCTCCCATTGGAGCAGATGGGAAGCCTGCAAGTTGCGTTGCTCATTGCTGGAGGCCCCGTAGACGTACCATACGCGAGAGGCAAGCCGAAAGCAGATGGCCCCAGCCAGTGGAGTACTCTCGCTGTAGGCGAGGAAGACCCTTGCTAGATTATTCTTGACCAAATGTTCCCACATTTCTTCAAAATAGCTGATAGGACGAATGGTAAAGCTGTCGCGCTTAGCGGTTTCCTGTAAAAGACAATAAAAAACGCTAAGCTGTGTTTTTTCCTTGAGGTGAACAACGCGTACCCCTTTACGCATGGCATAGCGGATGTTGTAGCGGGTCTTACTTTTCATATTATTAAGTAATGTATCTAAAGAATGTTGGAGATCTAGGGTCATGACATAGCGGGGCTGCACTCCCTGGAAATCTAAACCAGTATCCACCCATTTCAGGTTATGTTGCTCGGCAGCTTTAGACCAGGTTTCGTTACCAGCTAAAATGGCCGGATCCATTTTCCAGACTAGCGCCTTTTCCTTTCTAAGTAACTGGGTGCCCTCTTGGAGTAGAGTATCTAAAGCCTCCGGAGAGGAGAAAAGGGGACCACGGGGTGAATAAGCTATGGTAGCTGGGACAAGAGGCAGGTTTTTCACCAAAATCAGTGCACTAGCCTGGGGAGTTCCCCTGTCCATAACCACAAGGGGGAAATACTTCCACCCAGAACTTGCTTTTAGCTTGCCCCAAGCTGTGGTCTGGAGTACGTCGCCCCTGGGGTGACTGGTCACGTAGTGATCAAAAAGGGACTCTTTATCCCATAAAAGCTCGGTTTTCACAATCATCCTCCTTCCCTTCGCTCTGTCAGTATATGTACTAATTACGACAGTTGACACGTATTTATTCTAGGGAAGGGGAGGGAGGAGAGAAATGCATTCGGTTCGCCTAGTCGCTTTTATAATCTTAACCATCATGCTTTTCCAAATGGGGATTGCTGTGGCTGGAGGAACATTAAATCCGCCACCAGAACTGAGTTCTGTGGCTTATGCGGTTTATGACGGGGATTATGGGTATTTAATTCTGGAGAGAAACGCTTATCAGCGACGTTCGATCGCCAGTATCACGAAAGTGATGACCCTGCTAGTGGCCGTCGAGTTAGTGGAAGCAGGCAAAATAGGGCTGGCGGATCAGGTGACTGCCAGTGCGAGGGCCGCAAGTAGGGGTGGAACTCAGATTAACTTGAAGGACGGGGATCAGTTTAGCGTTGAGGAGCTTTTGTATTCCACAGCCTTAGTTTCAGCCAATGATGCAGCGGTGGCGTTGGCCGAGTATATTGCTGGTTCGGAGGCTGAGTTTACCAAGCTGATGAACAAAAGAGCTGCGGAGCTTGGCTTGAAAGATACGAATTACGTGGATTGTACAGGGCTTCTATCTATTTTTAGCAACAACTATTCGACTGCTTATGACCAGGCGCGACTTCTCAAAGTAGCCCTCGAACACGAGCTGCTTAGGCGTATTTTGGCAACACCAGATTATTATCTCAAAACTCAAGACCGCAAGATCAGCAACTCCCATCCCCTTTTGGATTTGCCTGGAGTGGAAGGCGGAAAGACAGGCGCCACAACTCCAGCCGGGCATACCCTCATCACTTCCTGTATGAGACATGAGCGAAGAATGATCATCGTAGTTCTAGGAGCGCGCAGCAGGGAGATCCGTAATTCTGAAAACGAGAAACTTCTTGAATGGGCCTTTTCCAATTTACGAACTATGATTTCCACAGAAGAAGTGTTAACTTCGGTACGGGTGCCGGACGGGGTTGATCATCAGGTAAATGCTGTTTTAGCACAAGAATTTTCTGTCGTGGCTACGCAAGAATCTGATCTTGAGTTTACGACAAAAACCGAAATGCTTAGCGACCTGAAGGCACCGATTGATCGGGGCGATAAAGTGGGTGAACTTGTGGTTTTTAAGGGAGATAGGGAGTTTGTGCGCTTGGACTTAGTGGCACGGCAGAGTACTGGTTTAGCTACCTGGTTGCGTCGGATCTTCAATCACATTCTTCAGCTCTTTGGAACGGGTGGGTGACAAAATGGCTAAAGTCTCTGAAGTCTTGGTTCAAAAAAGGATCCTCTCTTTGCTCCTGATCCTAATTGTGGTAGCAGTTTTTTTAATGGGGCGCTTAGGCTATCTACAATTATGGCAAAATGATTTTTTCCAGACGAAAGCACTCGAACAACGAATCCAACGTATTCCCATCGAAGGATTGCGAGGTACTATCTATGATCGTAATGGAATTCCGCTAGCGCTGAGTATTAATGCTCATACCGCCTACGCCATTCCAGCGGAAGTGGAGAATGCTCCTACTACCGCCAAAATCCTTGCTGATATCCTCGAAGTTGATGAAGATTTTATCCTCCAGAGAATTACCAAACGGTCAGCCACGGAATGGTTGAAAAAGAAGATTACAGACGAGCAAGCACGCCGAATTATCGCACTTGATCTGCCAGGAATCGGAGTTATCCCAACGTCCACTCGTGTTTATCCTTATGGCTCTGTTGCACCACAGGTCTTGGGTTTTGTGGGGATCGACAATCAAGGACTTGAAGGTTTGGAACTCTATTATGATGAGTTTTTGCGTGGAAAACCAGGTCAGACTGTATTTGAACGGGATGCACATGGTAGGGCGTTGGAGGATGGAGTACGGGGATACTTACCTGGTGAAAAGGGCGGGGATCTAGTACTAACTCTTGATATCTTTATCCAACGCATAGCAGAAGCAGAGGTTCAGCGAGCGACTCTGGAGACAGGTTCTCGCCTCGGATTAATTCTAATTACTGATCCAAAGACTGGAGAGATTCTAGCCAACGCCATCTACCCCAGCTTTGATGTTGAACAGTTTGACAAGTATCCGGCGGCAAACCGCAAGAACATTGCAGTAACTGACACCTACGAGCCAGGTTCGACTTTCAAAGGCGTTACCGCAGCCATTGCCCTCAATGAAGGGGTTGCCACATTGCACTCTGGTTTTTTTGATCCCGGGTACATTCGAGTATCGGGGTGGAATGTGCGCTGCTGGAATCGTGGGGGTCATGGTTCCCAATCATTTGCAGAGACTATGCAAAATTCATGTAACCCTTATTACGCAAAATTGGCTCTAGACTTAGGTGCTGAGCGCTTTTATGATGGACTGCTGAGTTTTAATCTAGGTCACAAAACTGGGATTGATTTTCCTGGGGAAATGGGGGGTATCCTCAAATCGCCGTCTCCCAATGTACCCTTGGTCACCTGGGCTAACATTGGTTTTGGGCAAGGACTGACAGTTACTCCTGTTCAGCTCTTGGCCAGCTTTGGAGCGATAGCAAACGAGGGGATCTATTCTGTTTTACACTATGTGAAGGAGTTAAGAACAGAGGAGGAGAGTTTCCCGCCTGATATTCCAGAACCGCGTCAGATCATCTCTAGCGAAAGCGCAAAAACGACTGCCTATGTGTTACGCTCAGCGGTGGAACACGGTTCGGGAAAGCGAGCCGATGTGCCTGGATATGATATTGCAGGAAAGACAGGAACCGCGCAGATGGTAGAAAATGGACGCTATTCTCACTCGAAAATGGTCACTTCTTTCGCTGGATTTGCACCTGAAGAGGATCCCCAGATGGCGGGGCTACTTGTGTTGTGGGAACCGCAAGGAGCATTTTACGGCGGGATCATCGCCTCGCCGGTCTTTGCCCGCCTGGCGGAAAAGGTCTTACCCTATTTAGGTATTGAACGCAAAGCCACGGCAAGTACAGTAGTAAGGCAGGCAAAAGTTCCTGATGTGGGTAATTTGAGCGTTAATGAGGCAAGTCACATTTTGGAAAGACAGGGTTTTCGAGTGGAAGTAGTGGGGCCAGGGACGAGGATTATTGGTCAGGTGCCTGCCCCAGAAGCGGAGGTAAATCCAGGTTCCTTAGTTTACATCTACACCGATGTTGACATTGATTTTATTGAAGCCAGTACGGAACAACCCAACCCATATGGAGCTTAAGCTACTAATTTGCTTGAAAATAGGCACAGTGTACACTTAAGGGACACTCTTGACAGAGAGGATTCCGGGCTTTGCACAGGGCCCTTCCGTGGAGAATGAGCCAGTGGTGGGCATCAATCCAATGTTCTTGAGGAATTGCCTCCATAAGTTGCAGTTCTGTTTGATAAACATTGGAGGCATTTGCCAGACCTAGGCGGTTGGCGACCCTAAAAACATGGGTATCTACAGCGATCGCCGGGATTTGAAACGCATTAGCCAGCACAACGCTGGCTGTTTTACGTCCTACCCCAGGCAACTCTTCCAGTTCTTCCCTAGTGCGAGGAACTTGCCCCCCATGCTTTTCCACGAGGATCTGGGCAGTTTCAATTAAGTTTTTGGTTTTAGTCTGCCACAGACCCGCGCTTTTCACATAGCTAGCCACCTCCTCAAATGACGCAGCGGCCAATGCATCTGGGGTGGGGAAGGCGGGGAAGAGATCCTTAGTTATGATGTTTACTCGCTCATCTGTACACTGGGCAGATAGTATAGTAGCCACCAACAGTTCGAAGGGATTTTGATGGTTCAAAGCCGTGGTGGGGTTGGGATATATAGAGCGTAAACGTTCCAATACTGTCAACATCTTACTATCACCTCTAATAGACAAGCGGTCTTGCAGTTTAGTAGTCTAAAAATGGATCTTGCGGAGAAATGTGGCTTCTGACCTTATCGCCTTCGACGCAACGTCCACAACCACGGCAATCGTTGATCACTTTCACCAAGCCATCCTCATCCAAGATGAGCCCTTGCGGACATTGGTCATGTTCATCCGGACTGAAGAGCCCCGTGATCAGGTCACGGAGCTGTTCAGCAAGGGATTTCTCAGGTAGTTGGGCCCTAAAGTCATTAAGCGCTTCTCTATAACTAACCTTCTCCTTCGTCAGGCGGCTTTTGGCCACTTTATGGTAAGAAGCGTAGAGGAAAAGGTCAGCTTCTGTGCGTTTGGGAAAGTCGCGCAACAAACCTTGTTCGCGGATTAGTTGGCAAACAGGTTTGTAAATTTCCTGCTCCCAACTGGAACTAGCTTGCTCCAAAGTCAGTTCGAGCCCAATAGTCTCAGATTCTTCTTTACGAAAATCCTCTATTTGCAGAAGTAATTTGTCATAGGAACCAAGTTCTGTGAACTGAATGCCACTTAAACCAGTTTTATGCTCGAACATAGAACGCTCCCGCCAGATCAGATTCAGTTCACTGTTCGGTGGGGGGAAGAATTCAACTACATGAGCATCAATGTATGTTTGACCAACTTCTTTTGCTGCTGAAACTCGGTGATTACCGTCAACCACGTAATACTTGTCACGAACCTTGTATAAGGAAACAGGTGGCATGATGTTACCACGTTCTACCGCCTGCTTGATTTTGGTGTAACGATGGAACGTGTGGCGGTTCTTGATTCGAAAACGGGCATCAAAATCCCTCCAGCGGTTGACCGAACCAACAATATCGTCTACGGGTACAGTTCGTAGACCGAGATCCAACGACTCTGTTAGTCCGTATTTTTCTTTGGTGCTGTCAAATGCTTGCACATGTCCTCTGTTCATCAATTTCGTTCACTCCAGGCGAAGCGATTTAAAACTCTAAAATGTGGAATCCGTAGCCATTGATCACTGTGGTATCATTCACGACATCAATGCGATTTTGCTTGAGTCCATAATTGAGATGAGTGTGGCCATGAATAAAGTAGCGTGGTTTGTATTTGTGAATGATGTGGGAAAACGTTAAGAACCCTTTGTGGCATTGATCTTCTGCATCGTGAATGCCAAAAGGGGGTGCATGGGTTAACACAATGTCAATCTTACGTCCAAACAGAAAACGCCAGGCCATCTTGCGCCAGATCGTCCTCATTTGACGTTCAGTGTATTGTATTGCGGAAGGGTGATGGTAGAACATCGATCCTTCAAAACCTACAATTGTCAGACCTTTAAACGTGACCACCTTTCCATGGATGTCATCGCCGCCATCTGGGGGATTATGGGCATAGTTATCGTCATGATTACCCCGCACATAGTAAAGTGGCGCATTGAAAACAGACATGAGGTAGGATAGATACCAGGGCGGTAAATCGCCTACGGAAAGTATTGCATCAATAGACTCTGGAAAGCGATCGCGCCGAAAATGGTCATATAATTGTGGATCAACCGTGTCGCCAACAATCAAAAGTTTCAAACCAGATCCTCCCAATCTAACGCACGTCATTCACTCTTGCTATTCTCTTCCTGGGCCACAAGGCGTTTTTCTTGAACCGCTTCCATGATTTTGCTCTCTAGGGTAACGCCCTTTATTCTTTCCCAGAGTTTTGGTGGATGGATGACAGAAGAGTAACGTTTTGGCGCCTTATACCAGACACCCTGGGGGCCGTCAACAGCTTCGACTTTGGCATAATTATCAATGAGAGTGACTCTAATTCCCCATCTTTGGCCTGGGGCAATTTCGAGATAAACAGCAGATTTATCGGTGGGACGACTCCATTGGCCCTTATTCAACTCTTTTAACATTATTTCATCCTCTCCCACTAGTAAGTATTACACATTAGTCAGCTAATTCCTAGTCAGATTAGGAGCTGGTTGTGTTGCTACTGTTAACGATCTGTATCTTTTTGGTTTGCGAAATTCAAAACTACGTTCTTCGTCAAGGGATATACTCCCTTTATTACTTGGTTCTACATCTGCACCCTTATTCCTTGGTTATGAGTCTGGGGAAACATCTATGCACTAATTTTGCCTTGTGAAAAAGGATGCAAGGCTAATTCGTCGAATAATTATCGAACATACCACTTTCTCAAGGAGGAATATGATGACAGCACGAGGAAGGAAAAAAGGCGAACCAATTCCGCAGGGGGTTGTGGGACGTTTACCAGTTTATTTCCGTTATCTATCGGAATTAGAATTAAAAGAAGTTGATAGGGTTTCTTCAGCCCAACTCGGCGAGGCTTTAGACCTCACTGCAGCCCAAATTCGTTCTGACTTAAGTTATTTTGGATCCTTTGGGCAACAAGGCTATGGTTATAATGTTACTGAGTTGCTTCAGCAGGTTAAGCAAATCTTGGGAATGAATAAAAAGTATTCATTAGTCTTGATAGGCGCTGGCAACATTGGTAAGGCTATTGGCAGTTATGATTGGTTTCGTGCCGAGGGTTTTGAGATTAAGGCGATTTTTGATAATGCTCCCCATCTAATTGGTAACATTCATGGTGGTTGCGCAATTCGCCCCATTAGCGATCTTCCCCAATATCTTCAAGACAACGCTACAGACATTGGTGTTATCGCCACTCCAAAGCAGGCTAGCCAAGAAATCTGTGATTACTTAGTCCAAGGTGGAGTCAAGGGTATTTGGAACTTCTCGCCTGCAAACCTTGATGTTCCCGATGACGTTGTTGTGGAGGATATCCACCTTACGGATAGTCTTTTGCGTCTCGCTTTTCGCTTAAATGAACGCGGTGTTGGTACCAGATCGTAAAAATGGTGCGCAGGAAAGTTGAAAATAGTGCATAATATCCTGTAAAAAGACTAAAGAGGTGTTCGTGTGTTATTACAAGGAAAGCGCATAGCTATTTTCAACATTGCCAACAAGCGTAGTATCGCTTGGGCGATAGCTAAGTCCATGGATGCCCAGGGAGCCCACTTAATTCTGGGCTATCAAAACGACCGTACTAAGGATACAGTAGAGAAGTTAGCCCTCGAGTTGCAACAGGAACCCATTGCCGTTCTGCCATGTGATGTATCCTTTTCCGAGCAGATTGAAGACGTCCAGGAGACAATCAAGGAAAAAGTTGGTACAGTCCATGGTTTGGTCCATGCCCTAGCTTTTGCTCCGCGAGAGTCGTTGCAAAACCCATATCTTTTTACCGAAAGGGAAGACTTCCTAACCGCCTTGGAGATCAGTACCTATTCGTTGGTTGCTTTGGCTCGGGCGCTAACTCCGGTTTTTGCCAGCCAAGCTAGCATTAGTACCCTCACTTATTATGGGGCAGAAAAAGTAATGCCCAGTTACAATGTGATGGGGGTTGCTAAAGCAGCTTTAGAAGCTAGCGTACGTTATTTGGCCCATGATTTGGGTCCTGCAGGCGTGCGAGTTAACGCCATTTCAGCTGGACCGATTAATACTGTTGCTGCTAGGGGAGTATCTGGGTTTTTGGATATACTTCAGGTCCATGAGCAAAAGGCACCACTCAGGCGTACGGTAGAAGCGCGGGAAGTGGGGGATACGGCCACTTTCTTGGCCAGTGATTTAGCTAGTGGCATAACTGGTGAAGTGATTTACGTGGATACAGGTTATAATATCATGGGATTTTAATAGCGGAAATAGTGAAAAGCACCGGACCTAAGTCTGGTGCTTTTCTGTTGGGTGTGTTGGTGAACTATCTGGTTGAAGCTCTATCTAAAGCATCACGGACTGCAAGGTTACTCATGGCTGTGAGGCCGGTTGCGCCACTGATTACATCAACATAACCAGGTTCGGAAAC